>DATLQP010000234.1:0-5735 GCA_035535155.1 Propionibacteriaceae bacterium
CTGGAGATGTGTCGAAGGAGCATGCCGACGACACCATCAGCATCGAGCAGCCAGAGTCGATCAGCGAGGAGTCCGAACCAGGCGAGACGGCGCCCGGCGAGGATCACCCAACCGCCGACGGGCATCGGGAGGGCCAGGAAGCCAACGGCGAGGCTCACTACCGCCGTGGTTCGGGCATACTGCAGTGAACCTCGACTGGGCCTGGATTCAACGCAATCTGTCGATGATCGGCAACTTGCTGGTTGAGCACATCATCCTCTCCGTGCTGCCTGTCCTGGTCGCCCTCGTCATCTCATTGCCCCTCGGCTTTCTCGTCTTCAAGACCAAGCGGGTGGCCAATGTGATCTTGGCCTTTCTCGGTGTCATCTATTCCATTCCATCTCTGGCTCTCTTCGTGATGATGCCGTTGATCCTTGGCACGAAGATCCTCAATCCGGTCAATATCGTTGCGGCGCTGTCGATCTATTCGATTGCGCTACTGGTGCGGAGCGTCGTGGACGGCCTGCGTTCTGTGCCAGCCTCGGTAAAAGAGTCGGCATCGGCCGTCGGTTATGGCTGGCTCCGTCGGCTGGTCCGGGTTGAGCTGCCGCTGGCCATGCCGGTGATTTACTCCGGTCTGCGCGTCGTGACCGTGTCGAATATCGCCTTGGTGAGCGTTGCCGTCCTTATCGGCAGCGGGGCGCTGGGCAAGCTCTTCGATCTTGGTTTTGGAAGCTTCTTCTACACGCCGATCATCGTGGGCCTGGTGTTGATGCTGGCATTGGCTCTTGCGGCCGACGCTCTGATTTTGCTTATGCAGCGGGGCACGCTGCCCTGGTTCAGGAAGCGGCAGACGGCATGAACATATTCTCCTATCTGACTGATCCGGCTAACTGGCAAGGCCCCGCCGGGATCTGGAACCTGCTCCTGCAACACCTCGCCTATACCGCGGCGTCGGTGGCGATCGCCGCCGCCATTGCGATTCCGCTGGGCATTTTCATCGGTCACACGGGTCGTGGCTCGTTTCTGGTCATCGGCGTCAGCAATGCCGCTCGGGCCGTTCCTACCCTGGGTCTGCTGGTTCTTGTGGTGCTGCTGCTGGGCACCGGAGTGGGACCGATCATCGGCGTCTTGGCCGTGCTCGCGCTGCCACCCATCCTGACCGCTACAGCGACCGGCATTCAGGGTGCTGATCATGAGGCGGTGCACGCGGCGCGTGCGCTCGGCATGTCGGCGCGGCAGATCGTGTCCAAGGTTGAATGGCCGCTGGCCCTGCCGCTGGTGATCTCTGGGCTTCGGAGTGCCACCTTGCAGGTCGTCGCTACGGCGACGGTCGCTGCCTATAGCTCGGGTGAGGGCCTTGGCCGGCTGTTGATCACGGGCAACGCGACCCGTAACTACGCCGAAATGTTTGCGGGCGCCTTCATGGTCGCGGCGCTCGCCGTTGTCCTGGATATCTTGCTGGGTGGACTTGGATGGCTCGCCAGCCGTCATGCGAATCCAGGGCGTCGAGGGCGCCGCGGCCGTCAAACCAGCCCGAGAGGCGAGACAGTCAGCCAGCCAGCGTAATCCCCACATAACCTCGTCGGATAGTCGAGTTTGTCCGGCAGCGATTGGAGAGAGTCCACGAATGAAGATCAAAAAATCACTTCTCGGGGTCGGCCTCGGCATTGCTGGCCTGCTGCTTACCGCATGCGGCGGCAACAGCAATCCGCTCAGCGACGCCAGCTCACCTCAGCCGTCCCAGTCGGGCTCGGCAACGGGTGCGCAGGGTGCACCTGTCGTGGTCGGCTCTGCTGACTTCACCGAATCGAAGATCCTGGCCGAGATTTACTCTCAAGCCCTGAAGGCAAAGGGTGTCGAATCATCGACGAAGCTCGGCATTGGATCGCGCGAGATCTACACCAAGGCGCTGCAGGATGGCTCGATCTCGGCCGTACCCGAATACACCGGCAACCTGCTGCTCAACTTCGATGCAAACGCGACAGCAACCACCGCCGAGGAAGTCGAGAAGTCGCTGCCGGCCGTGCTGCCACCTGGCATCAAGGTGCTGAAGGCGTCACCCGCTGTTGATCAAGATGTCTACGTCGTCACGAAGGACTTCTCGGCCAAGAGCGGGATCACCTCGCTTGAGGATCTGAAGAAGATCGCCAGCACCTCAACGCTAGGCGGGCCGCCGGAGCTGGAGAAGCGGGCGTACGGACCTCCAGGGCTGGAGAAGATCTACGGTGCCAAGTTCAAGTCCTTCGTCCCCTACGCCAAGTACCCGCCCAAGATCAGCGACCTGGACTCCAACAAGATTCAGGTGGCAACCTTCTTCACCACCGATGCGGTGATCTCGGAGAAGGGCTACGTTCAGCTCGAAGATCCGCAGTCGATGATCCTTCCGCAGAACGTCATACCGCTGGTTCGCTCTGACGTTGCCGACAACGCAAATGCTGTCGCGGCCTTGGACGCTGTGCAATCGGCACTGACGACTGAAGATCTTGTCCAACTCGACAAGAAGGTTGACAGCGAACGGCAGGATCCTGCTCAGGTCGCCGGCGAGTGGCTGAAGGGCAAGGGACTGGCCTAGCACTTTCAGACGGGCGTCAGTCGGGATCGGGCGGCCCCATGCCATCGGGCCCAATGCCATTGGATACGGCCTTGTTGTCGCGCTCGTCTCGATCTGCCCATTCCAGGAGCTCGTCGAGCCGATAGACGTGATCATCGATGTCGGCGTGAAGATCGCCGACCGCGGCGTATCGGACCGGCATGGTGGCGATCGTGAAGTCCTTCGGGTTCGCCTCGGCGATCTCGTCCCAGTGGAGGGGCGCCGAGACGATGCCCTCGGGGGTGCCGCGTACGGAGTAGGCGCTGGCAATCGTGTGGTCGCGAGCGTTCTGGTTGTAATCCACGAAGACCGAGCCGGGATCACGATCTTTACGCCACCACGTGAGGTCCACCAGATCGCCGGCACGCCGCTCCACCTCGCGCGCAAAGGCCCAGGCGGCCCGGCGTACGTCAGGGTGCCCATGATCGGGAACGATCCGTACGTAGATGTGCAGGCCCTTGCCGCCGGAGGTCTTGGGGTATCCCACGGCGCCCAGCTCGTTCAGCAGTTCCTGCACGATCACCGAGACCCGGCGTACGTCGCCATAGGTGGCGACGGGCATCGGGTCAAGATCAATTCGCCACTCGTCGGGAGACTCGACATCGTCGCGCCGGGAGTTCCACGGGTGGAATTCAACCGTCGACATCTGCACAGCCCAGATCACGTCCGCTGGATGGGTGACACACAGCTCGTCGGCATCTCGATTGAAGCGTGGGAAGTGCACCCGCACGGTCTCGATCCACGGTGGCGCGCCGTGCGGCAGCCGCTTCTGATGCACCTTCTCACCGTCGACGCCATCGGGAAAGCGGTGCAGCATGCAGGGCCGGTGGTACAGCGCATTGACAATGCCATCGGCAACCGAGAGGTAGTAGCGAGCAAGATCAAGTTTGGTCTCCCCGCGGGCCGAGAAATAGACCCGGCCGGGATTGCTGATCTTGACGACCCGGTCTCCGACCTCCAGCTCAATGCGCTCCGTGGCCATGCTCGCCACAGTAACGCCTGGCCACGCCCGCCCACTTGTCAGCGTGATCGGAGCCAGGCGAGGACGGCGAGAACACGGCGGTTGTCTGAGCCGACGTCCGGCAAGTTGATCTTGGCAAAGATGTTGGACACGTGCTTCTCGACCGCACCGCCGGTGACCACGAGACGTTGGGCGATGGCGGCATTGCTGCGTCCCTCGGCCATCAGCGCGAGAACTTCCCGCTCCCGGTTGCTCAGCTTGCCCAGCGGGTCGGTGTGGCGCCGCGCCACCAGGAGTTGCGCGACGACCTCGGGGTCGAGAACGGTTCCACCGGCCGAGATCGTTCGCAGCGCGTCAACCAAGGTGTCGAGCGAGGCGACTCGGTCCTTGAGCAGGTAGCCAACCCGACCCCGGCCGTCGGACAGCAAGACGTCGGCGTAGGAGAGTTCGACGTACGCCGAGAGCATCAAGATCCCCAGGTCGGGCTGCGAGGCCCTAGCCTCGACGGCCGCCCGCAACCCGTCATCGGTCATGCCCGGCGGCATCCGCACATCGACAATGGCGACATCTGGCCGATGCTCCGCGACAGCTCGGAGGAAGCTGGGAGCGTCGTCGACCGCGGCCACGACATCGGTGTCGACTTCAGTCAGCAGCCGGACCAGGCCCTCCCGGAGCAGCACGGAGTCATCGGCCACCACCACACGCACGGGCACCAGGCTTTCACACCCGGTGCCCGCTCTGAACGAGTCGTGGTTATGGCCGCTGTGGAATCGTCGCGGTGAGCAGAGTTGGTCCACCTACGGGCGAAGAGAGGGTCAGCGTGCCGTCCACGCCGGCCAGCCGGTCGGCGAGGCCGGACAGGCCGTGACCCTTGGCTAGCGAGGCGCCGCCGACACCATTATCGGTGATGTTGATCACCGCGAGCGCTCCCACCCCAAGCACCTCTACGGAGGCGGAGCCAGCCTGACTGTGCTTCGACATGTTGGCCAGGGCTTCGGCCACGACGAAGTAGGCCGCATTTTGCGCCGCATCGGACAGCTGTACGTCATCGACCTGGACCGAGGTGGGAATGGTGCCCCGGGCCGCCAGCGCAGTGATCGCTGCGGGCAGACCCTGCTCGGCCAGGATGGGCGGAGCGATGCCGCGGGACAGCGTACGGATCTCGGCCAGCGCGTCCTGTGACTGCCTCATGGCCTCGTCGAGTAGGGCGCGAGCCCGAACTGGGTCGTCGTCGAGTCGACGCTGCGCCGCGGAGAGATCCATGCCGAGTCTGACCAGTCGTTGCTGTGGACCGTCATGCAGGTCACGCTCGAGCCGGCGCAGCGTGTGCACCTCAGCCTCGCCAGCGGCGGTACGGCTTTGCGTCAGCTCGCTCACCTGCTGACGCAGAGCCGGTGTCTCATCGACCAGCAGTGCGTAGCCGACCGCGCCATGCAACTTGATCAGTCCGCGCAACATCAGTGGCGTGCTCAGCAGGAGCATCGCGCCGAGCACGCTGTTGAAGGTGATCTCCGCGAAGCGGCCCGGATAGCCCAGTAGGGCTGGCAGGCCCTCGTTCGGCTGCGGCAGCCACTGGCTCCAGAACCAATAGGTCACCCCACCGAGCCCGCCAAAGACCCAGGTCAGTGCGAGTGAGAACGTGATGATGCTGAGGATGAAGTTGACCAGGACGTGTAGCAGATCGCGCCAGGACTGGGCGTACGCCAGCCGCCGCAGCTTGCCTCGGAAGCCTGGTCCAGCTGTGGGATAGCGGGTACGCGGCAGCGTGATGCCGGCGTAGTCGAGCAGCGCCATCGTCATCCGCGAGGACCAGCCCGCGACGATAAGGCAGCCGACCAGGATGAACAACCCTACGACCAGTACCAGCAGGCCCAGCCCGACACTGAACAGGGCAGTGCAGGCCACAAAAGCAGTGACCGCTAGCGCAAACATTCCCATGATCGCAGCGAAATTTCGGCCGGTGCCTTTGATCATGGACGTCACGGGATCATCCTCTGTGGGGCGCGACGGCTCGAGTGGGGTTTCCACGCGCTCGGGGAGCACGTCATAAAGATCAAGTACCTCGTCGGCGGGTTCAACACGGACGTACGAATCATTCATACCGCCTACATTCCTTGATCGGCGGCGAAGCCACCATCAGGCTATCGGGCCACTTTGACGTGGGGTTTTCCCTACCCGAGGTCCGCTGGGCCGGCCTTCAGC
>DATLQP010000235.1:0-3713 GCA_035535155.1 Propionibacteriaceae bacterium
GACGCGTTGACAACGCCCGCCCGGACCGACTCGACATACGGTGAAAGTTCCATGACACCAATATGACGTCATTGTGACGTCAAATCAAGTAGGACTAGACGTCACGCTTGACCGCCTCGAGGAGAAGTTGGGCGACATCGAGCACTTCGGTGCTCTCCGGCGCGGCTCCGGCGGATTGCTTCTCGGTCAACCCGTCGGTCAACATCACTCGACAGAACGGACATCCGGTAGCAATCGCATCGTGGCCGTTGCTTGCCGAGGCAGCGAGGGTTCGCAGTGCCTCCTCGGTCCGGTTCGTGTTGATCCGAGTCCCCAGCCGCTCCTCCATCCACATCCGCGCTCCGCCGGCGCCGCAGCAAAACGAACGCTCCCGCGTCCGCGGCATTTCGGCGATGGTCGCGCCAGGCAGTGAGCCAAGGAGATCGCGCGGCGGATCGTAGATCTCGTTGTGTCGCCCGAGATAGCACGGGTCGTGGTACGTGATCGTCCGGCCGGCAACCGAACCCTCCGGCGACGCAACCGGCGTCAGCCGACCGTCGCGTACCAGCCGATTGAGCAACTGCGTGTGGTGCACGACTTCGCAGTGAACACCAAGCTGCGGGTACTCGTTCTTCAACGCATTCAGGCAGTGTGCGCAGCTGACGACGATCTTGGTCGCCTTCGCCTCCTGCAAAGTCTCGGCGTTCTGCAGCGCTAACTGCTGAAAGACGAACTCGTTCCCCGCGCGTCGGGCGGGGTCACCGGTGCAAGTTTCGCCGTTGCCCAGCACGGCGTAGCTCACGCCAGCGAGGTGCAGCAATTCCGCGACCGCACGGGTAGTTTTCTTGGCCCGATCCTCGAAGGCGCCCGCGCACCCCACCCAGAAGAGGTACTCGACCTCGCTGAGGTCTTCGACATCCTCGCCGACCACAGGCACCGAAAAGGGAAGGTCCCTGGCCCAGTCCATCCGCCCGCGCGGGCTCATGTTCCATGGATTTCCCTTGTTTTCCAAGCCTTTGAACATTCCGTTGAGCTCGGTCGGGAACTCCGCAGACATCATGACCTCGAAACGGCGCATGTCGAGAATGTGATCGACATGTTCGATGTCCACGGGACACTGCTGGACGCACGCACCACACGTGGTGCACGACCAGAGCACGTCGGGGTCAATAACGCCAGGCACACCGTCACGCACCTCGATGGGACCGATCAGCGGTCTAGCCGCCTCCATCCGAGTCGGTTCGGGCAGCGAGTCGCGTGCCGTCTCGGCCGCTTGCAAGTACGGGGCTTTCGCGTACCCGTGCTCGCGCAGATCCATGATCAACAACTTGGGTGACAGTGGCTTGCCAGTGTTCCAGGCTGGGCACTGGGACTGGCAACGACCGCACTCGGTGCACGATGTGAAGTCGAGCAATCCCTTCCAGGTGAAGTCCTCGACCTTGCCCACACCCAGCGAGGTGTTCTCGTCCAGTTCCTCGATGTCGGCGAAATCGAGCGGTTTGCTGTCGATCATGATCGGCTGGAGAGCTCCGAGCGCCGGCTTTCCCGACGCCTCTCGCTTGAACCAGATGTTCGGCCAACTGGTGAATCGATGCCACGCGACGCCCATCGTGGTGTTGAGCCCGATGACGATGAACCACGCCATCGAGATGATGATCTTTATCGCGGCAATGATCACGATTCCCGTTCCCAGCGCCGCGGGGGAAAGCCCGCCCGGAAGCAGGAACCAGGTCAGCGGGAAATGCAGCAGCGAGGTTTCCGCGCCTAGCAGCCGATATTCCATGGCATGCAACGCGAGGACGCACAACACGATGCCGAGGATGGTCAGCTCGACGTAGAAGGCCTGCCAGGATCGTGAGCCGAAGAACCGAGATTCTCGACCACGACCGGTGAGCAGCAGCCGGACGATGATCAGGAAGCTGATCGAGATCAGTCCCGCCCAGGCGATGATCTCACTAGCCCACTCGTACGGTGGCCAGTGCCCAATGATCGGGAGCGTGAAACGCGGATCGAAGAGTTGCCCGTACGCGGTGATCAGGGTGAAGAACAGGGCACCGAAGGCAATGAAGACAAACCAGTGCGCCGCCCCAACACTGGTCCACTGCAGCATCCGGGTATGTCCGAGGGTTTCGGCGAGCATGTGTCGCCACCGCTGACCGCGATGATCCCCTCGGCCCGGAGCCGGTTTGCCGAGCTTGACGACGCCGACGATCGATGCCACGCCACGAACAAACAGCACAACACCGACGATCGAGACGGCCAACGCCACGACGATCGCGGCGATTTTCACGTGCGACTCCTCTTCGAGGTCAATGCGCCAATCAGCCTACGCAGTCCAGGTCAGCGGTGCGGCGTAGGAGGAATGAGCGCTCGAGTGGAGGCTATATCGCGACGAACTGGGTACTGCGCACGCAATGCACACGTAACCGGGGCACGCCGCGGTGAGTACCCGTATTGTCAGCGCTGGCGACTAGGGTCGTTGTGTCCTCCGTACGCGGCGGTCCCCGATAGGCAGTCAATGGCGCCGGCCACCCAAGGCCGCTGAAGACCCTGAAGGCCCTAAAGACACTCAAGGCACGAAGGCTATCGAGAGCCGCCAGACGAGACCTGTGGAGTTTGAGCGTGATTGAGTTCGAGTCAGTCGGCAAGACATACCGAGATGGCACGGCTGCCGTCGTCGACCTCACTCTCACCGTGCCGTCCGACGAAATCACGGTGATTGTCGGCCCCTCCGGCTGCGGTAAGACCACGACGCTACGCATGGTCAACCGCATGCTGGAGCCGACGACTGGTCGTATCACTTGGGACGGCACGCCGCTTCGCTCCAAGCGCAAGACCACATTGCGCCGCCAGATGGGCTACGTCATTCAAAGTGGCGGATTGTTCCCGCACCGCACCGTGCTCGACAACATCGGTACCGTTCCCTCCCTCCTCCACTGGTCCAAGAAGAAGACCGAGAAGCGGGCGCTCGAGCTGCTGGACAGCGTCGGTTTGGAGCGGAAGCTCGCAGAGCGCTATCCGGTGCAGCTGTCCGGCGGCCAACAGCAACGGGTGGGCGTGGCCCGCGCTCTCGCGGCCGACCCCCTGGTGATGCTCATGGATGAGCCGTTCTCTGCGGTGGATCCGGTCGTTCGCAGCGAGCTGCATGAGTTCTTCCTGGGGCTGCAACGTGAGCTGAGCAAGACGATCATCATGATCACCCATGACATCGACGAGGCCATCAAGCTGGGCGACCGGGTCGCCATCATGCGGGTCGGTGGCCATCTCGCGCAGGTGGGTACGCCGCAGCAGGTGCTCGATGAGCCCGCCGACGCATTTGTGGAGGGATTCGTCGGTCGTGACCGCGGTTTCCGGTCCCTGTCATTTCAGCCTGCGAGTGTGCTCAACTTAGACCGAGTCAAAGTGGTGCGCGACGTGGAGACCGCGAGCGGACCCGAGCCGATACTGGTCGTCGACGGCGACGCCCGGCCAGTCGGCTGGGCGGATTCGGAGCGGCTGGGTCAAGTCTTCCCGCTCGGCGCGACCTTCAGCCCTGAGACGGATTCGCTTCGCGGGGCCTTGGATTCCGCGCTGACCTCGCCCTACGGGCTTGCCGTCGCCGTGACGGCCGACACCCGGCGCTATGCCGGCGTGGTCAGCGCAGACGCGATTCTGGACAAGGTCAGGGATCTCCGCACCTCGATCGTCGAATCGATCTCGATTCGCGAGGCTGAGACTGCTTACGAGTACGAACC
>DATLQP010000236.1:0-8122 GCA_035535155.1 Propionibacteriaceae bacterium
AGGTCGCCGGCTCGCCGCCGGTGGCAACGTCGGGCATCATTCAGCCTCCGGTGCACGCCTCTGCCGCGCTGGCGATGCTGGACCAGTTGCCCGATCCGGCCGGATTTGCGGCACGCATCTATCCGCTGCTGAAGGCGCAAAACGACTATGTCGCGCGGCGTCGCATCGATCCCCGAACCGGGCTGGCCTTCATCCTCCATCCCTGGGAATCGGGCTTGGACAACTGCCCGTCCTGGGACGCTCCGCTGGCGGCCGTACCGGCTGACCTATCGCTGTTCGACCGGTATACGCGGCGCGATCTTGATCATGCTGGGAAGCATGAGCGTCCGACGGACAGCGACTACGCCCGCTACATACGGCTTGCCCTGGCCTACCGCGACCATGGCTATGACGACGCCTGGGCCCATGACGAGGCCGAGTTCGCGGTGGTGGATCCGCTGTTCAACACCTTGTGGGCCGCCTCGGAGCGGGCTCTGGCGGAGATCGTGCGACGACTTCAGCTCGATCCAGCTCCGCACCTGGACAACGCCGCGCGCATCACCACCGCCTTGCACGATCAGCTTTGGGCAGCCGGGTCTGAGCTGGCCGAGGCCTACGACATGCGCAGCGCAACGCTGCAGCCGGAGGTGACTGTGGGCGGTGCGCTGCCACTGCTGCTGCCGGACCTGGACCGGACGATCGTGGAGCGGATCGCAACAGCCCTGACCGGACCGCGATTCGGCATTGACTCAACCGCAACGTTCGGCGTACCGAGCTATGACCGGACCTCGGCCAAGTACGACGCCAGCAGGTATTGGCGGGGTCCGACCTGGATGAACACGACATGGCTGATCGCCACCGGCCTCCGCCGGCACGGCTTCGTCGAGCTGGCGGCCAAGCTGGACAACGACCTGCTGGTGCTGGCACACCGTTCGGGACTCCGGGAGTACTTCAACCCGGTCGCCGGCACCGGTCACGGCACCTACGGGTTCAGCTGGTCGGCCGCCATCGTGTTGCACATTCTCCGCAGTCGCCGGACACGCGACACCTTCAGTAACCCAAGTTCTGCACCGAAGCCACGTTCTCCTTCGTGACAGTCGTGGCGGGCAGCTGGATGCGACTGGGCACCTCGGGCTCGAGCAGCTCACTCAGGCCCTTGTGCTCAGCGATCAGCTTGGCAATGGAGACCGCGGACCCCGACATCGAGGGGTTGTAGAGGAAAGTGGCTCGGTACAGACCGCCCTGCGCGATCAGGTTCATCGCGTCCTTCGAACCACCCGCACCCGTGACGAACATTTCATCTTCCCGATTCGCAGCCTTGATGGCCTGAACCACGCCCATCGCCATGTCGTCGTCGTGGGTGTAGACCGCATCGATCTTTTTGTTGCCCTGCAAGATGGTCTCCATCACTTGCAAGCCCTTGTCGGGCAGGAAGTCAGCCGGTTGGCTCGCAATGATCTTGATGCCGCCATTGCACCGCTTGATGCCGTCAGTGAAGCCCTTGGTACGCAGCTCGGTCACCGAGATGCCGGCCACGCCTTGAATCTCGGCCACGTTGCCCTGGCATTTCAGCTCGTTCGCGATCAAGTCGGCAGCAGCCTTGCCGATGCCATAGTTGTCCCCGCCGATCCAAGTCCGGTACGCCGTGGGGCTGGAGAACTCACGGTCGACGTTGACGACCGGGATGCCAGCCTGCATGGCCTTCTGCGCGATTGGGGTGAGGGGGCCACCCTCGTTGGGAAGGATGACGAGCACGTCCGGCTTCTGACTGATGAGCGTCTCCACCTGCGATACCTGGGCGGCCGAGTCATTGGTGCCCTCGGAAAGCATCAGCTCGACTCCCAGCTTGTCGGCCTCCGTACGCGCATTGTCGGTGATCGCCTTCAGCCAGCCGTGGTCGGCGCCCGGGGCGCTGAATGCAACCTTGACAGCGCGACCGGACACGCCGCCGGTCTGCTGGCCTGAAGGTGCCTGCGATTGAGCCGGCTGCTGTGGCTGGGGTTGCTGGGCCTCGTTGGTACAGGCGGTCAGCGCGACGGTCGCAAGTGCGACCGGGAGCACGAACATTCGTGAGAGCCTCATGCTGCTTTCCTTTCTTTTCGCAGAGCTAGTCGGGCGCTTCTTTCACAGAGCTAGTCGCGGCGCTGCAGCGCCACGGCGACGAGGATGAGCAGGCCCTTGACGATCCCTTGGATCTCGGTGGGCATATTGAGCAGGTTCAACAGGTTGAAGATCAAACCGAAAGTGATGACGCCGAAAAAGGTGCCCGTCACCGTGGCCTTGCCGCCAGTGAGGGCCGTACCGCCGATGACCACCGCTGCGATCGCGTCCAACTCGACCAGGTTGCCGACGACCGGGGAGGCGCTGGCCAGCCGGCCCGACAACAGGATGGCAGAAATGCCAACGCACAGCCCGGTGAGCGTGTAGACGGTGAAGATGATCCGTCCTGGGCGGATGCCTGCGATCCGGGCGGCACTGCGGTTGCCGCCGACTGCGACCGTACGTCGGCCGAAGGTCGTGCGGTTCAGCAGCACCCAGCCGGCGATAGAGACAATGACAAAGATCAGAGCGGGAACAGGGACACCGAGCACCCGGCCGCTGCCGAACCATTGCAGGATGCCCAGTTCGATCAAGCTGATGGGGGTCTTCTCGGACATCCACAACGCCAAGCCGCGGGCAATTGTCAACATCGCCAGGGTTGCGATGAACGGAACTACCTTCCCCCAGGTGATGGCCAGGCCGTTGATGCAACCGAGGAGCAGCGCGAAGCCGACCGCGCCGAGCATGAACATCCAGGAGCCATACTGCGCCAGCAGCCCTCCGGCGATGCTGGCCGCGGCGAGCACTGACCCTACGGACAGATCGATGCCTCCGGTAGCGATGACGAAGGTCATGCCGATGGCGATGATCCCCGTGATGCTCGCCTGCGTGAGCACGTTGAGCAGGTTGTCGCTGGTGAGGAAGACGCCAGGTCTGATGAACATCCCGATGATAATCAGGGCGATGATCACGACCGGCAGCACCAGCTCCTGCTTGGGCATCTCTCGGAGGCGGGCCCGAGTGTCGAGCGTGGATGTGTCGACAGTCATTTTCCTTACCCTGCCTTCGTTATGTGGTGAACCGGGACGGCCGACCGCAGGACGTCCTCCTCGGTGCTAGTCGCACCGTCGAGTTCGTCGACAATGTGGCCCTCACGCAACACCAGCACGCGATGACAGAACCCGAGCAGCTCGGCGAGCTCACTGGACACCATGACGATCCCGATTCCGTTGGCGGCCAGGTCGGCGATCACCCGGTAGATCTCCGATCGGGCGCCGACGTCGACACCGCGAGTCGGTTCGTCCAGTAACAGCACCTTGCAGGACCGCAACAGCCAGCGGGCCAGAACCGCCTTCTGCTGGTTGCCACCGGAGAACTGTCGCGCCGGTCGTTCAGGGGCGTCAGGCTGAGTATTCAGTGATTTTAGATGGCGAGTGGCTTCGCGCCGCTCGCTCGATCGGTCGATGAATGGGCCGCGCCGGAACCGGCTGAGGTCGGCGATCGAGGTGTTGCGGATCATGCTCCAGTCCAGCCACAGTCCCTCGGACTTGCGCTCCTCGGGCGCAAAACCGAGCCCCGCCCGAATCGCCAGGTCGGGCCGGCCGGGCGGAAGGCGGCGACCGGCAACGCGTACTTCGCCTGCCTGGGCCGGATCGAGTCCGTAAACGGTACGCACGAGCTCCGTGCGGCCCGATCCAACCAGCCCGGCCAAGCCGAGGATCTCACCCTCGTGCAGATCGAAGGAGGCCTCGTGCACATCGGGAGACCGGGTCAGGCCGCGTACCTCCAGCACGGTCGGCTCGCGGGACGGTCTGCGATCAGGGAACAACGCCTCCATCCGCCCGCCAACCATGTGTTTGATCAAGGTGTCAACCGGCGTATCGGGTGGTAGCTCAGTGGCCACGGTCCGGCCCTCCTTCAACACCGTCACCACGTCGCCGAGTTCGGCCACCTCCCCGAGCCGGTGCGAGATCCAAATGACTCCGACTCCTTCGGCGGTGAGCCGTCGCACCACGCCGAACAGCGCATCCACCTCGACGTCATCCAGGACCGCAGACGGCTCGTCGAGGATCAGCAGCTTGACCGAGTGCGAAAGCGCCCGCGCCATTGAGACCAACTGTTGCTGCGCCGGACGCAGGGACGTTACCGGCGCCGTCGGAGAGATCCCCTCGTCGCCGAGGCGGGCGAGCAACGCTTTCGTTTCGCGGCGCATCGCTCCCTGGTTCAGCAGCGGACCATGTCGGTGTTCATGCCCGAGGAACACGTTGAGCGCCACCGAGAGGTGCGGGACGAGATCGAGCTCCTGATAGATGGTGGCGATGCCGCGGGCGATCGACGCGTTGGGATCCCCGACTGGTAGAGGCACGCCTTCGAACCGAACCTCACCCGCCGTCGGCTCAACTAGTCCGGAAACGCACTTGATAAGCGTCGACTTGCCGGCACCGTTCTGGCCAATGAGGCAGTGCACTTGGCCGCTGGTCACCGTCAGGTCAATCCCGCCCAGGGCACGTACGCCCGGGTAGTCCTTGACCAGCCCGCTAACCTCTAGCAGCGAAGTGCCAGCGTCGCTCACCCGTCACCTCCGGCAGTCCGGTCGCGGCCGCATTCGGGCGACCAGCCGGGCCGGAGCATTCGGTGAGCGACAGTCAGTCCGGTCTTCACCTAGTCCCGAATGCTGCCCCACCGGGTCCTGATGCTGAGCCGAACAGTACAACAACAAGCCCCCATGGAGATCTAGCGGCGACCCACAGAAACCATGCTGTTACGCGAAGCCGACTAACGGGACGCTGTCGGCCTGTGCAGATCGCGAAAGGCGCGTACGAGGTCGGCCTGCGCATCCTGACTCAGCGTGCTCACCGATACGCTGCCGAGCGCGCGAATGGTGGCCCGCATCTGTTCCACGTAGATGTTGCAGCCGTCGCAGAGTCCCAGGTGGGCTTCGACCTCCTCGGCCGTGTCGGAGTCGAGCACACCCTCGAGATAGTCGGTGACGAGTTCGACGACTTCCTGACAGCTGATGGTCATGCCGGGTGCGGCCCGGTCGTCGTTCATGTGCCCACGCCTCGATCACCCGCAGCCGAGGCATCGGTGGCGTAGTACGGCTCGAGGTGCCCCCGGAGCCGGGAACGCGCGCGGTGCAGCAGGACACGTTGGTTGCTCGCGCTCAGGCCAAGAATGGAACAGACCTCGTCGGAAGACAGCCCGTGGACGTCACGCAAGGTCACCACCGTACGCTGCCGCTCCGGCAGCTGAGCCAAACCATCCTCGAGCAGGCTGCGACCTTCCCCAGCCATGGTCTCCTCCTCGGGTGAGCGCGGCCAGGGTCGCGGCTTGCCCACTGGAGTCCAATGTCGAGGCCATCGATAGTCGGGTCCGCGGAAGCGGTCTGGATCAACCAACGGGCGACCGTCCTCAGTCGGGCCGAGGGATGACCACGGCACGGTCCGTGCTTCTCGTACGCCGCGGCTGCGGCCGAGGTTCCCAAGGATCGCCAGCATCCAGGTCCGCAGCGACGATCGACCCTCGAAGCGGTCGAGACCACGAATGAGCGCCAGCCAGGCGTCCTGCACCACTTCCTGAGCGCTAGCCTCGGTCGACACGTACGTGCGGGCCACTCGGAGCATCATCGGGGACCACGCCCGTACGATCTCGGCGAAGGCATCGGCGTCGCCGGCGCGCAGCAGGTCCACCAATTGGGCGTCGGTGTTGTCGTTGAACTCGATACCGGCGAGCCTAGCGGCGGGCCAGCCCGGGTCGGAAGCATGATCAGGACCGGGCCCGCCGCTCGGCTTCGGAGATCGCCCATGCCGCATTGACCAAGCCGATGTGGCTGAAGGCCTGGGGGAAGTTGCCGAGCAGCTCTCCAGTGGCAGGGTCGACTTCCTCGGCCAGCAGTCCAAGATCATTGGCAAAGCCGGCCGCGTGCTCGAAGACCGATCGGGCTCGCTCGACCTGGTCGGCCAGCGCGAGCGCCTGTGCCAGCCAGAACGTGCAGAGCAGGAAGGTGCCTTCCTCACCGACCAGCCCGTCGACCCCTTCCTCGGTGCGGTAGCGATAGACCAAACCGCGATCATCAGTGAGTCGCTCTTCGACCGCGTTGATCGTGGCGAGCATCCGCGGATCGGTCGCAGGCAGGAATCCGACGATAGCCATCATCAAGTTGGAGGCGTCCAGCGCGGTCGAGCCTACGTACTGGGTATAGGCGCCCGCTTCATCACTCCAGGCGTCCCGGGTGATGGTCTCCCAGATCTCCTCCCGCTGCTGCTTCCAGCGGTCAACCCGATCTGATGCGCGGAGCAGATCGGCCAGCCCTATCGCCCGATCCAACGCAACCCAGCACATGACCTTGGAGTAGACAAAGTGCTGCGGATCGCCGCGTACCTCCCAGATGCCTTGATCCTTCTGGGTCCACTCCGTGGCGGCAGTTTCGGCGCAGGCGATC
This sequence comes from Propionibacteriaceae bacterium, assembly GCA_035535155.1. Classification (GTDB taxonomy): domain Bacteria; phylum Actinomycetota; class Actinomycetes; order Propionibacteriales; family Propionibacteriaceae; genus Microlunatus. Next base: position 6,461 of record DATLQP010000236.1, read on the forward strand.
AAGAAATTGCGGGTGTCCTCGTCGATGGTGTCGATCTGCTCCGACAGCTGCGCGGCAGCGCCGAGCAGCTCCCCGTACACATCAATCTGCCGCTGGCTCCAGGCGCCGTTGCCGACCCGTACCGGTCGGCTGTCCTTCCAGCCCGGCAGGTGGCCGAGTTCGCGCTCGCTGAGGTCATGCTCGCCGCCGACGCCGAACATGATCTGCAGACCTGTATCGGGCCCGATCGAAGAGGCCGCGGCGGTCGTCATGAAGGCGAAGAAGTCGCTCGCCTCATCGGGACACGCGGCCACCCAGAGCGCCTGCATGGTGAAGCTGGCGTCGCGCACCCAGGAATAGCGGTAATCCCAGTTGCGCTCCCCGCCGATGCCTTCGGGTAAGGATGTCGTAGCGGCGGCGATGATCGCGCCGCTCGGCTTGAATGACAGGCCCTGCAGTACCCGGCCGCTGGTCTGCACAAGATCACGCCACGGCCCGTCGTACGCCTGGTGCAGATCCGACCAGGACCGCCAGTCGGCCACCGTGGCGTCGACGATCGCCGCGAGTTCAGCCTCCGACCAGACACGCGCGGGCGTCTCTTCCAGAGTGGAGCGGTGCAATGCCAGATGAACGGTCTGGCCGGCGTCCAGGGTGAGCAGGCCTCGAGCGGTGCCGCGATCCAGCTCCAGGTTCAGCGGTGCGGTCAATACGAGCCACTCGGCGCCGCCGCGAGCGGTTACGCCGCCGTCGACGAATGCGAGCAGCGGTACGACCAGCCCGTACTCCGGGCGCGGCGCGTACGAGATGTCCACCTCCACCTGCCCAGATGTGCAGCTGAGCCGGCGTACCAGCAGGTGCGGAACGCCGATACCGAGCCGATGGCCGCCATTGTCGGGTCCGAGAGCGAGCAAGTCGGTGAGCACCAGCTCGCCGGTCCGGGTAGTGAACGTGGTCTCAAGCACCAAGGTCCGATCCACGTAGCGGCGAGTGCTCGTCCACTCGCCCGCCGGGGCGACGCGCCAGTGTCCGGCGTCAGGACCCAGCAGCCGGCCGAACACGGAGGGCGAGTCGAAGCGCGGGAAGCCCAGCCATTCGACGGATCCTTCAGCGTCGATCAAGGCGCAGGAATGCCGGTCGGAGAGAAGAGCATGGTCGGCGATGGCGGTACTGGACATAGGTCGCTCCCGGTGGCGTAAAGGGGTCTTAGCAGGTAGTTCATCTAACTGTCAGGGCGTTACGCGAACCGCAGTAGCGAAATTGTGTGGCCGATAGGCGTAACGCTCGGCGGCGGTAGAAAGACAAGGCTTTCGAAGGCCAAACGCTGAGGAGGGTGTGATGGAGGAGTTCGATGTGATCGTGGTCGGTGCTGGCCCGGCCGGTGAGGTGATCGCGGGGCGCTGTGCCGACGGCGGGTTGCGCGTTGCGCTCGTCGAGCGAGAGCTCGTCGGCGGTGAATGCTCCTATTGGGGCTGCGTACCCAGCAAGACGCTGATCCGTCCCGGCGATGTCGTCGCCGCGGCTCGGCGGGTGCCCGGTGCGGCCGAGGCGGTGACCGGTCAGATCGATGTCGATGCCGCCTTTGCACAGCGCGACTACATGACCAGCAATTGGCACGACGAAGGTCAGCTGCCCTGGTTGGAGGAGCACAAGATCACGCTGGTACGCGGATCCGGCCGGCTTGAT
>DATLQP010000237.1:0-3010 GCA_035535155.1 Propionibacteriaceae bacterium
CGGCTCGGACAAGGCAACCGATAGCGAGACAGCGACCGACACGACGGCCGCGATCGCCCTCGAGGTTGCATCTGAGGAACGCCCCGCGGCCCGCACGCGGCGAGGCGGCCGCAGCCGTCGGGACACCGCAAGTAAGGAGACCGCAAGTCAGGACACCGCAAGTCGGGACAGCGCACGCAAGGACACCGCGCGCAAGGACACCGCAAGTAAGGACAGCGCAGGTAAGGAACAGAATGCGGCCAAGCCGCAGGACGAGCCAGCGGGGGTCAGCTGATCACCCCCGCTTCCACGTCCCAGCCTGAACCGCTTGTCGTCGCCATCATCGGGGCCGGGCCGTCTGGCATTTACGCCGCTGAGGCCCTGAGCCAACAGACCGACGTCGCCGTGGAGATAGCGGTCATCGAGCGGCTCCCGGTGCCATTCGGACTGGTGCGCTACGGCGTGGCGCCGGATCATCACTCCATTCGGTCGATCCGCAACACTCTGGAGCGCACGCTGGAGAAGTCGTGTGTCCGCTTCTACGGTGACGTGACCATCGGTGCCGACATCAGCATTGAGGAGCTGCGCGAGTCCGTCGATGCCGTGATTTACGCGTACGGGGCTGGCACCGACAAGCGGCTGGGGATTCCCGGTGAGCAGCTGAAGGGAAGTATCGCGGCGGCGGACTTGGTGGCGTGGTATTGCGGCAATCCCGACATCCACCCCGATGTCTACCCCGACATCGATCAGACCGCCAATGATCATCTTCTGGCGGCCGACATCGAGAAATTGATCACTAGTTCCCGGCATGCCGTCGTCGTCGGTGTCGGCAACGTCGCCCTCGACGTGGCGCGGATCTTGATCAAGTCGGTTGATCAGCTGGCCGATACGGACATGGCGGACGAGGTGCTGGAATGCTTTTCTCGCACCAGCGTCACAGACGTTCACGTGCTGGGTCGCCGCGGGCCCGCGTACACCGCATTCACGACCAAGGAGCTTCGTGAGCTTGGGCAGATCGCCGACGTGGACGTGATCGTCGACCCAGCAGACCTCGAACTGGATCCCTCCAGCCAGGCGGTTGTGGACCGGAACAAGATTGCCGCCCGCAACCTGGTCGTGCTGCAGGAATGGTCTGCCCGTCAGCTCAGCGGTGCGCCAAAGCGAATCACGTTTCACTTCTGGAGCCGGCCGACCTCAATCATCGGCAATGACCGAGTGACCGCTGTGGAGATCGAGCGGACCATGATCGATTCCAGCGGCTTCGTGGCCGGCCGTGGCGACGATGCGACGTTGCCGGCCGATCTTGTGGTGCGCTCGGTCGGATATCGCGGGCTGCCGCTGAGCGGCATCCCTTTCGACGAAAGCACTGGCCGAGTGCCACACGCAGAAGGGCGTGTGATCCGCGACGGCGAATTCTCACCGGACGAGTACGTCACGGGCTGGATCAAGCGTGGCCCGACCGGTGTCATCGGCACGAACAAGTCCGACGCGGTGGAAACGGTGACGTCATTGCTAGCCGATGTCCGCGATGGTGCGGTGAAGGCCAATGGCCGATCCGGAGATTTGGATCGGTTACTCGCGCAACGCGGAATTCGTCCACTGGGCATGCCGGCCTGGCACCGGATAGATGCGGCGGAGATGAAGCTGGGAGCCAGTCATGGACGGCTCCGCACCACACTTGCACACCGCCGCGAGCTGCTCGCGGCGGCAGAGAACGACGCCTGAGCAGGCTGTTACGTGGGCGCCGCCTAACCGGAAGAATGAGCGGGTGACTGGAGACGAGCTGAACCCCACTGGATTCGGTGGGCCGAGCAGCGGTGTGTGGTGTGACGACGCAAGTCCAGGGATGGTGGCGCGACTGGCGCGCCTCGGCTTTGACTGGGTATGCCTGGACGCTCAACATGGCGGGTATTCGCGGAGCGAGATCATCGAGGTGGCCCGCAGTTTTCCATCGGGGGATACCGAGCTGGTGGTGCGGGTCTCCTCCTGCGACTTTGCAGCCATCGGTGCCGCGCTCGACGCGGGCGCCAGTGCCGTGATCATCCCCCAAATAGATTCCGTGGCCGAGGCACGACGAGCCGTTGCGGCGACCTTCTACCCGCCGGTCGGTGGGCGGAGTTGGGGCCAGCTCGGCCGGATCTGGGGTGGTGCGACGGTTACGGCCGAAGAGGCCAACAGCAGCACAACCTGCGCCGTGATGATCGAGTCGGCCGCCGCCCTGCAATCGGTGGAGGAGGTCGCCGCGGTCGACGGTGTTGATCAGCTGTTCGTCGGGCCGTACGATCTCGCGCTCACCTTGGGTACGACGGTGGCCGCGCTGCTGGATGACGACTCGGAGTCCAGCCCGCTGACCCGAATCGTGCAGGCCGCGACGACGTACGGACGAACCGTAGGCGGCTTCGCCGGAACCCCTGAACTTGCCGAGCGCTTCAGGGAACGGGGCATCTCATGCGTCGCGGTGGCAAGTGACCTCTGGATCACTGCCGAAGGCGCCCGCGCAGCCCTCCGCCGCGCGACGGCGGTTTGACCCGGTTGGGAGCGGCCGCGTACCCTGGACCCTCGGTGTGCACGCTTGGGCGTGCGCTGATGTGTGCCCTCAAACCTTTTGTGTTGCACACCCAATCAGACAGCTAGAGAGAGCAGGCCAGGCGTGTACGCGATCGTGCGAAGTGGCGGCCGCCAGCACAAGGTCGCCGTCGGCGACGTTCTTGAAGTCGACCGGTTTGACGGTGCGGTCGGATCCACAGTCAGCATGACCCCGCTGCTGCTGGTCGATGGCGACGCCGTGACTTCAGACGCATCGGCGCTCGGCTCGGCATCGGTGACAGCCGAAGTGGTTGCCGAAACCAAAGGTCCGAAGATTCGCATTCTGAAGTTCAAGAACAAGACTGGTTACCGCAAACGCCAGGGCCATCGGCAGCGGTATACCAAGATCAAAGTCACAGACATCAAGAGCTGAGGCGACGATATGGCACACAAGAAGGGCGCATCCTCGACACGCAACGGTCGGGACTCGAATGCTCAGCGGTTG
>DATLQP010000238.1:0-3065 GCA_035535155.1 Propionibacteriaceae bacterium
ATCAAGAAGCGGCCCGAAGGGACTCTGTGCCCTCGTTCATGCTCAGGCCACGACTGGCCCGCGCGAACCACAGACTGATCAGCAGATAGCAGATCGCCATGATTATTATGATCATGACTGACTTGCCGTTGGCAGGCAGAATCGCCGCGCCGATCACTGCCGCTGCTACGAGCGCGATGTTGAAGACGATGTCGTAGATCACGAACACTCGGCCCTTGAACTCGTCGTCCACATGCGCTTGGACCACAGTGTCGACGCAGATCTTGATGCCCTGCGCGGTGAGGCCCAGCAGGAACGCCGCAATCATCAGCGGGATCCGCGCGTAGATAGCACCCGGCACAAGCTGGAAAACTGCCGAGGCCAACAAGCAAATGATCATCGTGCTGCGCAGCCCCAGCCGGGCACTCATCGGCGGTGTCACGACTGAGGCGAACACGAAGCCGGCGCCCGTGATCACCACGAGCAAGCCCAGATCGGCGATGGCAGCGTCGATCTGGTCGGGACGGTGAAAATAGTTGCGATACACCAAGATCGTCGCGACTGTGACGATGCCGTGGATGAGCCGGTGGGCTCCGATGGTGCGCAAACCGAGGCTCGCCGGGCGCTGGCGGCGCAGATGGTCCACCGCCTCCACGAGACCTGTGACGACGTCGCGCGCTCTGGTGGTCGGCGTGAGGTCGTCGGGCCCGAGTTGCCGGCGGGGGATGGACAGCGCCAGCACAGCGCTGACGACAAAGCCTGCCGTGGCGATGAGAAACAAGATCGCATTCGCGCGATAGTCCGGCATCGCATGGCCCAAGACCAGCCGTAGGGGGGTCGCCACCGCCACGCCGATGAGCAACCCGGCGGGACCGACCGTCGGCACGACGGAATTCGCGACCATGTACTCGTCCGGGTCAATGGTGTGCGGAAGTGAGGCGGAGAGCGCCGCCAGCAAAAACCGGTTGAGGCTCATGGCCAACAGCAGGCCACCGTAGATGAGCAGCTCGACGCCGACGGTCTGCAGCCCCGTCGCGATCAATGCCGCAAGGCCGAGGGCCACCGCTGCTCGAGCAAGGTTGGCAACGATGAGCACCTGCCGGCGGGACACCCGGTCGATCACAACCGCGGCAAATGGTCCCAGGATTGAAAACGGCAGCAAGGTGATGGCCAGCACAATGGCGATCGACACCGCATCGGGCTGCCGCTCAGGCGAGAAGAGCACGTAGGCGGCGAGGGCGACCTGAAGCACTCCGTCACTGGACTGGACAGCAACGCGGACCACCAGCAGCCGCCGGAAGTATCGGTGCCGCCAGAGTCGTCGGAGGCTCCGTCCGAACTCCATTCTCAACCTTGCGGATACTTCTTCACGTACTCCGAAAGCTTGTCCTTCTTGAGCGCGGTGGCCAGCTCGGCCATCTTGGCCGTATCCACAATGTCAATGCTCTGCCCATCCCGCGAAGTCCCATAACCAGAGATCGGGGCTTGGAGCAAATCAACGTCCTTGCCGGTCAGTCGTAGCGAATGAGCAGTCCGCGTGATCTCGTCATCACTGAGGTCATTGTCGACCGTCAAGTACTTGGCTACGTTGCCGAGGAAGGTGGTGAAGGTCGCCGGATCGGAGATCACCTTCGCGCTCAGACCCTTCTGCACGATGGCTTTGATCACATTGCGCTGGTTCTCAGCGCGATCAAGGTCGCCACCGGGCAGCTGGTGGCGCTCGCGTACGAACCAGAGCGCTTCTTCACCCGAGATGGTGATCTTGCCTGTGGGGAAGTCGAAGCCATGGGAGCTGAAGGCGGTCTTGTTCATCACCGTCACGCCGTGCAGATCCTGTGTGAGTCTGATGAAACCCTCGAAATCGATCAACGCCACGTGATCCATGCGTACGCCGGTAAGGCTCTCCAGTGTCCGCACCGCGAGCGGCGTACCACCGAAGGCGAATGCCGCGTTGATCTTGTTCCTGCCGTAGCCCGGGATGTTGACGTACATGTCGCGCGGGAAGGAGACGATGTAGGCCTTGGTCCGCTTCGCATTGAGGTGCACCAGCATGATCGTGTCGCTGCGTCCGTTGCCCTCATTCCCCGGATCACGGCTGTCGGAGCCAAGCAGCACGTAGTTCAACGTGCCGGTCTCATGAGGCTCCTTGGGCGGGCGGACTGACGATGGATCAGTGGGCAATTCGACGCCCCGATTGATGTTTTCAGTCAGGCTGCGATCGATGGTCGCCGCGTACCAGAGCCCAGCACCGATCACCGCGACAAGCAGCACGGCCGCAGCGATCACGATCTTGGGCAGCAGCCGACGTCGCTTCTTGGGCTGGGTATCTTCATCGTCGGGTCGCGACTCACGGGTCATGGTGGTCTGAGCCATGGACTTCTTTCATCGGGAGAAGAGCAACCGAAGTCTATGCGGCCGAGCGGGTTTGGTCCGCGCTCGCCATCGATTGTTACCGCTGGATCGTCCCGGCGCCGCGCAAATGTGACGCCGGTTACGATCCGTACATGTCACGTGCGGAGGACGCCGCCCAGCGGGCCAAGCTCGCCGCAGCTCAGGAGCGAGGCGAGTCGATCCAGGCTCAGAAGCTCATCAACGAGTTCCTCGCGGCGGCCAAGGCCAAGGGCATCGCTCCGCACCCGTTGCGCGCGACGTTGTACAGCGGTCAGTCGGTGAAGACGGACAAGATTGGCTGGTATCTACGCAAGAACCACAGCGTTGCGATAGGCGACGACGGTCGCTACTACGTGTTGATCGTGCCGGGTGGCCTGCGGGAGCGCCTGTCTGGTGCCAAACTTCAGCCGACTCCGCCGCCGCTGGTGGTCGGGAGGGGTGGCAAGGACGGCGAGACGGGCGACCTGGCGAAGTTTCTCCAGTTGCGGCTGGAGCCAGGTTGGACGGCTGCATGAGCCCTGGGGCACCCGCCCCTCGAGTCAGCGCAGTCGTTGTGTGGATGTCGCGAAGTGGGCGAGCGTGCCGGCGAGTGCCCGCATGTAGTGGTTGAGTACCTCCCGATTGACGTTGTCGATGCGGTCGCACGCCTCGTGGTAACAGGGGTCATAGTGCTCGCGAGCCTGCCCACCCCAGGC
>DATLQP010000239.1:0-9286 GCA_035535155.1 Propionibacteriaceae bacterium
AAGGCCGTGACGTGGCGGCCGCGCTGCAGACGATCATCGAGATCGGCGATGCCGACGCTCTGCACGGGACGATCGACGACGCTTTCCCGGGTTCACGGCTCCAGGTGGTGGAGAGCCGCGGCCGCTTCGACCTCGAGCTGAAAGCCCATGGTCTGCTGCGGCCGCTGACCTCCGCTGAGCTCTCCGACGGCACGCTCCGGTACCTGCTGCTGGTCGCCGCACTGCTGAGTCCGCGACCGCCATCGCTGATGGTGCTGAACGAGCCGGAAACCAGCCTGCACTCCGATCTCTTGCCAGCGCTTGCCCGGCTGATCTCTCGCGCCAATGAGCACACCCAGATCGTTGTGGTCACCCACGCCCAGGATCTGGTTGAGGCGCTGACGGCGACCGGCGCCCAGCCGCTGTGCCTCGTCAAGGACTTCGGCGCGACGACCCTGGATGGCGTCGGAACCCTGGAGCAGACGCCATGGAACTGGGGATCACGCTGAAGAGCAGGACACCGATTCCGTACTCTCTAGCGGTGTCTGGGCCCTGGGAGCACCGCGAAGCTGGGATCAGCGCGAGCGGCGTCGTTTGGCCCAGTCGGAGAACAGAGCGAGCGCCTCGGTGTCGCTCGGGGGGCCGTGCAGCACGTTCTGCTCGACGAAGTCGGCGGTGCCAGGCCAGGCACTGGCCCGTAGGCGCTCGGCGGCCCGCTCCAGCTCGTAGGGCGTGCGGCGCAGTGTTACCTCCGGGCCGAGCATGGCCCAGTAGGCGACGGTGCCGGCCGGGCCATAGGGCATGCCGACGCTACCCGGATTGACCATGCGGCGACCGGCGGCGAGGCGGTCGAACGGCATGTGGGTGTGGCCGCAGACGACCACCTGCTCCTCGACGCCGGCGAACCCCTCCTCGAACCACTCGACCGGGCTGTCAACCAGCACGATCTCCTCGTCGTCCCGAGCGGTCGCATGGCAGAACAGAACTGGGCCGAGCCCGTCGACCTCGAGGCTGACAGTCAGCGGAAGCGAGGCGAGTCGCTCGCGTTCGGCGCTGGTCAGCTGCTGTCCTGCCCAGACGACGCCGGGCTCGTGGGCTGCGCCGGTCGGACGGTAGCGCCCGTCGAAGACCTCGACCACGGCGCGCTCGCAGTTGCCCCGCAACCAGATCGCTTTCTCACCGAGGGATGCGAGCGCGTCGAGTGTCTCGGCCTGCAGCGGGCCGATAGTCATGTCACCGGCCAGCACAATCGCGTCGGCACCCGCGGCCTCCACGTCGCGCAGGACCGCCTCCAGGGCAGGTAGGTTGCCGTGGATGTCAGCAAGGACAGCGACGCGCACGCGTCGTACTGTACGACGTCAGGCTCGAGCACCACTTCGCGTTACTTACTGACACTTCGCGTTAGCCGCGGCTACCGCGAAGTGCATGGAACTGCCGCGAAGTGAGCTAGCCGCCGCTGAGTCGCAGCCACTGGCGTTGCTCGACGAAACCGCTGCGGCCCAGCGCGCTTGAGGTTGTCGGCGACTAAGGCGAGCCTTATTTGAAGGCGCTCGTCGAATTAAGGCACACTGGTGTTGTGAAAAACTCCCAGCGGGTCACCTCCGGTGCCACTGGGGTTGCCCAGAGCGCAGAGACTGACGCATCGACGCGGCAGCGAGTGGCCAGTTCCATTCTGGAACACGGGCCGTCGACTGCCGCGGAGTTGGCTGAGCGGCTGGGGCTGACCCCAGCGGCCATTCGTCGGCATCTCGATGTGTTGCTGGCGTCGGGCCATATCGACGCTCGCGAGCGGCGTGTCTACGGCGCTCGAGGACGGGGTCGCCCCGCCAAGGTTTTCGTGCTGACTGATGCCGGGCGTGCGGTCTTCTATACCGCCTACGACGGGCTGGCCATCGAGGCTTTGGAGTTCCTCGCAGCCTCGGCCGGCCCGGAGGCTGTCACGCTCTTCGCGGAGTCGAGAATGGCCGAGAGCGAGCAGCGCTATCAGGAGCGGATGGCGCGCGCCGCACCCCAGGTCACACCAGCTCAAGCCCTCGCAAGCGCGTTGTCCGAGGACGGCTACGTGGCGTCGACGCTGCCGTCGGCGATCGGTGAGCAGCTCTGCCAGCATCACTGCCCGGTCGCTCACGTAGCCGAGCGTTTTCCCCAGATCTGCGAGGTGGAGACGGCCGCGTTCTCCCGTCTCCTGGGTGTTCATGTGCAGCGCCTTGCGACCATCGCACATGGCGACGGTGTCTGCACGACTCATGTTCCGCACGTCCGCCAGACGACGACCGATATGACCCCATCCGAAAGGCCATGATCATGACACAAACTCAGGATCCCGCTGTTACCCGACCCGTCGGCACCGGCCAGACTCAAGACGAGCATCTGGCTGCCCTGGGTCGCTATCAGTGGGGCTGGGCCGATACCGATGTTGCTGGCGCCTCGGCCAAGCGCGGGCTGACCCCCGAGGTTGTCGCGGATATCTCCCGGCTGAAGAGCGAGCCGAAATGGATGCTTGATCTGCGGCTCAAGGGCCACCGGCTGTTCGGCCGCAAGCCCTTGCCTACTTGGGGTGCCGAGCTCGGCGACATCGACTTCGACAACATCAAGTACTTCGTCCGTTCCACTGAGAAGCAGGCGGCATCCTGGGACGATCTCCCAGCCGATATCAAGAGCACCTACGACAAGCTGGGCATCCCGGAGGCTGAGAAGGCACGGCTGATCTCCGGTGTGGCGGCCCAGTATGAGTCGGAGGTGGTTTACCACAAGATCAACGAGGAGCTCGAGCGCCAAGGCGTGATCTTCCTCGACACCGATACTGCGCTCAAGGAGCACGAGGATCTCTTCAAGGAGTACTTCGGCACCGTTATCCCGGTCGGGGACAACAAGTTCGCGTCTTTGAACACTGCGGTCTGGTCGGGTGGCTCGTTCATCTACGTGCCGAAGGGTGTCCACGTCGAGATCCCGCTGCAGGCCTATTTCCGGATCAATACCGAGAACATGGGTCAGTTTGAGCGGACCTTGATCATCGTCGACGAGGACGCGTACGTGCACTACGTCGAGGGCTGTACCGCGCCCATCTACTCCTCTGACTCACTGCACTCCGCCGTCGTTGAGATCATCGTCAAGAAGAACGCGCGCTGCCGCTATACGACGATCCAGAACTGGTCGAACAACGTGTACAACCTGGTGACCAAGCGGGCTACCTGTGAAGAGGGCGCGACGATGGAATGGATCGACGGCAACATCGGTTCCAAGATCACCATGAAGTACCCCGCGGTGTACCTGATGGGTGAGCATTCGCGCGGGGAGACCCTCTCGATCGCGTTCGCCGGAGAGGGCCAGCACCAAGACGCCGGATCCAAGATGGTGCACTGCGCGCCGCACACCTCGAGTTCGATCATCTCCAAGTCGGTCGCTCGCGGCGGTGGGCGTACGTCGTACCGCGGCTTGGTCCAGGTTCAAGAAGGTGCCCATCACTCAGCGAGCACGGTGAAATGTGACGCACTGTTGGTGGACAGCATCAGCCGGTCCGACACCTACCCATACGTCGACGTACGCGAGGACGACGTATCTATGGGTCACGAGGCGACGGTCTCCAAGGTCAGCGAAGATCAACTGTTCTACCTACGCAGCCGAGGCCTCGGCGAGGACGAGGCGATGGCGATGATCGTCCGCGGATTCGTGGAGCCGATCGCGCGGGAGCTTCCGATGGAGTACGCGCTGGAGCTCAACCGGCTGATCGAACTCCAGATGGAGGGTGCGGTCGGCTGATTAACCATCGCTGAACACCCACCAGACGGAACCAGAAAGAGACTTCTCGACGTGACCTTGCTTGATCAGGCTGCCGCACGCGTGGCCGATGCGATTGAGAGCCCTCAGAAGGCGGTCAGCCGGCTGCACCCGCCCGGCTCCTTCGACCTCGCTGATCATCCTGTGCCGACCGGCCGCGAGGAAGCATGGCGGTTCACCCCGCTGAAGCGACTGAGGGGGTTGCACGACGGCACATTCGTGCCCGGCGGCCGCGCGCGGGTGGACGTACAGGCTGCGCCGGAGGTCGTATTGGAGATGGTGGGTCGCGATGATCCGCGGTTAGGCACGATCTATACCCCCAACGACCGCGTTGCTGCCCAGGCCTGGGACTCATTCGAACAAGCCCGGATCCTCTCGATACCGCCTGGCGCAGAGTTGGACGCGCCGGTGGTGTTGAACATCTTCGGCCTAGGCGCCGAGGCCGCTGTCTTCAACCACCTTGTCCTGGACATCGGTGCCAACGCGCGAGCCACCATCGTGCTGCAGCACCAGGGCTCGACGGTCCGTGCCGGCAACGCCGAGATCATCGTCGGCGACGGCGCCTCGCTGACACTGGTTTCGGTGCAGGACTGGAACGACGACGCCGTCCATCTCGCTCATCTGCATGCCCGGGTCGGCCGCGACGCGAGCTACCGCCAGGCGCTGGTGAGCATCGGCGGCGAGGTGGTCCGGATTTCCTCATCGGTGGACTTCGCGGCTGCAGGCGGGGAGGCGGAGCTGCTTGGCTTGTACTTCGCCGACGCTGGTCAGCACCTCGAGCATCGGCTGTTCGTCGATCACAATGCCCCGCACACCCGCAGCAAGGTGGACTACCGGGGCGCGTTGCAAGGGCAAGGAGCACACACGGTCTGGATCGGCGATGTCCTGATCCGCAAGGTTGCCCAGGGCATCAACACCTACGAGTCGAACAAGAACCTGGTGCTCACCGACGGTTGCCGCGCTGACTCGGTGCCAAACCTGGAGATCGAGACGGGGGACATCGAAGGTGCCGGCCACGCGTCGACCACTGGCCGATTCGACGATGAGCAGCTGTTCTACCTACGCAGCCGAGGCATTGATGAGGCTGAGGCGCGGCGCCTGGTCGTACACGGATTCTTCGCCGATATCATCCGGAAGGTTGGCGTTCCGGAGATCGAAAAGCGGCTGCTCGAAGCTGTCGAGGCAGAGCTGGCGATCAACATAGGACTGCCGTCATGAGCACTCTGGTTCGCGCCTGCTCGGTTAGCGACGTCGTGACCGAGTCGGCGATTCCCGTCGAGGTGCCCCGAAATGGCAGCAGTCTGGAGCTGGCGATTGTGCACAGCAACGGGGCCTTCTATGCCATCGCCGATGAGTGCTCGCACGCCTCGATTCCGCTCTCCGAAGGAGATGTGGGCGATGGCGAGATCGAGTGCTATCTGCACGGTTCTCGCTTCGATCTGCGGACTGGGGAGCCGATCGGCCTCCCGGCGACGGAGCCGGTGCCGATCTACCGCTGCCTCGTCGAAGGCGACGACGTCTTGGTCGATGTCTCTGCGCCGCTGGATCCCACCGCGGCAGCTACCTACGCACAGGAGTTCTGATCTTTAATGTCCACTTTGGCTATTCGTGACCTTCGCGTTTCGGTCGACACCGAAAGCGGTCCGAAGGAGATCCTCAAGGGGGTTGACCTAACGGTCCGCAGCGGCGAGACGCACGCGATCATGGGACCGAACGGGTCGGGCAAGTCGACCTTGGCGTACTCGATCGCCGGGCACCCGAAGTACCACATCACCTCCGGCAGCGTGACCCTGGACGGCCAGGATCTCCTTTCGCTCACCATCGACGAACGGGCGCGGGCTGGGTTGTTCTTGGCCATGCAGTATCCCGTCGAGGTGCCAGGGGTGTCAGTATCGAACTTCTTGCGTTCGGCCAAGACGGCGCTCGATGGCGAGGCTCCGAAGCTGCGTACCTGGGTGAAGGAAGTCAACGCCGCGATGGAACGGGTTCAGATGGATCCCGACTTCGCCAACCGGAGCCTCAACGAGGGCTTCTCGGGCGGGGAGAAGAAGCGGCACGAGATCGTCCAGCTCGAGCTGCTGAACCCGCGGTTCGCGATCTTGGATGAGACCGACTCGGGGCTCGACATCGACGCATTGCGCATCGTGGCCGCCGGGGTGAACCGCTTCTCCGCCCAAGGCGACCGGGGCATGTTGCTGATCACTCACTACACCCGGATCCTGCGCTACATCACACCTGACTACGTGCATGTCTTCGTTGCTGGTCGGGTGGCCGAGCAAGGCGGTCCCGAGCTGGCGGAGCGGCTCGAAGCCGAAGGGTACGACCGCTACGTACGAGCGGCGGCGGCCGCTGGAGCGGAGTAGCGATCATGTCGGTCGACGGTGGGCCGGAGTATCCGGCCACCACGGATCTCGCGGATGTTGCGACGGGCGGCGTCGCGCTAGCGGATGAGCCGATCACTTTCGACGTCGAGGCGATCCGCGCCGACTTCCCGATCTTGGAGCGGATCGTAGCTGGGGCGCCGCTGGTCTATCTCGACAGTGCCAACAGCTCCCAGAAGCCGCGGGTCGTCGTCGAGGCCATCGAAGATCACTACCTCAATCACAATGCCAACGTGGCACGCGCTATGCATCTACTGGGGGCTGAGGCAACTGAGGCCTTCGAGGATTCCCGCGCTCAACTAGCAAGGTTCATCGGTGCGAACCGCTCGGAGGAAGTGGTGTTCACCAAGAACGCCTCTGAGGCACTGAACCTGTGCGCGTACACGCTGGGCGCCTCGCTGCGACCGGGCGACGAGATCGTCATCTCGGTGATGGAGCACCATTCCAACATCGTGCCGTGGCAGCTGCTGGCGCAGCGCACCGGCGCGGTGTTGCGGTGGTTCGACGTAACCGATGACGGCCGACTAGATCTGGACAAGGCGGCAGCCGAGGGTCTGGTGAACGAGCGCACCAAGATCATCTCGGTGGCATATGTGTCGAATGTGCTGGGCACCGTTAATCCGATCAGCCAGATCGCTGCGGTCGGTCACGCGGTAGGCGCCACCGTGGTGGTCGATGCTTCGCAGGCTGTTCCGCAGCTAGCTGTCGATGTGGTTGCGCTCGGGGCTGACCTGGTTGCCTTCACCGGTCACAAGATGGTGGGGCCCACCGGCATCGGCGTGCTCTGGGGACGGTACGAACTCCTGGCAGCGCTGCCGCCGTTCTTGGGTGGCGGGGAGATGATCGAGATCGTGACCATGGAGGGCTCGACCTATGCGCCACCGCCGCACCGCTTTGAGGCAGGCACTCCGCCGATCGCTCAGGCAGTCGGCCTCGCCGCCGCAGCGCAGTACTTGAGTGCTATCGGGATGGATCAGATCAGCGCCCACGAACGTGACGTCACGGCGTACGCGCTGCAGGGACTGCGGGCGCTGCCCGGCCTGAAGATACTCGGACCGGACGAGGCAGTAGATCGCGGCGGTGCTGTTTCGTTCACACTAACGGCGCCGGACGGGCAGCCGATCCACCCGCACGATGTGAGCCAGTTGCTCGACTCGCGGGGCATTGCGGTGCGCGCCGGCCATCACTGCGCGCGGCCGCTGCACGAGCGTTTCGGGGTGCAATCCTCGACCCGAGCCTCGTTCTACCTATACACAACTCATGCGGAGATCGATGCCTTGGTCGAGGGTCTGGGCTACACGATGTCGTTCTTCGGGGGGCTGCGATGAAGGTCGAAGATCTCTATCAGGAGATTATTCTTGATCACTACCGCACAAAGCATCACAGTGGGTTGCGGGAGCCGTACGACGCAGAGGTGCTCCATGTCAACCCCACGTGTGGCGACGAGGTGCGGCTTCGCGTGCACCTGGATGGCGACAACGTGACGGATGTGTCGTACGAGGCGCTGGGCTGCTCGATCTCCCAAGCGTCAACGTCGGTGATGGCCGACCTAGTGATCGGCCGTGACGTCGCGTACGACTTGGGCCTGTACGAGGAATTCTTGACCATGATGCAGAACAAGGGGCAGATCGAGCCCGACGAGGAGCGGCTCGAGGACGGCATCGCCTTCGCGGGCGTCGCCAAGTTCCCGGCGCGGGTGAAGTGCGCCTTGATCGGCTGGTCGGCCTTTCGGGACGCAGTCATCCGAGCCCACAGCGAGCGTAGTTAAGGAGACGAAGCAATGACCGACACTCGCAGGCCCTCAGATCTGGTCGCGGACGACCTGCCTGAGGTTGATCTTGACGAGCAGCCGGAGCAGGTAGATGACCGGCAGCTGTTGGAAGAGATTGAGGAAGCGCTGAAGGACGTTGTCGATCCCGAACTCGGCATCAATGTGGTCGATCTTGGTCTGATCTACGAGTTGCACCTCGAAGACGACGATTCGTTGACCATCGACATGACACTGACCTCGGCCGCCTGTCCGCTGACCGATGTGATCGAGGACCAGACCCAGACCGCGCTCGAAGGTTTGGTCGATCGGTGGGTGATCAACTGGGTCTGGATGCCCCCGTGGGGCATGGAGATGATCACCGACGACGGGCGTGACCAACTTCGCGCTCTCGGCTTCAACGTCTGAGCGCTTGTTCGCGGTCCGGTTCGGGGAGGCGTACGGGCGGGCTAGGCAAACGCGATGATCGGCTGCGGCTGTCAACATGAGTCCCCGCGAGGCCGGCCTTCAAGCATCATAGGTTTTGCTACGCCCGCCCGTACGCCTCCCCGAACCTTCTACGCAGGGGCGCTCAGACGTTTGGGCGCGGACGGTGGCGGTGATCATCTAATGCTGGTCGCGGCTGTCGCACACGGGGGTCGTTTGTTTGTGTGTGTCGGGCGAGGATTCTTGGCGGGTGGTAACGATGACTCATAGGGGCCGCCGACGAGGCGTAATCCTCGTGACTGGCGCACTCGGGCTCGTCGCCGGCGTGATCGTTGTGGCCGCGCGTGACACCCCGCCGGTCGGGCATTTCACCTCGGCAGTTGCGCAAGATCGATTTCTGGCGGCCTACGACAAGGCGATGCACATATTGCCTCCACCGGACCAGACCATGGATCTCCGCACCCAGTTCGGCGTCGTCCGGGTCTATCGCTTCAGCAGCAGCGCCAGCACCAGCAGCCGGGTGCCGATTGTGCTGTTGCCGGGCCGTGCTTCCGCCTCACCAATCTGGGCCGACAATCTCCCCGCCCTGCTTCGGCAGGCACCCATCTACACAGTGGACTTGCTCGGCGAGCCGGGCATGAGCATCCAAAGCCGTCCGATCACCAGCGCCGCCGATCAAGCTCAGTGGTTGCGTCAAGTCCTCGCGCAGCTGCCCGAACCCCAACTCGACCTGCTGGGTGTCTCCATCGGCGGTTGGACTGCCACGAACCTTGCCATTTACGACCCAAGCAAGATCCGTTCGGTCATCCTTCTTGACCCGGTGTTCGTGTTCGGACCCATATCGACCGCGGCCATCATTCGTTCGATCCCGGCCAGCGTCCGGTGGTTCCCGAAGGGCTGGAGGGACAACTTCAACAGCTGGACCGCCAACGGCGCACCTGTTGAGGACGTGCCT
>DATLQP010000240.1:0-10408 GCA_035535155.1 Propionibacteriaceae bacterium
CACCTTGAGCGGGCTGAATGTGGACGGCCTGCAGGCCGCCCATAGCGCCATTGCAGCGAACCTGGGGCCGCTGATCGCCGGACTGTTTGCCCTGGCTTTGCTGGCGTCGGGTCTGGCCTCCACCTCGGTGGGCGGATATGCCGGCTCGGTGATCATGGACGGTTTGCTGCACCGCCGGATCCCGATCATCTGGCGCCGGCTGCTGACTGCGATCCCCGCGTTGATCTTGCTCGGGTTGGGCCTGGAGCCAACTCGGTTGCTGATCTTGTCGCAGGTGATCTTGTCATTTGGGATTCCGTTTGCGTTGGTACCGCTGGTTCGCATTGCGGCTGATCGTGATCTGATGCATTTGGTGCCAACCAGGCGAGCCACGATTGGCATCGCCTGGTTAGTGATCGGAATCGTGACCACACTGAATGTGATCTTGATCGTGCTGACTCTCGTGGGACCGTAGAGGTAATTCCGATCAGTCGCTGCGAACGATCACCCGGCGAGCGTTGAGCCTCGGATCGTCCTTGGTAGCGACCACTAGCACCCGGTCCGAGGCGTCGATGTCGGAGACCTTTGAGTCGTGCCCCTTCTCTCGGACTTTGGTGTCCTCGCTGAGCACGTAGGTGTCGACAAAGCCGTCGTTGCTCTTCACGGTGAGCGATGTCCGGCTGACCTTTTCAACACCACCGCGCTGGAAGGCGATTACGCGATGCTCCTCGCCGGCCAGGGTGACCTCACCATGCAGCGCGCGTCCAACAAAACGCAGGTGCCGGCGAACGAGTCGCTTGCGGAAGCCGTTGTGATCAGGCTTGGCACTGGGCTCAGCAACCGGTGTTGCAGTGCTGCTACTGGTCGCGGTGGGATCTGTTGTCGGTTCATCCGTCGGCGTGTCCGCGTACGCGAGTCCGGCGCCAATGCCCCCGACCAGAGCGACGGTGCCGAGTCCGGCAGCGATGCCTTTCGTTAGCTGCTTCATGCCTGCTCCTCCTGGACTTCTCACCCTCGGACCTCTCCCGGGCTTGTCCCAGTGTGGGTCGCGAAGGGCACCCGGCCCCGCTAACGGCGACGGTCCTTCAGCAACCCTTCAGTTTCTTGGGAGCTGCTCGCACAATCGCGCGTGGAGCCCGCCTACGTCGTCGTCATTCACTCATCTGCCACAGGCTCGGCCACGAGATACCGAGCTCATTGAGCATGGTGCGGAGCAGCGGCAGACTGATCCCGATCACATTGTGATGATCACCGCCGATCCTGGTGATGAATGCGCCGCCGAGACCGTCGATGGTGAAGCCGCCGGCGACGTACAACGGCTCAGTGCTGGCCACGTACGCCTCGATCTCCTCATTGGTGATCTCGGCAAAGTGCACAAGCGTCGAAGCCACCGCCGTACGCGTAGCGACCTCTGAACCACTAGAGAAGATCACGTGGTGACCCGTGTGCAGTATTCCTACGCGCCCACGAATCTGCTGCCAGCGTCGCGCGGCGGCGGCTTTCGTGCCCGGCTTGCCGTAGCCCACGCCGTCGAGCTCGAGCATCGAATCACATCCGATCACCAGTGTTGGCGTCGGCCCGTGATCAATCCCTGCCCCATGATCGATTCGGGTATTGACGGCCTCTGCCTTGAGCTGGGCGAGATGCGCGGTCAGCTCGGCCACGCCGTCCGCAAGCTCTGCGTCCTCCTCAATCTCCGAAACGATCACCTCCGGATACAGGCCGGCCGAGCGTAGGGTCCTGAGCCGAGCCTCCGATGCCGACGCAAGAATGAGCCGAATCCGAGTAGGCACCTGCGCTCAGATCCGAGCCAGAGCAGAACGCAGCGGATCGAGTCCCAGCGGCCCCAGATTCAACGCATCGGCGTGGAACTTGCTCAAGTCGAATGCGGCGCCTTGGCGCCGGCGCGCGTCCTCCCGAGCCTCGAGCCAAATCCGCTCACCCACCTTGTAGGACGGCGCCTGTCCCGGCCAGCCGAGATATCGATCAAGCTCAAAACGCAGTGTCGGCTCGTCGGTAGAACAGTTGTTCATCATGAACTCAAAGCCGGCGTCCGGAGTCCAGCGTTGGCCCGGCCGGTAGCGCCATGGGTTGATCTTGGGGATTTGCAGCTGCAGATGCATCCCGATGTCGATGATCACACGGATGGTTCGAAACGCTTGGGCGTCGAGCATGCCCATCCGGTCGCCGGGCTCCAGATATCCCAGTTCGTCCATGAGCTGCTCGGCATAGAGGGCCCAGCCCTCGCCGTGGCCCGAGCAGAAGAACAGCTTGCGCTGCCATCGATTGAGCAACTCGGAGCGGTAGGCATTCTGGGCGATTTGCAGGTGATGACCAGGTACGCCCTCGTGGTAGACGGTGGTGACTTCTTTCCAGGTGGAGAAGGTGTCGATGCCTTCCGGAACGGCCCACCACATCTGGCCTGGCCGAGAGAAATCCTCTGCAGGATCGGTGTAGTAGATCGAGCCGTCGTGGGTCGGGGCAATGCAGCATTCGATCTTCTTGACCGGATCCGGGATATCGAAGTGCTTGCCCGCCAAATTGGTCACGGCTTGATCAGCAAGTTCCTGCATCCACCCGCGGAAGGCTTCCGCGCCGGAGATCCGACGTTTTGGATCGTCGTCTAGCGCCACGTACGCGGACTTGATGTTTGCCTCGCCGACCAGGTCCTTGGCGATGGCGCGCTGGGCCTGCTGGATGCGATGCAATTCCTCGAAACCCCATTGGTAGGCCTCATCGAGGTCGATGACCGCGCCGAGGAAGTACCGAGAGTCGAGGGCGTATCGTTCCTCGCCGACTGCGTCAAGGCTCGGCGCAAGAGGTGCCAGTGAGCTTCCCAGCCAGTCCGCGAGGCTCGAGAACGCCTGCCGTGCCTCATCTGCCGCTGCGCCCAGATCAGATTGGAGTGCCTGTTGATCTGGCGCGCGGGCGACCAATGCCGCGAAGAAGTCGTCGCTGCCGGTCTCACCGGTCCAGGACCGGATCTGGTCAACGGTCGCCTTGATCTGACGAACCGCGGAGATGTTTCCATCTCGGGCCTCATCGCTCAGCGTTTCGCGAACCTGGCTGAGGGGGCGTTGGACCGAGTGGAGCCGGGCGGCGATATTGCGCCACGCGTCTTCAGAATCTGTCGGCATGAGGTCGAAGACGGCGCGGATTTCTTGTGCCTGGCCGGCGATGACACTCACCCGGGCGGCGGTGATGTGGGCGTCGTAGAGCTCGACATCCATGCCCAACCGCTCCAGCATTGCTTCCTTGGCGGTGTTCTCCCGCTCATCGCACGGTGCAGCCGCATGGAGAGCCGCGATCGTACGACGGATATGGCCGATTCGGTCAGCTAAGCCGCTGGGAGAGTAATCGCTCCAGGAGTCGTCATGATCGGGAATGCCCAGGTAGGTGGCCGTCTCGGGATAGCGCGCGACGCACTCGTCGACGTAGCGATCCGCGATGCGGTCGACCTCGCGGACGCTCGGCGTCGGCTGAGCTGGGTCCGGCTGAGTCCCTGGGGGCGAGGACATGCGGACAGCGTAGAGGGCCGGGTCAGGTTGGCCACGGACGGGATAGCCGGCCTTGGGCCTATGGTCGCTCCATGCAGCCCGCCACGGAACCGAATAAGGCGGTCGAACGCGTCTGGCAGGCCCTCTCGGCGGAGTCGCGCGAGGCGCTCATGATTGGTATGACGCCGACCGACCTACAGACGCTCCTGCTCAGCGTGTCCCGCGCTCGGGCTCGGCAGGTCGGCACCGCTCGCCTGATGCGTCGGTGGGGCGAGGACCGATTCGTACGCCCTGCTGTTGCGGATCCGCGTCGATTGGCCGAGCTGAATGCGCATCTCTGGCGAAGCCTCCCTACAGAGTTCGAAGGGATCGTGCTTGCCCCGGTCTCGCCGCTCGGAACCTGTGCAGCCGTAGCAGCCGTCGATCAAAACCGGATCGTGTCGACTGTGCGCGGCAGCGAGGTCGTCAGTGATCCAACCAATGTTCTGGCGATCGCAGCAGCGGACCGAAGGCGGCGGACCGGCGATGACGTCCATCTCGCCACCTGCCACCGCGTATTGCGTGGTCAGAGGTTTGCCGACCCGAGCGCTGCGGCGCACTTCGAGCTGTTCGCATTGGTTTCCAGCGGCCGAGATCGCGGTGCTCGGCGCACCGAGCTTGACTTCCTGGCCCTTCACCTTCGCGCGTGGTCCGCACTGCTCTCTGAGACGGTGGGCGACCAGCGGGCGTACACGATGGAGTTCTCCACCTTCGGTGATCAGCAGCTAACTGAGTTGATCATCGAACGATTGCGGCCGAACCTGCCGCGACTCATGGAGAATTCGGAGCGAACGCGCGGCGCCGGGTACTACCAAGGCTTCGCTATTCGGCTTGTTGTGGCGGCCGGTGGACGCACATACGAGATTGGCGACGGCGGCCTGACGGACTGGACGGCACAGCTGGGTTCGAATGCGAAGGAGCGGTGCTTGATCTCGTGCATAGCGACCGAGCGGCTGCTGGCCGCAATATCGGAAGGCTGAGCTTGTTTGACCGGAAGGTACCAGCGCCAAACGCCCAGTGATCAGCGACGCCCTCCTCCCAGCAGGCCACCGAGCATGTCGAGGATGGATCCCGCGCCCGACCGCCCTGCACCGCTGCCACCCGCCGCGCCACCGCCGAGCATCGAGTTCAGCATGTCGTTGAGCGGATTGCTTGACCCAGTCCCCGCGCCGAGCGGGTCGCTCTGGCCGCCTTGACCCTGGCCCATGAGGCGCTTGGACAGGTAGGCGAGCACGATCGGCGCCAAGATCGGCAGTAGGCGTTGGATCAGCCCACCGCCCTGACCGCCGAGATTGCCGCCGAGGGTCTGCGCGACTTGATCTTGGTTGCCACCGAAGATGTTGCCAACGATCTTCTGACCGTCATCGGCGTCAACCTGATCAAGTTCGACTCCGCCGTCGATGAGATCACTCGGGTGATCGCCGAGCGCTCCGGCCAACGACGTGGCGCCGGCGGGATCTTCGGCGTTGGCTTGCATTCCGCCCAGTAGCGCTGGGATTGCCTGACGGGTCGCTTGTTCGGCCGTGGCCTCATCGACTCCCAACTGCGCAGCCAGCTGGTCCATCGGAATGTCGGTCAGGATGTCGTCTACAGCACTCACCGCTCAGCCTTTCTGCCAGCTGCCGAGGGGCAGCGCCCAGTCGAATACGAGTACTACGAGCGACACTACTGCGGGCGCCCCGACATTCGCCACGCGCTGGGACCAGGTTGGATGGGGCTGCGTACCGATCGCCAGTACGCCGACCAGCCTGACCGACCGGGCGTCGCAGCCTCCTGGCGCTGCTGCGCGAATTGGGCGGTCAGCACAGCCATCACCGCTGCGAGCTCGTCCTCGGTGGGTGAGCCTTTGACTACCGAGAACAGTGGATCTTGATCATCAGGGCTGGTCATAGCGGGATGTTGCCGTGCTTCTTGGGCGGTAGCGTCTGACGCTTGGTACGAAGTAACCGCAGTACCCGCGTGATCTCCACGCGCGTTTCGTGGGGCTTGATCACCGCGTCCACGTAGCCACGCTCGGCAGCGAGGTACGGATTGGCCAGCTCATCCTCGTACTCGGTGACCAGCTTGGCGCGCATTGTTTCAGGATCATCGCTCGTCGCAAGTTCCTTGCGATACAAGATGTTTACTGCTCCTTGTGCTCCCATGACGGCGATCTGGGCTGTCGGCCATGCCAGATTGAAATCCGCCCCGAGATGCTTGGATCCCATCACGTCGTACGCGCCACCGTACGCCTTGCGGGTGATCACGGTGACCAGCGGAACCGTCGCCTCCGCGTACGCATAGATCAACTTTGCTCCGCGCCGAATGATGCCGTTCCACTCTTGATCAGTGCCCGGCAGGAAGCCGGGCACATCGACGAAGGTAATAACCGGGATGTTGAACGCATCGCAGGTCCGTACGAAGCGCGCAGCCTTCTCGGACGCGTCGATGTCCAGGCATCCGGCGAAATGGAGCGGCTGATTCGCCACCACGCCGACGCTGCGCCCATCAATCCGGCCGAAGCCAACTATCAGATTGGGTGCGAAGAGCGCATGCACCTCGAGGAATTCTGCGTCGTCGAGTACGCGCGAGATCACCTCGTGCATGTCGTAGGGCTGGTTGGGGGAGTCGGGGATCAAGGTGTCAAGATCACGGTCCACGTCAGTCGGCTCGAGCGCATTGGCTACGTCGAAGATCGGGGGATCCTCGAGGTTGTTCTGTGGCAGGAAGCCGATCAGCGACCGCACATAAGAAATCGCATCCTCCTCGTCGGCAGCGAGATAGTGGGCGTTGCCAGACTTCGTATTGTGGGTACGCCCGCCGCCCAGGTCCTCCATCGACACGTCCTCGCCGGTCACCGTCTTGATCACATCCGGACCCGTGATGAACATCTGCGACGTTTGATCAACCATGATCACGAAGTCGGTGAGAGCAGGGGAGTAGACGTGTCCACCAGCAGCCGCGCCCATGATCAACGAAATCTGTGGAATGACTCCGGATGCGTGGGTATTGCGGCGGAAGATCTCGCCATAGAGACCGAGGGAGACGACGCCTTCCTGGATCCGAGCGCCGCCTCCCTCGTTGAGACCGATCAAGGGGCAGCCCGTCTTCAGTGCAAAGTCAATGATCTTGACGATCTTCTCCCCATAGACCTGACCCAGGCTGCCGCCGAAAACAGTGACATCTTGGCTGAACACACATACCGGACGCCCCTCGATCGTGCCGAAGCCGGTGACGACTCCGTCGCCGTAAGGCCGCCGCATCTCCATGCCGAACGATGTCGAGCGGTGTCGGGCGTACTCATCCAGCTCGGTGAATGAGTCAGCGTCCAGCAAGAGCTGGATGCGCTCTCGGGCCGTCTTCTTGCCCTTGGCGTGCTGCTTCTCGACTGCGGCAGCCGACCCTGCCTGAACAGCCTCCTGCATCCGGCGGTCCAGATCGGCCAACTTTCCGGCAGTGCTGCGGATGTCCGGCGCTGGAATCGTGCGATCCATGACTGAGAATCTAGCTATTTGTTTCGCTGCTCGCGCATCGCGCTGTGAGCCTGCCTACTTCGTCCTCGCTCGTAGACGATGAAACGTGTCTGCTTGCTCCTCCTCAGCACAGCGGCGCGCGATTCCCGACGCTCGCAGCGAGGCATTAGGGTCCGGGTATGCCGACCGGTGACGTCATCGATCTCGTGGAGCTCCGGCAGGAACTGATACGGCCCGGCGGCCTATGGCAGAAAGTCGACCTGATAGCGGAGACCGGCTCTACGAATGCCGACTTGGCAGCCCGCGCTCGGCAAGGCGAAGTTCCCGGAACCGTGTTGATCACCGACTACCAGTCGGCGGGCCGCGGACGCCAGGGCCGTACCTGGACAGCGCCGCCGGGTTCTGGCATCGCCATGTCCATCCTGGTAACACCAGGGGCTATTGATCCCAACCGCTGGACCTGGTTGTCCCTGCTGGCTGGCCTCGCGGTGAGCGACGGGGTACGGCGTACTGCTGATCTGCCGGCCGTACTCAAGTGGCCAAACGACGTCCTCGTTGCTGAGCGCAAGGTGTGCGGCATTCTCTCCGAGCGCGTCGACACCCCGCAGGGCCCGGCCTGTGTGGTTGGTATCGGCATCAATGTCGGGCTGACAGATAACGAGCTACCGGTGCCGACTGCTACCTCCCTCGCGATTGCTGCACGCCAGTTCGGCATCCAGGTTCCCTCACGTACGGCGGTGATCGCCACGGTGCTCGCAGCGTTCGAGCTGCTTTACGGCCGTTGGGAAGCACAGGCAGGGGATGACGCCTCTCTGGCCGCTGCCTATGCCGAGCGTTGCGAGACGCTCGGTCGCCCTGTTCGCGTGATGCTGGGGGAGCAGCGCAGCATTGAGGGCATTGCGGATCGCATCGATTCGGACGGCCGACTCGTGGTTCGCACGGACACCGGATCCTCGGTCTACGGCGCCGGTGACGTCATTCATCTGCAGTCATAGAGGAATGCGTGCTCTGACAAAGCTCTGCACCTCGCGCGTGTGTCAGCATTGAAGACGTGGGTCTTCCTCAAAAGGTGCTGGGCGCAGACGAGCATGTGGTCATCCATACCAGGACGCATGTCAAGGCGATGCTGCTGCCGGCACTCGCTTTCGTCCTCATCGCCGCAGCGGTCGGCGTGGGCGCTGCCTTGATCCCGCACCAGGCCCGTCCGATCGGGCAGATCGCGATCCTGGTGCTTGGTGTGGTGCTGGCTGTTTGGCTCGTTCTCCTGCCCTTCCTGCGCTGGCGGACCACGACGTACACCGTCACCAATCGCCGGCTGATCACCCGTAGCGGCATTCTCAACAAGATCGGTAAGGACCTGCCCCTGAATCGGATCAATGAGGTGTCTCACGAGCGCAGCCTGATGGATCGGATTCTCGGTTGTGGATCGCTGATCGTGCAGACGGCCGCCGAGGACGGCACCGTTGTGCTGAAGGACGTACCGGACGTCGAGCATGTGAATCTTCAGATCACTCAACTGTTGTTCGGGCCACAACAGAGTTCCCAAACCCCACCTGCTCCGCGCTCATGACGGTCGAGCTCGGGCGGCCCTCTGCGCATGTCGCCGAGGTGATCATGAACCGCCCCGAGGCTCTGAATGCGCTGTCCACTGCCCAGGTTCGCCGGCTCGGCGATGCCGCGACTCAGCTTGCCGGCGATGATCAAGTCAGCGTGGTGATCATCTCAAGTGCACTCGAACGAGCCTTCTGCGTCGGGGCTGATCTCAAGGAACGTCGCGGCGTCACCAACGATGATCTTCTTCGGCAGAGGGACGTGTTCCGGGAAGCATTTGCAGCCCTCCGCGCGGTCCCTGTTCCGATGATCGCTGCGGTAGAGGGTTTTGCGTTGGGTGGCGGCTGCGAATTGGCCTTGTGCTGTGACCTGATCGTGGCATCGGCCACGGCAACCTTCGGACTTCCGGAGGTCGGACTGGGCTTGATTCCGGGCGAAGGCGGTACCCAGTTGCTGCCTCGCCGGATCGGGTTGAACAAGGCGGCTGACCTGGTGCTTACCGGGCGAAGGGTTGGTGCTGACGAAGCGCTACAGCTAGGACTCGCAGACAGACTCGCTTCGGAGGGTGCGGCGCGAACAAGGGCCCTCGAGTTGGCGCAGCAGATCGCTACGAAATCACCCCTCAGTCTGCGTGCCGCCAAGCGTGCGCTGAGGCAGGGAATCGACGTCGACCTGATCACCGGCTTGGAGATCGAGAACCAGGCGTGGCAGGAAGCGGCATTCTCAACCGACCGGCTTGAGGGCATCGAAGCATTCAATGTGCGTAGAGCTCCGCGCTGGCCAAGCTGGCAGGAGAGCGGCGGATGACCGAGCATCCGCAGCACCTTCCGCAGCCAGTTGAGTTGCCGATCGACGAGCGGGAGAGCGCCTTACCGCTGTCCTCCCAGCTCACCCGCTTCATCATCACCGGTGGGTTCTCAGCGATCGTCGACTTCGGACTGCTGGTGATCTTGATGGCCCTGGGGCTAGGGCACACCCCGGCCAAGGCCATCTCGTTCATCGCCGGCACTACGACCGCTTATTTGATCAACCGGCGCTGGACGTTCCGGGCGTCTCCTTCTACGCGCCGATTCCTCGCAGTCGTCATCTTGTACGCCGTGACGTTCGCATTGCAGGTCGGTCTGTTCAGCGTCTTGTTCACCATGTTGACCGCGCAGGGTCTGAGCCGGTTTCCCGTCCAGATCATTGCGTTCGTGATCGCACAGGGGGTTGCGACCACGGTCAACTTCATTGTGCAGCGCTCGTTGATCTTCAAGCTGCAGTGACCGTGTTGATTGCACTTTGACGGGCAGCCGGCAGGTTCGCCTCCTTCGTCGCTCGCGAACAGGAGCCAGCTCTGCATGCAGCGCAGCCGCGAGCTCCTGCAGTCGGCGCAGGCTGCCCGTCATAGTGACCGGTACGCTTCGGCGGGTGACCACTGGGCGGAGCTTCACCATAGGCATTGTCGGCGGTGGCCAGCTGGCGCGGATGATGCACGCCGCATCCATTGGTTTGGGGGTCAATGTGCGGTTACTCGCCGAGGCGCCCGACTCCTCCGCCGCGCAGGTGGTGCACGACGTCACGGTCGGCGACTACACCGACCCGGCGACGGTGCGCGCCTTTGCCGCCGGCTGCGACGTTGTCACCTTTGATCATGAGCATGTTCCCACCGGCCTCCTTCGTGAGCTCGAGTCGGACGGCGTTGCAGTTCGGCCGGGACCGGCGGCGCTGGTGCACGCCCAGGACAAGGCGATCATGCGGGAGCGACTTACCGCCTTGGGGGCGCCCTGCCCCATCAGTCGCGTGGTACCCGATGCGGCGGCGCTGGCCGCCTTCGGCGATGAGCAGGGCTGGCCGATCGTGGCGAAGACGTCCCGCGGCGGGTACGACGGCAAGGGGGTGTGGCGCCTC
>DATLQP010000241.1:0-11353 GCA_035535155.1 Propionibacteriaceae bacterium
GGGACGCATGCCTGCAATGGGCGCTGGAAGCAGGTCAGGATCATGGTGTCTGGGGCGGTCTAAGCGAGGATGAGCGGCGAGCGTTGAAGCGGCGCGCCGCACGTGCGCGAATCCGCACCGCATAATTCGGGGCTTCATCCAGCAACAAGAACGCCGGAGGGAAAATCCCTCCGGCGATTCGCATTCCTCTAGCTGCTTGTCAGTTGAGATTCAAGATTCGGTCTGTGCGGGTGAACGCAACGGCGTCTTTGGCCGCGACCGTGACTGTTGCGAATCCGCTGCTGTTCACCACGACGGTCGGACCATTGCAGCCCTTGCCTAGATCCTTGTCGTGGATGACATCGCAGTAGGTGCCCTTGGGCAGTCCGGTTTGCACCCGGATCTGCTTCGCGTCGGTTCCATTGTTGAACGCCGCCCAGCCCTTGCTGTCCTTGCTGAACGCGATCACGTTGGCATCGTCGGTGTAGAAGTTCGCACGCTTGGCACTGCCCACATAGTTGTGCCATTTGACCATCGCCACGATGCCGCGGTTGCGGTGGTCACACGTCCATTTCGCGGAGGTGCAGTCGGTGTTGGTGATCAGACCGTTGGCTTTCGCAGGCGGTGAGTCGTCTCGCGTCTCCCACTCAAAGCTCGAGTAGACCTGAGGCGATCCGTAGCCGGATGCCAGCAGCCACTCGTTGGCCAGGATGAACGTCGCGCCATCCTTATGCCCGAGGTACTCCCCTGGGTTGCGGTCGGTGTCGTGGTTGGTGACAAAGGACATGGTCTTCTTGCTGGAAGTCAGACCTGATCCGCTGCCGAAGACCTCAAGAGTTGCAATGCTCCCCACGTGCGCGTCGGGGTAGCTCTTGAAGGCCGCCTGCATCTGCTTGGCTGCATCCAGTCCCAGCACATCACCGGAGCGGGTAAAGGCCTCTGGCGAAAGAATGCCAGGACCGCCACCAAAGACCTCGAGAGCCCAGTACGGCTTGACGCCATCTTTGGTCTTGTTCAGTCGCGAGTAGATGGCGTCCAGATCATCCTGACCGATGTGCTTGGCGGCGTCGACCCGGAAACCTGAAACGCCGTAATCGATCAGTTTATTGAGATACGCGGCCAGCTCCGTTTGGACCTTGTTTGTTTCGGTTCGAAGGTCCTCCAAACCGACCAGGTTGCACTTGAAGACTTGCAGCTTGTTGTTGAAGTCCTGGATGCCTCCGTCACTCGAGGGGCATTCGCCGACCTTGAAATGGAAGTCGTTCGGGCCGTAGTCCGGATAGTTGTACGGCTTGTAATCAACCCCGCCGTAGGAGGTGTTGCCCTGACCAGTCATGTGGTTGATCACGGCATCGACATAAACCTTGACGCCAGCCTTGCGGCACTTCTTGACCATCGTTTTGAACTGACCTTCGTTACCCATCCGGCTCGTCAAGTCATAGGTGACCGGCTGGTAGACCTCCCACCATGGGTGCAGGATGGTGTCGCTACCGCTGCCGAGCTCGGTGCGCTTGAGCGAGTTCTGCGGTGGTGCGACCTGTACGCCGGTATAGCCGTCCTTCGCGAGAACTGAGCATTCCTGACCGATCGACTTCCAGTTCCACTCCCACAGATTGGCCGTGACGCCGGGCTCGTCGACAGGTGTCGGGCGCTTCTCGGGCGCACCTTGTGCCACGGGCGCGGACAAGGTGAGGATGCCAGCGAGCGCGGTCGCTGCGAGCAGCGAGATTCGACGGAACAGTTTTCTGCGAGGCGATTGTCCGCTGGCAGTTCGATCCACGGGCCCTCCTTCAGGCTAGCCGGAAGGGGGCCGAGCGCACCCCTCCCAACTTGCCTAACGGGATGAGCGCAACTTTCCCCCGAGCGATTGGAACAGGAATAAGCACGTCCCCGACTTCCTATTGATCGCCCTATGGAGTGTCAAGGACTTGCGCGGCGTGGCGTACGAGCGATTCTGGCGCCAGCCGAGGCCGAGCGCCGGCGGAGGGAATCAGAGAAGAATCTCGACAACTACCTGGGTGCCAGGTCCGGCCTGGCGCGGCCCGAGCTGGAAGGAGCCCTCCATCTCGGCCACCAGAGTGTTGACAATGGACAGCCCGAGGCTACGAGACTGCCGCCAATCAAAGCCAGGCGGCAGCCCTCGACCGTCATCGCTGATCTCCATCCGAAGCCGCCCGTCGAATCGACTCGGCACCACGCGTACCTCGCCGGACTGATGCGCAAGACCATGCTCGACAGCGTTCTGACACAGCTCGCTGATGATCATCGCCAGACTGGTCGCGATGTCCGCCGGTAGCAGACCGAAGCTGCCCTCGCGGATCGCCGATACCCCACCCCAGGAGGCGGCCACGTCGCCGACCATGCGGAGCAGCTCGTCAGCGACCCGGTCGAATTCGACGATCTCGTCGAACGCCTGCGACAGGGTCTCATGCACGATCGCGATGGATGCGACCCGGGACATTGCGTCGGTCAGAGCGACTTTTGCTTCTGCAGATTCGATCCGTCGCGCCTGCATCCGCAGCAGCGCTGCGACTGTTTGCAGGTTGTTCTTGACCCGGTGGTGGATCTCGCGGATGGTCGCGTCCTTGGTGACCAGCTCGCGCTCCTTGCTGCGCAGGTCGCTCACGTCGCGGCAGAGTACGACGGTACCGACTCGCTCGCGACGGTCGGCCAACGGCAAGACCCGGACCATGAGGTGGGCCTCCCCAGATACCAGCTCGGTCCGGCGCGCCGTGCGACCCGACAACACGGACTGCACCGACTCATCCAAAGGATCTGGTCCGGCCGGTAACAGCTCGGCGGTCAAGGTGGCCAGCTGCTCACCGATGAGGTCGCCGCGCAAACCGAGCCGGCGATAGGCGCTCACTGCGTTCGGGCTCGCGTACGTCACATCTCCGGCAGGGTCGAGTCGGATGAATCCGTCACCAACCCGCGGACTGAATGCCAGGTGAGTAGCGTCGCTGGGAATGGGAAACGCCCCGACCGTGATCATCCTGGCCAGTTCCACACCTGACTCCAGATACGCATTTTCCAACGAGCTCGGTGCTCGTAGGCCGAGCTGACTGGTGCGCTGCTCGACCACGGCGATTACCTGGTTGCCCACCGTGACCGGGACGGCATGGGTCTGGACCGGAACCCCGGCTTGCAGCTTGCGTTCGCTGGTTTGCACGATCTCGCCCCGCGAGAAGGCCTCGGCAACCAAGTGCTCCGGGGAGTAGGCAATAAGGTCGCCCACGACATCGTCGAACAACGACGTCACGCCAGTGAATGGGCGAATCTGGGCCGCTGCCCAGAAGACACTGGGGTCATGGTCGCGTACCCAAAGGACCAAGTCGGAGAAACTGAGATCGGCGAGTAGCTGCCACTCCGAAACCAGCAGCTTGAGCCAGAGGTGGTCAGGTTCGGAAAGGTCGGTGTGCTCGGAGATGATCTCCGACATCGACGGCATGTCGCAAATCTACGGCCGCAGCCAACAAATGTTTGCTGCCAACAAATGCTGGATCCTGTGGCAGAATCGGTCGCTGGTCGATTTCAGGAGGCTGACATGGCCAAGAGTGCCCGCAAGCGTCGCGCCCGCAGGAAGAAAAGCGCGAACCACGGCAAGCGTCCCAACGCCTGAGGCGCAAGCCCTTCAGACACGAAACCCCACGGAGATTCCGTGGGGTTTGCTGGTTGCTGAAGTTTTACAGCGTCTTGCGGATGACCGTCATCTGATACACGATCTTCGCTCGCAGCTGCGTCGGTGCGACCTCTCCGCCGCAGCGCCGGTGGACCAGCGACTTGACCGCCTCCTCGATATCGAACCTCTCGAGGCACGGCTCGCACATCGCCAGGTGATGCCGGATCGCGTCACCGGTGGCGGCATCAAGCTCGTTGTCTAGGAACTCATAAACCCGCTCGAGCACGTGCTCGCAGTCATCGAGCCAAGCGTCGTCGGGGCTTGCGACGTTCATGTCCTGCTCGCCTCCGCTCGCCTGACGCCGCGATCCCTGGCGTAGTCGGCCAACAGATTGCGAAGCTGCGTTCTGCCGCGGTTAAGACGAGACATCACGGTCCCGATGGGAGTGCCCATGATTTCGGCGATCTCCTTGTAAGAAAAGCCTTCGACGTCAGCCAGATAGACGGCTAGTCGGAAATCGGGAGCGAGCTGCTGAAGAGCGTTTTTCACATCAGTGTCTGGCAGGTTCTCCAGCGCCACCATTTCCGCAGACTTCAGCCCACTCGAGGTATGCGACTCGGCCCTCGCGAGTTGCCAATCCTCCACGTTCTCCCCGTCCGAGAGCTGCGGCTCACGCTGCTTCTTCCGATAGGAGTTGATGTAGGTATTGGTCAGGATCCGATACAGCCAAGCCTTCAGATTCGTGCCAGGTGTGAACTGGTGAAACGACGCGTACGCCTTGGCGTAAGTCTCCTGCACGACGTCTTGTGCATCGGCGGGATTCCGAGTCATCCGCAGGGCGCCGGCGTAGAGCTGATCAAGATATTGCAGCGCATCTTGCTCGAACCGCTCATGTCGCTCATCCGCCGTCTCGACGTGGCCAGCGTCGCTGCTCGGCGTCTGTGCTTGGGCACCTGTGGAGCCGTTTGGCATGCTCATCACGTACGAGAGTAGCGGCGAGGTGGGCAGCATCGACTGATTGTCCAAGCCGTCCACCAAGAAGGGCATGTCAGTTGGAACGCGGTCATGGAGTTGTTATTCCCGTCACGGCTCCGATGAATCGACTGATCTCAGTAACCAGAGTCGTGCGCAGATCCACTGGCGTAAAGGGCGTCGACCTCGCAGTTTCTGTTCGATTGCTCGCTCCGCTCGCTGCGGATCGCGCTGCTATCCGGTAGCTGTGATCTGCTCCCGGCAGATCAACCACGGCGATACCCGGCAGCCCGCCGATGGCGGCGCGAATCTCTTCGCCAGTGCCGAAACTATCCTTGCTGCCCTGCAGTACCAGACGTGGCTGTGCGGCGGCTAGCAGCTCCGAGAGCCGTGACTTTTCCGGCCGCCCCGGAAGATGCAGCGGGAATGCCAGGCACACGATCGCTGCGGCTTTGGTGTTGGAGGCGGTCCGGCAAGCCACTCGAGCGCCTGCACTCCGGCCGCCGACGACCAGCCGATGCTGCGCCCACTCTTGTTCGACCAGCCAGCCCAATGCGGCAGTCCAGGCTTCGTCCAGTCGCGGCGGAGGCGGGCCCACCTTCCGTCCTGCCGTACGCCAGGGCTGCTCGAATCGCACCACGGTGCTGCCCAGCTTCGGCAAACTGCGGGCCAGTAGCTCAAGATCAGCAGCGCCGACGCCCCCACCCGCGCCATGACCCAGCACCAGGATCGAGCTCGGCTGTTCGGCGGGATCGACAAAGAACCTACCCGGTCCAAGCGGGGTATCCACCTGGACAATCCTCGATGCCATGATCAGATCAGCGTCTCCTGATCATGGTGCTGCTCGGGCTCGGCGGTGAGCGGCTCGACGAGCGACGGGTTGTTGTTCTCCACACTATTCACCTCGGTGGATACCGCGTACGCCGCCAGAGCTGACGCCTCCGTGACCGCAAGCAGCTCCTGCGCACGCTGCGGATCGGTGATCATGGGATCCAACCAGTCTCCGATGGCGTCGCGAGTGATCACCATCGGCATTCGATCATGTATATGACCAGCCGCATCCGTTGCCTGGGTGGTGATCACCGAGCAGGTTCGCAGCCATGCCTCCTCGTCGCTGGGATCGGCCTGCGGATTGCGCCAGATCTCATAGATGCCGGCCATCACTAGCCGGCCGCCGTCGGCCCGATGGATGAAGAACGGCTGCTTCTTGGGCTTGGTCTTGCCGCGTCCGATCGGGACGCCGGCCGATGGTTCCGCGGCGTACCACTCATAGAAGCCATCAGCCGGCAGAATGCAGCGGCGCGCGCTGAAGGCGCGCCGGAATGCCGGCTTTTCGGCCACTGTCTCCAGCCGAGCGTTGATCATCCGCGAGCCGATCGAGGGATCTTTGGCCCATGACGGCACCAGGCCCCATACCAAGGGAGCCAGGCGGCGCCGGACCTCGCCTGTGTCCTTGACACGACGCTCGAAAATCGCTGGCACATCGACTGTTGGGGCGACGTTGTAGTCAGGCCCCGGCAGCCCATCGAACAAATCATCGACTTCGAACTCCTCCATCAAGTCCTGCGGGCTCGCGGAGGATGCATAGCGTCCGCACATGGTTTCGAGCGTATCTGCGGGTACTGACGAAGTCCTTATCGCAGGAAAAAGCCACCCTGCTCTTCGGGCGAGTGAAAGTCACGGTAGGAATGACCTATGACGTTGCTGCGCGCTGTCGCTCGTACCATGCTGGCTTCCTACTTCGTATCCGCGGGAATCAGAGCACTCCGCGACCCCGAATCGCTCGTTCCAGCGGCGGAACCTCTTGTTGATCGGGTAGTACCGCTCGTCAAGGAGTACGCACCCGAGCAAGTCGCCAGCTATGTGCCCGAGAACACGGTCACGCTGGTGCGCATCAATGGCATCGCTCAAGTGGTGGGGGGCGCCGCGCTGGCTACCGGCAAGGGCCGACGTCTAGGTGCCTTGCTGCTGGCCGGCTCACTGATCCCAAGCACGATTGCCAAGCACCCCTTCTGGACGGTGCAGGACCCTGACGAGCGCGCACAGGATCGCAGCCACTTCCTGAAGAACGTCAGCCTGCTCGGCGGCGTGCTGCTCGCCGCTCAAGACACTGAGGGGAGGCCCAGCCTGACCTGGCGGGCGCAAAAGGGCGGACAGACGCTCGCCAAGGATGCTCGCAAAGCCTCCAAGAAGCTTGGCAAGAGCACCAGCAGAGCCGCAGATAGCGCTGGTGAGTTTGCCGAAAGCGCTGTGGCAAGCGGCGCAGCCCTGGTGGAGGCGGTCGCCAAATCCTCGCGCAAGGTGCGTAAGCAGGCCGCGAGGCAATTGAAGGAAGCGAAGGCTGTGGCTGCCAAGCAGGCTGAGCTAGCCCAAGAAGCCGCAGTCAAGGCCGCCAAGCAGGCCAAGAAGGACGCCAGGAAGCAGGCAAAGGTCGTCGGCAAGAAGGCCAAGAAGATCAAAGAAAACGTCCAGCTCGGCGAGAACTGAGCTCTTTTGACCGAGCGGGCAATGCTGAGGATCTGAGAGTGCCTGGACTTCGATCATGGGCGGCGCCGGAGGCTCCGGCTCCGATCACGGCAGGAGTAGCGGTTCCAGGTTCCAAGTCGGAGACCAATCGCGCTCTGGTGCTGGGTGCGTTGGCGGCTGGGCCGTCCATGATCATGGGGGGTCTGGATGCGCGCGACACCCAGCTAATGCGAGATGCCCTTCGCAGCCTCGGCGTCGGGATCGCTGGGGACAGCGCCGATACGAAGGCGGGCCACTGGCAGATCACTCCACCTGAAGCCTTTACGGCTGGCGGCACCATCGAGTGCGGCCTGGCTGGCACGGTGATGCGCTTCGTGCCGCCCATCGCTGCGCTGGCACATGGCACAGTGCGATTCGACGGCGACCAGGAGGCGTACGCGCGCCCGATGGCTCCGCTGCTGGGTGCGCTGAAACATCTGGGTGCCAGGGTCGAGGGCAGCGGCCACTCGCTTCCGTTCACACTCACCGGCAATCCACTGCTACGAGGCGGCGAGGTCACCGTCGATGCCGCGGCCTCCAGCCAGTTCCTCAGTGGTTTGCTACTTGCCGGCGCCCGCTACCGCGACGGCCTCGATATCCGTCATATTGGGGGCGAGATTCCCTCACTCCCCCACGTCCAGATGACCCTGGCCATGTTGCGCGCTCGCGGCGTCGATATCGACGACACCACGACGCACCGCTGGGTCGTCTCTCCCGGCCCAATCCGAGCGGTCGACACCGCGATTGAGCCTGACCTATCCAACGCCGCACCGTTCCTGGCGGCGGCAGCACTCACCGGCGGGACGGTTACGGTCGCCAACTGGCCGAGCGAGACCATCCAGCCGGGCGACGCAATTCGTGAGATCCTGCAGCACTTCGGCGCAGAGGTGACCCTCGAAGGCAACGTCCTTCGAGTAAAGGGAACCGATCACATCCATGGCGTTGATCTTGATCTGAGCGGCGCCGCCGAGCTA
The DNA here is from genome assembly GCA_035535155.1 of Propionibacteriaceae bacterium. Lineage (GTDB taxonomy): Bacteria > Actinomycetota > Actinomycetes > Propionibacteriales > Propionibacteriaceae > Microlunatus. Next base: position 8,050 of record DATLQP010000241.1, read on the forward strand.
ACGCCGGTCGTTGCGGCGATAGCAGCGCTCGCCGACGACACCAGCCATCTCCGAGGCATCGGCCATATCCGCGGCCACGAGACCGATCGACTGGCCGCCCTGGAGACCGAACTGGATCGGCTCGGAAGTCACGTGAGTCAGACCCGTGACGGACTAACCATTCATCCACGGCTGCTGGGTGGCGATGTATGGCATACCTACGCCGATCATCGGATGGCGCAAGCCGGAGCGGTGCTGGGACTGGTGGTTCCAGAGATTGTGCTGGACGACATCACGTGCACAAGCAAGACCATGCCGGAGTTCGAGCAACTCTGGACAGTGATGATCACCGACTCGGTGTCGGAGTCGGAAGGCGAGACGATCTCGCGGTGACGCAGGTCGGTCTAGGAGACGACGAGCACAAGGCGTTCGAGCGTCCCGGGCGTCGCAGCAGCAGGCCGCGTACCAAGGACCGACCCGACTACGCAGATGCCGAAATCGGTATGGTCATCACCGTCGACCGGGGCCGCTACCGCGTACTGATCTCTGATCGCGACGTTAGCGCAACGAAGGCGCGGCAACTCGGCCGAAAGGGCGTCATCGTCGGCGATCGGGTGCGAGTGGTTGGCGACACGTCCGGCGCCGAGGGCACGTTGGCTCGCATCGTGGAGGTCGAGGAGCGCGTCACCGTACTGCGGCGTACGGCCGATGACGACGACCCGTTTGAGCGCCCGATCGTGGCCAACGCCGACCAGCTCGTGATCGTCACTGCTCTCGCGGATCCACCACCGCGGGTCGGGATGATCGACCGGCTGCTGGTGGCTGGTTATGACGCCGGAATCCAGCCGTTGCTCTGCCTCACCAAGGCTGACCTCGCGACACCCGACAAGCTCATCGCGCAGTACGAGCCGCTGGGGGTTCGGGTGCAGGTGACATTCCCAGGCGCCGATTTGGATCCGCTGCGTGACCGGCTGCGCGGACATCGAAGTGTCTTCGTCGGCCATTCGGGTGTGGGCAAGTCCACCCTGGTCAACGCGTTGATCCCTGGCGCCGACCGGGCGATCGGCGAGGTCAGTGCGGTGACGGGGCGCGGTCGGCACATCTCCTCCTCGGCCATTGCGCTAGAGCTGTCGGACTCGACCGGAACTGACGCTCAGCCCGCGGGAGGGCTCGTGGGGGTCGTCCCAGCCGATCGACGGAGCTGGGTGATCGACACTCCCGGCGTCCGGTCCTTCGGGCTGAGCCACGTCAGCCGCGACCGGATCATCGCCGCATTCGACGACCTGCGGGTGATCACCGAAGACTGCCCGCGGGGGTGCCAGCACGATGACAAGGCACCGGAATGCGCCCTGGACGTTGCTGTCGCGAATGGAAAGCTCACGGCGGCCCGGCTTGAGTCTTTTCGCCGGATGCTCGGCTCCGGCCAGTAGCGTAGGCACATGCCCGTCCCCGACGCTGCGAGAACAGGGCCTGACGCTGCGCTCCACCGAGGCTTGACCGACGACCTTCGACTCGCCCATCTGCTCGCCGATGACGCCGACTCGATCACCATGAGCCGCTTCAAGTCGCTCGACCTGCACGTGACCTCCAAACCCGATCTCACGCCCGTCTCCGACGCCGACACCGCGACTGAGCAGGCCATTCGCCGTACCCTCGGCCGGGCCCGCCCACGCGATGCGGTGCATGGCGAGGAGATGGCCGACACCGGATGGGGGCCGCGTCGCTGGGTGATCGATCCCATCGATGGCACCAAGAACTTCGTCCGCGGCGTGCCAGTCTGGGCGACCCTGATTGCCTTGATGATCAATGACGAGCCGGCTGTCGGGGTGGTAAGTGCGCCCGCGCTGGGCCGGCGCTGGTGGGCGAGCCTGGCCGGCGGCGCGTACGCCGGAAAGTCCTTGATGTCAGCCACCCCGATTCAGGTCTCAAACGTGGCGAGCATCGAGGACGCCTCGCTGAGCTATGCCTCGATCTCTGCATGGGTCGAGGCGCAGCTAGGCCAGCAGTTCGTTGATCTGCTCCGGCGCTGCTGGCGTACCCGTGCCTATGGGGACTTCTGGTCCTACATGCTGCTGGCTGAGGGTGGCGTCGACATCGCCTGCGAGCCCGAGCTGGCGCTGCATGACATGGCGGCGTGCTCGATCATCGTCACAGAAGCCGGCGGGAAGTTCACTGATCTTGACGGGCGTCCAGGGCCACTGGGGACTGGCGGATATGCCACCAACGGTCGGCTGCACAATGCCGTCCTACAGCAGCTCGCCCGCGAGGACGCCGGCCCCGATGATCATGACGATGATCAGGGAACCGGCGGTCCCTCCTCGCGCTGACCCGGACCCGGACACAACAACCGACCGCATAGTCGGCGTGCTGCTCGCCACGGGAGCCAGGCGCCGTGCCGCTGGGCCCGGCCTGCGCGATGCTGGCGGCGGCGCGCGCTTGGGGCGAGGATGGGGTCATGGATCTGACGCATCACTTCAGCGTGCCCGCCCGCGTGGCGGAGGCATGGAATGCCTTCAACGATCTTGAAAGATTGGCGCCCTGCTTCCCTGGTGCCACGATCACCAGTGTCGACGGTGACGAGTTCGCCGGTTCGGTGAAGATCAAATTAGGCCCGATTTCCATGATGTACAACGGGTCTGGCCGGTATCAGGAACGCAACGATGCGGACCGCCGGGTGGTGATCGAGGCTCATGGCAAGGACAAGCGCGGGAACGGAACGGCAACCGTGACCGTAACTGCCTCGTTCGCCGAAAGCGGGGAGCAGACCGATGTCGAAGTGCTGACGGACCTAGTGATCACCGGGAAGCCGGCACAGTTCGGCCACGGAGTGATCTCCGACACCAGCGACAAGCTGCTGGATCAGTTCGTGAGCTGCGTGTCCGAGCGGCTCGCCGATGGACTTGGTGCCGCCGAGGAGCGCTCAGTAAGTGCGGCCGCGGCTGCGCCCGCACAATTCGACGAATCGGACAGCGAGCAGACCATCGAACTCGATGTCGTGCCTGCCGAAGAGGAGATGGTCGCGGTGGCGTCGACCGGATCTGTTGCCGAGCCTAGCGATCCGGCGGCGGAGCCGGCTCCCTCGACCGCCGCACGGGCTTCCAGCCAGCCGGATTATTCGGCGCAACCTCAGAGCGACGCCACTGAAAGCACGCTCAGTGTGCTCAGCACGGTCGGGCCAGTCCTTCTCAAACGGTATGGCCCAGCTCTCGCGGTCGTCGGCCTGCTGCTCTTCATCGTGATCAAGATCATTCGACGCAAGTCTTGATCAGTCGGTGGACGGTGAGGTTTACGCGGTCACAGTATGCGTGCTGATCCAACGTGGTGA
>DATLQP010000242.1:0-9386 GCA_035535155.1 Propionibacteriaceae bacterium
GCCCTTCGACAGACTCAGGGCGCATCTCGTCGGGCTCATCATTCTGAGCCTCCTTCAAGGCCTCCTCCGTGGCGCTCAGCCGAGCCATCAGCGTCCGAGCGACAACCTGCTGCCTCGTCGTCGTGCGCTGCGAGCGTCCGCGGAAGATGAAGCTGACGGCCCAGTGGAGCATCGTGGTGAACCGGTTTTTGAAGCCGACGAGATACATGACATGGACGCCGAGCCACATGAGCCACGCGAAGAAGCCCGCCATCCGGATCCTGCCCACGCTTGCCACGGCGTGGAATCGGGAGATCGTAGCCATGCTGCCCTTGTCGAAGTACTTGAACGGGGGCGCGGGCGGCTCTCCCCGCAGCCGGCGGATGATCTGGCCGGCGGCATACTTGCCGCCCTGCATGGCTACTTGGGCGACTCCAGGCAGGTTGTTCAGCGCCATCATGTCGCCCACGACGAAGATCTCCGGATGTCCGGGCAACGTGAGATCATCATTCACCTTCACCCGGCCGGCCCGATCGACCTCGCCGCCACTCTGCTCAGCGAGCTGCTTGCCAAGCGGTGATGCACTCACCCCAGCTGCCCACACTTTGCATCGGCAGCGGATGCGCCGCTCCTTGCCATCCGAATCCACGATGTCAACGCCAGTGTTGTCGACTCCTACGACCTTGGCATTGAGCTCGACATCGACGCCGATTTTCGCGAGCTGCTCGCTGGCAGCTATGGAGAGCTTGTCTCCGAAGACGCCGAGTACGGTGGGTGCGGCATCGAGCAGGATGACCTTCGCTTTGGTCGTGTCGATGCGACGGAAATCCCGGCGCAGCGTACGGTGGGCCAGCTCACTGATCTGACCTGCCATCTCCACCCCGGTGGGACCGGCGCCCACCACGACGAAGGTCAGCCACTCATCCCGCTCCTCCGGGTCCTCGCTGAGCTCAGCCAGCTCGAAGCACCCGAAGATCCGGCCGCGCAGCTCCAAGGCATCGTCGATGCTCTTCATGCCCGGAGCGAACTCCGAAAACTGATCGTTGCCGAAATACGACTGACCGGCGCCCGCGGCAACGATCAAGGTGTCGTACGGCGTGACGGTGGTGCCCACCGGACTCAGTGAGGTGACTGTCTTGGCAGCGATATCGATGTCCGTGACGCGTCCTAGCAAAACTGTCGCGTTGCGTTGCTTCTTCAGCACCTCACGTGTCGCTGGGGCGACCTCCCCTTCGGACAGCACGCCGGTCGCAACCTGGTAGAGCAGCGGCTGGAACAGGTGGTGCGAGGTTCCGCTGACCATGACAACGTCCACGGCAGCCTTGGCCAGAGCCTCCGTGGCCCACAGCCCGCCGAACCCAGAACCTATGACGACAACCTGGTGTCTGCTTGATTTGCGCTCAACCGGTGAGGGGGTTGCCGGACTTGGTGCGGGGGTCCCTACCGTCATGACTCACTCCTCGTGTCTGGAGGTGCGGCCCGCTTCAGACCGCTGGCCACCCGGAGCGGGAGAGCCGGAGAACCGGTTTCATCATCCCGCCCTTGCTCAGCAATCGTCCCAGCGACAGCCCGAATTGGCCACCTTTCGCAGCGCAGGCGGCACCCGCTGCCCAACGTGATGTTGTGCCCGTGCTCAGCACTCGCCGTCACGTGGGCCGCATCGGCGCCTTGGCAGCCGATGCGGTGGCGCGCAGTGCTCGGGACTTTGCTGCGACACGCTCGGCCTCCGGCACGACGGTCGTCGACAACACCATCACGGAGTGCGCGTCCACGCGGTGTGTCGATCCCGCGCGCCAAGGCCGCACACCAGGTGGATCAACCTGTGCGGTTGCGGTATTCAGTCGTACGCACCAGTTCTGCCCCAACCGGGACGGCGGCATGGTGAATCTGATCGGGCCGTTGTGGGCGTTGAACAGCAGCAGGAAGTGGTCGTCACTGATCGGCCGGCCCACGTCATCCAATTCGGGGATGGCATCGCCGTTCAGAAAGACCATCAAGCTGCGCGCGAATCCCGAGTTCCAATCGGCCTCGTCCATCTCCGATGCATCCGGCTTGAACCACAAGATGTCACCGAGTTCACTGCGGCCACCGTGCGCGGCATCGCCGGCGAAGAAGCGGCGGCGCCGCAGTACGGGATGTGCTTTGCGCAGCGCGATCGCAGCAGAGGTGAAGGTCAACAAGTCCTTCTGGTCCGCGTCGAGATCCCAATGCATCCAGGAGACCTCGTTGTCCTGGGCGTAGACGTTGTTGTTCCCGTGCTGAGTGCGACCAAGCTCGTCGCCGTGCGCGAGCATCGGAACCCCCTGGCTCACCAGCATCGTTGTGATGAAGTTGCGCTGCTGGCGGAGCCGCAATTCGTTGACCGCTGGATCGTCGGTCTCGCCCTCCGCGCCACAGTTCCATGACCGGTTGTGGCTTTCACCGTCGTTGCCGCCTTCGCCGTTCGCCTCATTGTGTTTCTGGTTGTAGGAGACAAGATCACGCAAAGTGAAGCCGTCATGGGCGGTGACGAAATTGATCGACGCAGTGGGCCGCCGGTCGGAATGCTCGTAGAGATCACTGGACCCGGTGATTCGTGAGGCGAACTCAGCCAGGGACGCCGCCTCCCCGCGCCAGAAGTCGCGTACGGTGTCGCGATACTTGCCGTTCCATTCCGTCCACAAGGGCGGGAAGTTGCCGACCTGGTAGCCGCCATCGCCCAAATCCCACGGTTCGGCGATCAGCTTGACCTGGGAGATCACCGGGTCCTGTTGGATGATGTCGAAGAACGCGGACAGCTTGTCCACCTCGTGAAATTGCCTGGCCAGCGTCGCAGCAAGATCAAATCGGAAACCGTCGACGTGCATCTCCAAGACCCAGTAGCGCAATGAGTCCATGATCAGCTGCAGGACGTGAGGGTTGCGCATCAGCAGGCTGTTGCCGGTGCCGGTGGTGTCGTAGTAGTGCTGCTTGGCGTCGTCAACCAGCCGGTAGTAGGCCGCGTTGTCGATGCCGCGGAATGCGATGGTCGGCCCCAGCTCGTTACCTTCAGCGGTGTGGTTGTAGACCACGTCCAAGATCACTTCAATGTCGGCTTCGTGCAGCGACTTGACCATCGCCTTGAATTCGGTGGTCTGCTGACCAAGATCGAGAGCGCTGGCATATCCGTTGTGCGGAGAGAGAAATCCGATGGTGTTGTATCCCCAGTAATTGGACAGGCCACGATCGGCCAGATGTGTGTCATTGACGAACTGGTGCACCGGCAGCAGCTCCACGGCTGTCACCCCAAGCGAGGTGAGGTGATCGATGATCACCGGGTGACCAATCGCGGCGTAGCTTCCCCTCACGTCGTCCGGGATGCCGGGATGGGTCATTGTCAGACCCTTCACGTGGGCCTCGTAGATGATGCTTTCGTGGTACTGGTGCCGCGGTGGTCGGTCGTCCTTCCAATCGAAGAACGGGGTGGTGACCACCGACAGCATGGTGTGGCCCACTGAGTCCAAGTCGTTGGCGGCAGTCGGGTCGCTGAAGCGGTAGCCGAACAACGACTCGTCGCCATCGATCTGGCCACTAATGGCCTTCGCGTAGGGATCAAGCAAGAGCTTGTACGGGTTGCAACGATGACCCTTACTCGGCTCGAAGGGGCCGTGGACCCGATAGCCGTAACGCTGGCCCGGCTGGATGCGAGGAATGTACGCATGCCAAACGTTGCCGTCGACCTCGATGAGCTCGACGCGCGTCTCCTTCCCTTCCTCATCGATCAAGCACAACTCGACCTGGGTCGCTACTTCGGAGAAGAGCGCGAAATTGACTCCAGTGCCGTCGAAGGTCGCGCCTAGTGGATAGGGCCTGCCAGGCCACATGTCCACGGTTTGTCCCTGTATTCCATCCACCGACTCCAGCACGGCACCCTCTCCTACCTTCTCTAGCGCGACTCCCGCGGAAACCAACGCTACGAGCACCTTCGCTACCCAGACCAGCACCCCAGGAAACTTGTAAAGACCTCGCAACACCTCCGACGAGCGCGTGTCATGGTTGCTCGCAGCACTGCGGACCGATGGCCGACCCTCGCAGCACAATAAGACCCGTGCGACACGAGCCCTCGGTGCTCCATCTCGACCTTGACGCCTTCTTCGCCAGCGTCGAGCAGCGGGACAAGCCCTCCTTGCGCGGCAAACCGGTTGTGGTGGGCGGTCTTGGTCAGCGCGGGGTCGTCGCCACAGCCTCCTACGAGGCCCGCATCTTCGGCGTGCGGTCGGCGATGCCCACGCATGAAGCGCGGCGACGCTGCCCGCATGCAGCGTTCCTCGCCGGCCGATTCGGTGCCTACCACGCGGCGAGCCGGCAGGTGATGGAGGTGTTGCGGCGGCTCTCGCCGCTGGTCGAACCGTTGTCCCTTGACGAGGCTTTCGTCGACCTTCGTACCGCAACCGAGGTGGTCGACTTCAGCCGACCTGGTCTGGAGCTACTGATCAAGAAACTGAAGGACGAGGTACGCGCAACCACCGGCGGCTTGACCGGCTCAGTGGGCGTCGCCAGCTCCAAGTTTGTCGCCAAGGTAGCCACCGAGCTGGCCAAACCGAATGGCTGGTCGGTCGTCGCGGCGGGCCAGGAGCTGGAGCTGCTGCGGCCATTGAAGGTGGGAGTCATTCCCGGTGTCGGACCGGTCACACAGGAGAAGCTGCGCCGCATTGGCATCCATACGGTTGCCGATCTTCAAAGCTCCGCGTTCGACGAGCTCACTCAAGTGATCGGCAAGACCCAGGCACAGGCCTTGGTTGACCTGGCATACGCCCGTGACGACCGCCCGGTCGAGCCGGATCGGGAGACCAAGTCGATCTCTGTCGAGGACACTTTCGAAACTGATCTTGTGGCTCGCGACGAGCTCGCCACGATCTTGCTCCGTGATGCGCGCCAAGTGGCGAGCCGACTGCGCGCGGCGGGCCTCTTCGCGCACACGGTGTCGATCAAAGTCCGGCTCCATGACTTCTCAACGCTGACAAGATCACGGACATTGCTGAGTGCAACGGATCGCGCGGATGTGATCGGTTCGGTTGCCACCTCCCTGCTCTCGGGGGTTGACGCAACGGGCGGAGTCCGGCTCCTCGGTGTCGGCGTTGCGGGCCTGACCGATGTGCTGCAGGACGACCTCTTTGCAGCCGACCACTCAATCGAGGGTCCAGCAACCGAAGATGTGGCGGCTGATCACCTGAGCCCCGAGGAGGAGCGGGTGCGCCCGGGTTGGCCCGCTGGGGTCGATGTCGAGCATGATCAATACGGCAGCGGCTGGGTCTGGGGCTCAGGGCTCTCTCGGGTGACCGTCCGCTTCGAGACCAGGGACACACCGCCCGGCCCAGTCCGAACCTTCGCCTCCGACGACCCGGCGCTGCACCGGGTTGAGCCGCATTGACCCCCTGGGCCTCAAGTACGCGCGTTGACGCCCGAGGCCGCCTCGATCAGCCCGAGGAACAGGCCGTAGTCCTCACCGCTTTCGGGATGCCACTGCACGCCTAACCAGAACGGCCGCTCGGGGTCCTCGATTGCCTCGATGGTGCCATCGGCCGCGCGTGCCGTGGCTTCGAAGCCGGGGTGGCTGACGACCGATTGCCGGTGGTGACAGCTGACCTGCACCCGATCCCCCACGAACGTTCGTACCCGGGAGCCCTCGCGAGTGGCGATCGAGGTCCAGCCGAAGGCATTGCCTCCGGGCGCGTGCTCCTCGTGACCCACGACATCGGGTAGATGCTGTTCGAGTGAACCACCAGCCCGAACCGCCATGACCTGCATGCCGCGACAGATTCCAAGGGTGGGTAGGCCGATGCGATCAGCGGCGTCCAACAGCCCGAACTCCCAGGCATCGCGGTCACGGCGCACCTTGGTCGTGGCATGCGGCATCTGGCCGTAGCGCTCCGGATCCACATCGGCGCCGCCGGTGATGATCAAGCCGTCGAGCCGGGAGACCACCTCGCCCATCCCATCGTGTTGCGGCGGCAGCAGCACGACGACACCCCCGGCGGCCTCGACCGATCGGGCGTAAACCGCCGGTAGCAAATCGGCCGGCATATTCCACACCGACCAGGCAGCCTGCTCGCGATAGGTGGTCAGGCCTATGACCGGCCGACCCTGTGTCCCCCCCATCGCGGTCATGGGCCCTATTGTCACATTCTTTCGAAACCGCGCCTGATCTCTCAGTCGGTGACTGCCACCTCGAATTGCCACCCGCTCGGCATCAGCCGTTGTGGTGGAGTGATCGACGCCAGCCCAGCCCGCGGTTGGCGATGATGTCGACCGCTGGTCCCTACGCTGTGCACATGGCGATGTGGGTGGGTGCGCTGGAATTCGACCTGTTGCTCGGCGACGTGCATTCGCTGAAGGAGAAGCGCTCGCTGGTACGCCCGCTGATTGCCGAGGTGCGGAAACGATTCGAGCTCAGTGTCGGCGAAGTTGATCACCTCGAGCTGCACCGGCGGGCAGGCGTCGGGGTGGCCGCTGTCAGCCCTGACCGGGCACATCTTGTCGAGATCCTTGATGCGGTCGAGCAACTGGTCGCCTTCCGCCCTGAGGTCGAGCTGCTGTCGGTACGCCGCACCCTACGAGCTGGAGATGACTAACGGGAGTGTTCGACTATGCAGACCTGCTCCGCCGGCCTGCAGCGTAAGGCTCACCAAGATCAACATCGATGACCTGACGACTGGGCTCGAGGAGTGCCGGCTCATGAAAACAGATCAGCCTCTCGTCACCGTTCCGCCCCGAGATGGTGTTGCCATCCTCGATCACGTCGCCGGACCGGAACAGGTAGGCGCCAGTGGCGAAGAGCATTTCGGCGATCTCGCCAGGCTTCCGACTGCGGAAATGGCACTGGACGTCCGGAAGCCCGAAAACGTGCAAGCCCAACGTATCCATCACCATCGTGCCGGGCTGGTTCGCGATACTGAAGTAACGGACATTGATCAGACCATCAAGATCATCTGCAGTAAAACCCATTGGGTCGCCGACTCGTTGGCTCTGCGGCCAGCTGAGCACCGTGGGACGAGTCAACCGTGTCATCTCCGCGACCACACCACTCATCGCACTCCAACGCTCCTGCGGTGACCTGGTCTCACCGAACATCTCAGTTACCAACAGACTGCTTCGGCATCTCGCAACCGCTGCTTCCGCGCCATCCCAGTCCCAGGTCTGGCTGACGTCGGGCAGAGCCTTGCCGCCCTCACCGAGCGGGCTGCCGCGCATGATCACGTTCAACAACGGTGCAGGCTCTTCGCCATGCGGCATGACAACCGAGTCCATCTGCAGTTGCGCGGCTGGCGACACTGATCGCAGGCTGTCGAGCAGCCAGGGCTCGTCCAAATCGGGCGCCTCCGCGTACCACAACTCCACCACCAGAGGGACCTTTGCAGGCTCAGTCATGATCATCATTTCCTCCGCGTAGCGCTCTCACTGCCGTGGCCACCACGTCGGGTCGGTCGATCATCATCAGATGACGCGAGTCGTCGACGACCACCTGTCGTGCGTTGAGCAGGGCGGCCAGCTGGGCCTGCTTGGCAATCCACCGCGGCCCGCGGCCCGCTGCCGCGGTGAGCACGATCGTGGGAATCCGTGGCCAAACGAAGCCTTCCCTGAGCCGAGCGAGGTCCCAAGCCTGCTCAGCGTACGCCGCCTGCTCGGCGAGCACGCTCGCGATCGTGTCGGGGTCCCGAAACGTTTGCCTTGCCAGCGGCCTGGCCGGTTCGGTGAACTTGTGATTGCTTTGCGCCGCAAAGAGCAGGCGCTGCACGATCGAGCCAGCAAGTCGGAGTGGCGGAATCACCATCGCCCTACGCACCACGTGCGCAAGCCAGAGCCAGCGCCGCCGTGGCCCGGGCCTGCGCGGCGTGAACTCAACGCTGCCATCGGCAAGCACCAGTCCAACGACCAGATCGGGGCGTTGCCGTGCCACGGCCTCGGCGTGGAAGCTGGCCATGGAATGCGCCACAACGAGCGCAGGTCCCACCGACTCGAGGAGTGCCGCGAGCACGGCGACTTCGACAGCCAATCGAGGCAACTCGCCCGGCCAGGGGCTGCCCATCAGTCCTGGCCGATCGAGGCGGATCAGCGTAAGGTCTGACAGCGCATCGGCTACCTGATCCCAGTCAAAGCTGGGCACTCCGCAGCCACCGAGCAGCACGATGGGCGGTCCCGCACCGGGCTGGGTGGCCACATGCACGCAGTGACCACCGAGGGTGACCAACCCGTCGGCGGGCAGCGCTGTTAGCGCTTCAGCCATCCTCACCTTCCCTCGCGGCGAGCGCTCGCGGCCGTCTGCGGGCCGCATCGACCCGCCGCCGCGCCGGCGTCGTGCCGCTCCGTGTGCCGCTGCTCACAGCACCACTCTTACCATCGTGTTCCAGGCAGAGCCGCTCTTGACTTGTCGGAGCGATGTGGCATCAGCCGCGGCGCTGGCACCAGCCGCACCAGAACAGATTGCGGCCGGCGAGCACCTCGGTGCGCACCTTGGAGCCGCAGACCAGGCATGCCATGCCAGCGCGGCGGTAGACGTAGACCTCACCACCATGATCGTCTTTGCGAGGCAGCCGGCCCATCGCCTCGGGTGAGTGCTCGGGACGTACGGTGTCGATTCGATTGTTCACCACTCCTTGCGGCATCAGTTCGACAAGATCGTTCCAGATCCCAAGCCAGCTGCGGCGACTGAGCTTGTTGCCCGGCCGATGCGGATTGATCCGGTTGCGGAACAGCACCTCTGCGCGGTACACGTTGCCCACCCCGGACAGGATGGTTTGATCCATCAAGAGTGCGGCGATCGGCCGCGTCGCGCGGTGTATCCGACGCCAGGCAAGATCAGGATCGGCATCCGCTCGGAGCGGATCTGGACCGAGTTCGCTGAGCTGCACGGCGACTTCCGCAGGAGTCTGGACCGTGCAGAGCTGCGGTCCGCGTAAGTCAGCCGCAGCTCCCTCGGTAGCAATTCGCACTCGCACCTCGCCTCGAGGCGGCGCCGGCGGGCCGAGCTGGATGCTGCCGATCAGGCCCAGATGGATATGCAACAAGCGATCGCGGTCGAATTCGCAGAACAGGTGCTTGCCGTGAGCGGTCGCCTCGATCATGCGTGTCTCGTCCAGCAACGCCGCCGACTCTGCGAACCGGCCCTGCGGGCTGCTGACCGACACCACTCGACCGCCGAAGGCTTCGGTCAGATCGAGGGCCAAGCGGTGCAGCGTGTGGCCTTCCGGCAAGTTCCCTCCCTCGCAGCTGGCGATCTGGCCCGCGTAACACTTCCATTGCGATCGCTCACACAGTGAGCAAATCTGTTTTAGCGTGTCAGGCATGACAGGTGCGTTGCCACCTGGGGGTCGCCCCTCAGGAACGCACGGCGGAGGAACACACCGCTCGGGGACCACGTACGACCCCCGCGACCTTTGGCCGCGGGATTT
>DATLQP010000243.1:0-6334 GCA_035535155.1 Propionibacteriaceae bacterium
ATGCACGTGCGTCTCATCCACCAGCAGTCGCACGCTTTCGCCTCGGGCTGGCGGCCTGCTGGCGTGGATCCGCGCGACGATCTGCTGAGCGGTGATCAACTCATCCTCGGCGATACCCGACAGAGTGCCGTAGATAAATGCGTCGGCGCCCAGCTCCTCGACGACCCCGACATCGATCGGGATGCCCTCGCCGCTCTCGGGATTGTCCGAAACCCGGAAGTTCTCGGGACGGATTCCCAACACGAGGTTCTTCTCGTTTGGTGCCTTGGCAAGGGTTTCGCGCGGAACCGGAACCGTGTAGTCACCCAGATGCACGCCGTCGGCCTGCACGTTGCCCTCGATGAGGTTCATCGCGGGCGAGCCGATGAAGCCGGCGACGAACAGGTTGCGCGGCGAGTCGTACAGGGTGAGTGGGGTGTCGCATTGCTGTAGCAGGCCAAGCTTCATGACCGCCACGCGGTCGCCCATCGTCATGGCCTCGACCTGGTCGTGGGTCACGTAGACGGTAGTGACGCCGAGTCGGGTCTGCAGGGCCGCAATCTGGGTGCGGGTCGAGACACGGAGCTTGGCATCGAGGTTCGACAGCGGCTCGTCCATCAAGAAGACCTGCGGGGAGCGAACGATGGCACGGCCCATGGCGACGCGCTGACGCTGGCCGCCGGAGAGCGCCTTCGGCTTGCGGTTGAGGAAGTCCTCGAGGCCGAGCAAGTGAGCGGCCTCTTGAACGCGCTGCTGGCGCTCCGTCTTGGGAACTCCAGCCATTTTCAGAGCAAAGCCCATGTTGTCGCCCACGGTCATGTGGGGGTATAAGGCGTAGTTCTGGAAGACCATGGCGATGTCACGATCCTTAGGCGGCAGGTCGGTGACATCGCGCTCACCGATCCAGATGGCCCCGGCGTTGATCTCCTCCAAGCCCGCAAGCATCCGAAGGGAGGTCGACTTCCCGCAGCCGGATGGTCCGACCAAGACCATGAATTCGCCGTCGCCGATGTCCAGATTGAGTTTGTCGACGGAGGGTGTGTCTGCTCCCGGATAAACCCGGGTCGCATCCTTGAATGAAACGGTGGCCACGCCACACTTCCTTTCCACGGGCAGGTACGTGCCCGACGATCCGTAGTGGAAATTCACAGCTCGGAGACAGAGACCCCGCGCTGCCAGAACAGTAGCGCAGCAAGGCCTTTCTGGGCAGAGGCTGAACCGCCCGACCTGTCACATTGCTCCGGTGCTGAGCGTGACCGACGACCGCTAGCACTCCACAATGTTGACGGCCAGCCCGCCGCGGGCCGTCTCTTTGTATTTGACCTTCATGTCGGCACCGGTCTGCATCATCGTCTTGATCACCTTGTCGAGGCTCACGGTGTGGCGGCCATCTCCGTGAAGCGCGAGCCGCGCGGCCGTAATCGCTTTCACCGAACCGACGGCATTCCTCTCGATACAAGGAATTTGCACCAGTCCCCCCACTGGATCGCAGGTAAGTCCCAGATGGTGTTCCATGCCAATCTCAGCTGCGTTCTCTACCTGCTCGGGCGTCCCACCGAGGACCTCGGCCAGCGCACCCGCCGCCATCGAACAGGCCGTTCCCACCTCTCCCTGACAGCCGACTTCGGCGCCGGAGATCGACGCAGTCTGTTGATAGATCGCGCCAAGTGCCCCGGCAACCAGCAGGAAGTTCACAATCGCGTCGTCGTCGGTTTGGGGCACAAATGTCATGGCGTAATGCAGCACGGCGGGAATGATTCCGGCGGCACCGTTGGTCGGCGCGGTCACGACACGCCCACCGGAAGCGTTCTCCTCGTTAACCGCCAGCGCCCATAGCGTCACCCAATCCATGGCAGCCAACGGATCGTTCGCGCTTCCGCCAGCGTTCCGGATCAGCCGCTGGTAGAGATCGGCGGCTCGGCGTCGTACCTTGAGGCCACCCGGAAGCACCCCGGCCGCGGAGCAGCCGGTCTGGACACACTCGACCATGACCGACCAGATCCTAAGCAGACCGGCACGCACCTCGGCCTCCGGCCGCCGTACGCATTCATTCGCCAGCATCACCTGGCTGACGCCGAGACGCTCCTCCCGACAAAAACCCAACAGTTCAGTGCCGGTGCGGAACGGGTACGGAACCGGCGTCGGGTCTGGCAGTAGTTGGGGATGCCCCGAATCATCGTCGTCCAAGACGAATCCGCCGCCGATTGAGTAGTAGGTCCGTTCAGTGAGCAGCTTGGCGTCGCGGTATGCGGTGAAGGTCATGCCGTTGGGGTGAAACGGTAGGGACCGGCGACGGTGCAGAATCAGGTCGTCTTCCGCATCGAAGGCGACTGAACGCGTCCCGTTGAGCCGCAATTGTCCGGTTCGCTTGATCTCGTCGGCGCGCAGCGGGCCCTTGGTGGTGTCGACGGTTTCGGGATCTTGTCCCTCCAGGCCCCAGAGCACGGCGTTGTAGCTGCCGTGTCCGTGTCCCGTCGCGCCTAGTGAGCCGAACAACTCTGATCGGACCCGCGTCGTACGCGATAGCAGGCCTTCGCCGTCCAATGCAGCGACAAAGCGCCTCGCAGCACGCATCGGACCAACGGTGTGAGAACTGGATGGGCCAATACCGATGCTGAACAAATCAAAAACACTGACCGGCATGATTCCAGTCTGCCTCTGGCAGCGGGAGAAAGCGTATGAGCCCTGCCGGCTCATACCCGGCAGGGCCCGGACAGGGCACTCTCAGTCTGCTGCCTGGCCTGAGGTGAACCTCGCAGCGACACGCCCCCGGGCCCTCAATGGTCTTCAATTATCCCGACACGCCATTAATTCCCCATGACACGCCAGTGACGAAAAAAAGACAGTTCAGCCTCTTGCCAAGGTGTTCCAGGGGGCATATAACTGTTCTACGCCACACCGCGAACTTCGGTTCGCAAGTGGCTACGAAGCTCCGGTCAACTCATACTTGACCGGAGCTTCACCCATTTGATCGGGGTTGCGCATGGCGCTGGAGCCGACTCGCTCATCACTCTTCGGGGACCGTTCAGCCACATTTCCCGTCTTCAGATGGCAAACACGTGTCCGGAAAGCCGATCGAACACGTCTTTTCCGTCTTTGGACCGCCCAACGCGGCAAGGGTGCTTCGACGGGCTTAGGGCACACGAGGCCGCTGGCATGGTGTGCAAAAGTGACTCATGTGCGGGCGTTGCGGAAAATCAAACCCGGGCCAGGCCTTGAGTTGGTGGATGTCCCGGTACCCGCCGTCGAACCGGGCGATGTGCTCGTCAGAGTCAAAGCGACGGGCATCTGCGGCACCGATCTGCACATCGAGTCCGGGGACGAGTGGGCCCGGAAGACTCTCCAACCACCCATAACCGTGGGCCATGAGTTCTGCGGGGAAGTGGTCGAGATCGGTTCGGGCGTCAGCGATGTTGCGGTTGGCGATCTGGTAAGCGGTGAGGGCCACCTGGTGTGTGGAAGGTGTCGCAACTGCCGCGCCGGAAGGCGCCATCTCTGCATTCACACCCGAGGTATCGGCGTCCATCGCGACGGTGCGTTCGCCGAGTATGTGGCGTTCCCGGCCGCCAACGCCTGGGTGCAGCGCGATCCGATCGATCCTGCGGTCGCCGCGATCTTTGACCCGTTCGGCAACGCGGTGCACACCGCGCTAGCGTTTCCGATGCTCGGCGAGGATGTCCTGGTCACTGGAGCCGGACCGATCGGCATCATGGCGGCGATGGTGAGCAGGTACGCGGGCGCACGACATGTGGTGATCACCGATCACAGCGACGAGCGGCTGGCTCTGGCTCGCGAACTAGGCGTCACCCGGGCAGTCAACATCGACCGCAGCGACGTTGCGGACGCTCAGCATGAGCTCGGTATGCGTGAGGGGTTCGATGTCGGGCTCGAAATGTCCGGCAGCTCGGCGGCGCTGCGCGACATGATCACCCAGATGACCCACGGCGGCCGAATCGCCGTGCTCGGCATACCCTCGTCGGAAATCAGTGTCGATGTCGCCGCGATCGTGCTGAAGATGCTGACCATCAAGGGCATCTACGGCCGTGAGATGTTTGAAACCTGGTATGAGATGTCGGTGCTGCTCGAAAGCGGACTCGATATCTCTGGAGTGATCACTGATCGGTTCCACTACACCGATTACGAAAAAGCCTTCGCGGCCGCGCGCTCCGGTCAAGGAGGAAAGGTGATCATGAGCTGGGAAGGATAGGAACTGATCATGTATGCCACGCTCAGAGATCAACTCGCTGATGATCTTGCCACCCTACGAACCGAAGGTCTCTTTAAGGCCGAGGCGGTCATCAGTACGCCGCAGTCGGCCCGGATCGAGGTCGGGGACCAGCGGTTGCTCAACTTCTGCGCCAACAACTACCTCGGTTTGGCTGATCACCCAGCCATGATCGCCGCAGCTCAGCAGGCGCTGGATCGCTGGGGGTTCGGTATGGCATCAGTCCGTTTCATCTGCGGCACCGCCGAGATCCACAAGGAGCTGGAAGGTCGCCTTGCACGCTTTCTGGGTACCGAGGACGCGATCTTGTACTCCTCCTGCTTCGATGCGAATGGTGGACTCTTCGAGACGCTGCTCGGACCCGAGGACGCCGTCATCTCCGACGAGCTGAACCACGCGAGCATCATCGACGGGGTGCGGCTCTGCAAAGCGACTCGCTTGCGTTACGCCAACAGAGACATGGCTGACCTCGAATCAAAACTCCAGGAGGCACAAGGCGCCCGGCACCGGCTGGTCGCCACCGACGGCGTGTTCTCCATGGACGGCTATGTTGCCCCGCTCGACGCCATCGTGGAGCTTGCCGAGCGCTATGCAGCACTGGTCATGGTGGACGACTCCCACGCGGTGGGTTTTATGGGTCCAACGGGTGCAGGTACGCCGGAATTGTTCGGAGTGCAGGATCGGGTCGACATCGTGACTGGGACGCTGGGCAAGGCGCTGGGCGGGGCGAGCGGCGGCTATACCGCCGCCCACAAAGAGATTGTGGAGATGCTGCGGCAGCGGTCCCGACCGTACCTGTTCTCCAACTCTCTGGCCCCTTCGATCGCGGCCGCGGGTATTGCCATGCTGGATCTGCTCGAAACATCCGGCGAGCTGCTGCAGCGGCTGCGCGAGAACACGGCGTACTTCCGCTCCGAAATGGTCGGGCGTGGCTTCGACATTCCGGAATCTGATCATCCGATCGTGCCAATCATGATCGGCGACGCGGTCGAGGCGGCCGCGATGGCGGACCGGCTGCTAGCGGAGGGGATCTACGTACGGGCGTTCTCGTTCCCCGTGGTACCAAGAGGAAAGGCTCGGATCAGGACTCAGATATCCGCCGCGCACTCCCGAGACGATCTTGTTCAGGCGATTACAGCGTTTGAAAAGGCTCGCCGCTAGCTGCTGGGCGCGCTACCGGAAATTGGCTTGACCGCGCGGGCTTGCTGACAATCTGCTTGCCTAAGGGCATCAGGGAAACCGGGATCAGCTTGAAGTTCGCAATCCCTAGCGGGATTCCGATGATCGTGACGCAGAGCAGGATTCCGGTAGCGATGTGCGTCAACGCCAGCCACCAGCCGGCAACAACGACCCAGATGACGTTGCCGAGGAAGGAGAAGATCCCTGAATTCGGCTTGTCGACCAGCTCCCGGCCGAAGGGCCAGGCGGCATAGTTCGCCATCCGGAACGAGGCAATGCCCCAGGGAATCGTGATGATCAGCAGACAGCAAAGGATTCCAGCCAGCATGTAGGCGAGCCAGAGCCAGAAGCCACTGAAGACGAACCAAATGATGTTGAGCAGAGTACGCACGTGTCCAGGTTCGCACTGGCCGCTCGATGCGGCAATAGGGCGATCCCCGGGCTTACCCCTTCCCGGGTGCTGCCTGAGCGCGGAACGCGTCGTACGCTCGCCGATCGAAGAGCACGAACCTGACCTCAGCCGCCTGTGTGTCCACGGTCCGTACGGTTTCCAGTGCTATCCGAGCGGCGTCATCAACCGGCCAGCGATAGACGCCGGTCGAGATGGCTGGAAAGGCCACCGTCGCAGCACCGAGCTCGTCGGCTACAGCGAGTGAATTGCGAAAGCAGTCGGCGAGCAGCTGCGACTTGTCCTTGGATTGGGCGTAGGTCGGTCCGACCGTATGGATCACCCAGCGCGCCTTCAGCTTTCCGGCCGTGGTCGCGACAGCCTGACCGGTCGGTAGCCCGTCGGGATACTCCTCCTGCCGGAGCTTTTGGCACTCAGCCAAAATCGCAGGTCCGCCTCTGCGATGAATCGCCCCGTCGACTCCGCCGCCGCCCAGTAGCGAGTGGTTAGCTGCATTGACGATGGCATCGACGTCTTGCTCGGTGATGTCGCCTTGTACGAAG
>DATLQP010000244.1:0-14766 GCA_035535155.1 Propionibacteriaceae bacterium
TGTCTACGAGGTAACCGGTGACACGTGTCCGTGGTCATCATTCGCCTGACTGTGCTGACCCACTACGTGTGGATCGCGGTCACCGGCGAATCGGGTCGGTCCTACCTGAAGGCCTGGCTGGAGGCGCTCGGTGAGGACCGGGCGCGCCGGCTGCCGACGCGTTCACCGACGTCCGCGGACCCCTCGACGCGGCGATCCAGCACATCGTCGAGACTTGGGGTACCTGCGACGAGAAAGCGAAACTTTGTTCGATACCATTGGAAGATAAGCAGGCGGTATTGCTGCCGTTGCGAGAGTTCATGCTGGCCAGGTGCAGCTCCCGCTGCACGGTGGTGCGTACCGCTACCACCTCGGGAGGGGCACACCCGCCGCTCGACATGAGGCGAGGCAGATCACGCCGGCCTCACCGTGTCACACGCGTGTAGGGCGTCAGGGCCAAGCGGCCAGCGGAGGGGAGTTGCGCTGTCCACCTTGCGAACCCAAACAGTACTTCTCGTAGTTAGCGAGCGACGGCGGAACTCAGCATCCTTCGGTGCCGGCATAGCGGACTCCTCTCCGAGACGATCATCGCCTCAGACTCGGTGTCCGGGAAACCGGGAAGGTCAGCATGTTGGTTGCACCGTCGGCACTACACACCGCTGTGGCCATCCCAGATGACGCCAATTCGCACCACGAATGGCGCCACGCCCAAGTCATCGATTGCACCCACGGCGGTCGGGATCCGCTGCCGGCGGCCGCGTCGACGTTGACCGGTTTACCTGACCGAACCAGGTCGGCGCCTTGAGTCGACGCTTGTCGGCGAACAAGTTCGCCCACCAGTTGCACAACCTTTTTGACTCGACCTGCAACGCCTGCGTTCTGGCCGTCTGGGAGGGTATCCGCCGCACCCACGGTGCTCCACCGGAGCAGGCGGCACCGTTGATGCCGCGCGCAGGGTGTTCGTTGCGCGGGCGGCGTCGACGTAGCCGGCCTCGATGTCGGAGAGGGGTAAATCTCGAGGAGAGCGATGGCGTCGGTGTCTGCTCGATCGCGGCCCGTCATGTGCTCAACCCCGCCGCTTGATCATCGTTTGCGCCGGCGAAGCTGTTGGGTGTGCGCGGGATGTAGGCGACTTGGGCTGCACCAGGTGGCACGGGGGGCGGGTCTGCGGACCCGCGTCGGATCCATGGTTGACACGGGAGGTGCTCTTTCGGTAACTTGCTTTTCTGCAACCGATCTCAGCAACCGATCTCAGTGGGGAGCTAATGGCCACTGGCCCACGCGATCTGCATGCGCGCTGCGTACGTTTTGACTCGCTGCCCCAGCCGTCGGACAGAGACGCTGATGACCGGGCTCCTGGTGCTGTCGTTGGCTCTAATGAGTGTACGTTGGTCGGGCACAGCCAAGCCTTGCGGGCGAGCGAGCTCGCCGATGGGGTACGTCGCCGCAGTGGTTCGCGGACATGAACAAGGCCAAGACGATCATCCTCGGCGCGTCGCACTGGCATATGCCCCTGTGCGCAGACCGGATAGCTGAGCAGCACGACGTGGTGGGGGTCAGCGACCCCGACCCGTCGCGCACGAAGCACCTTGCGGATCTCTGGGGCGCGCCTCTCTACCAGTCCTGGGAGGAAGTGCTCGCGGCCCACGGGGACGCCGAGCTGGCGTATGTCTTCGTCCCGCACGATGTGATGCGCGAGGTCTGCCTCGCTCTGGTCGCTCGGTGCATCCCGCTCGTCGTGGAGAAGCCGGCCGGGGTGTCGTTGCAGGAGCTGGTCGACGTCCGGGCGGCCGCGGACGCTGCCGGGGTACCGATCGCCGTGCCTCTCGTGCAGCGGGGAGGTCCGACCGACCGCTGGCTGGCGAGGGCCGGCCGCTCGGTGTACGAGAGCGTCCAGTTCATCGCGGGCCCGCCCGACCGCTACCTGGTCAACGGCAGTCCGTGGATGGTCAACGTCGAGCGCGCCGGCGGCGGGTGCATGGTCAACCTCGCTCCGCATTTCGTGGATCTCTTCCTCCGCTCGGCCGAAGCGAAGGAAGTAGCGGTGACGGCAGCCCTGTCGTCGACGCTGCACCGCCGCAGCGTCGAGGACTACGCCTCGATGACGCTGACCACGGCCGACGGACGGATCGCCACCATCGAGGTGGGATATGCGTTCCCCGGGTCGCCGCTCAAGCGGCACTGCTCCTTCATGCGGATCGGCGCCGCGGGGACCGCGACCATCTGGTCTGACGGGAATGCGTCGTTCAGCTCCGTCGACGGCGTCACGGAGACCGCACTTATTGACGTGGACAGCGACCCGTTGTACGGATTGTTCGTCGACCACGTGGCCGAGCAGCTGGGACGTGGTTTCGTGGAGCTCCCGCGGATCAGCGATCTCCAGACCACGATGGCCGTCATCTGGGACGCGTACGCGCACGGCCGACAGGAGAAAACCGGTGTCCACACCCAGCATCGATGAGGTAGCGGCGGCAGCCGGGGTCCACAGGTCGACGGTCTCGCGGGCATTCTCCCGCCCCGAGGCTGTCAAGCGGGAGACCCGGGACCATGTCCGCCGGGTGGCGGCCTCCATGGGCTACACGATGAGCCCGCTCGCCCAGGCGCTCCGAACCAAGGTCAGCACCCTCGTGCCTCTGGTCGTCCCCGACATCACCAACCCGTACTTCGCCGAGCTCGCGAAGGCCATGACGGCCGCTGCGGGGGAGCGTGGCTACCAGCTCGTGCTGTGCGTGACGGAGAATGACCCGGACGCGACGGCCCGGTACCTCGACGCCATGCAGGCGATGTACGCGCCTTTCGCGGTGATCGCGCCCTACGCCCGGGTCTTTCCTGCCGAGTTCGAGTCTCGGGGCTTCGCAGGGCGGCTGGTCGTCATCGACCGGGTCGAGTCCGGCGACCACACACCCACGGTGACCGTTGACAGCGCGTCAGGGATCGCGCTGGCGTTGGACCACTTGTTCGAACTCGGGCACACTTCCATTGCCTACGTCTCGGGGATCGCGGGGACGCACACCGCCGCAGACCGGCGCCAGGCTTACCGGACGCTGGCGGAGAAGCACGGGATGACGCCGATCGAGCTCGACAGCGGCGGGATCGGCCTTGGCGCCGGCGAACGTGCCGCAGAAGAGCTCGTGAGCCTGCGTGAGCGGCCGACCGCCGTCGTCGCGGGTAACGACCTGGTCGCCTTCGCACTCATCAGCTCGCTCGGCTCGCGGGGGATGTCGGTCCCCGGCGACGTCTCGGTGGTGGGCTTCGACGGTCTGCCGCTCGGCGCCCACAGCAACCCGCCGCTGACCTCGGTGCAGCAACCCATCGCCGAGATGGGCCGCCTCGCGATCCGTCTCGCCGAGCAGGCGGCGAACGGCGGCCCGGTCGAGCACGTGGTCCTCCAGCCGCAGCTGCTCGTCCGCTCCTCGACCAGGCCGGTCCGGTGACTGGCCGGTTGCTGCCCGGGCTCCGGCACGTGGACCATGCGGCATACACGGTCCCGGACCTGGACGAGGCGGTGCTCTTCTTCGTCGATGTCCTCGGGGCGGAGGAGCTCTACCGCTCCCAGCGAGGTCCCGACCCGTCGTTCATGCCGGTGCACTTCGAGGTGCCGTCGGACGCCGCCCTGGAGCTGTCGATGCTGCGGATGCCACCAAACCTGAACATCGAGCTGTTTCAGTGGCGAACCACAGACCAGAGAACCGAGCACCCCCGACACAGCGATCGCGGCGGCCATCACCTGTGCTTCGTAGTCGACGACGTCGATCAAGCGATCGCTCACCTGGACAAGATCCCGACCGTCCGAGTTCTGGGTCGCCGCAAAGAGGTGGGTTCCGACAGCCCCTCGGTCGCCGGCAACCGCTGGACATACTTCCTGACGCCATGGGGCTTACTGATGGAACTCGTGGACCGTTCCCGAGTCAAGAATCCGCCGAACCTGGTTGGACCGGCGGAATGGAACCGCCCAGCAAGAAGGAGTGCCGCCCTTTCATGATCATCGCCGGATCTACGCTAGGAACCCCCGACCGTGACCTTGCAGAAGCGCTACGCCTCTTCGGCACGGCAGGTCTCGACGCCGCCGAAGTCATCTACCAGGACGACTACCCGGCGGCCATCAGACCGTCGGACCCGCGGTCTGCACAGCAGGCCGCCGCGATCGCCGACGCCGAAGGTGTCCCGATCGTCGCGCTCACCCCGTACACGACCTCCATCAACAGCGTCGACGCGGCGAGCTGGCAGCAGGGGATCGACGAGTTCCGCTCATGCCTGGCGGCCGCACACACCGTTGGTGCGACCCGCGTCCGGGTGTACGCCGGCTCCTGGCACCCGGGGGACACTGATCACGCCCGGCACTGGGAGCAGCTGCGGAGCGCGCTGACCGTCCTCGCGCGCGAGGCCGCGGACGCGGGCGTCGTGCTCTGCGTCGAGAACCACTTCGGCACCATGACGCAGACCGCAGCCGATACCGCCCGCCTGGTCAGCGAGGTCGGCTCCCCCTCCGTCCGCGTCCTGTACGACCAGGCCAACCTGACCTTCACCCATGACGAGACCTGGCAGGAGGCCTTCGCCGTCCAGGGCGAGCTCGTCAGCCACGTGCATGTGAAGGACCTGGTCTTCAAGGACCCCGAGGCGCCCTTCCGGGCCTCGGACACTGCCCGGGTCAAGGCCGAGGAACGCGCGGTCAGGTCCCGGGTCGTCGGTACGGGCGTCGTGCCGTGGCCCGACATCCTCGAGGAGCTCGTGCGCCGCGGTTACGACGACGTGCTCTCGCTCGAGTACGAGTACCGGTGGCATCCTCAGGACCTGCCCGATCCCGCGATCGGCTTCAAGGACTCCGCGCTCGCGCTCCGCAAGATGCTCGCCACGGTGGTGCCCCCGTGACGAGTGGAGACGTGCTGCGCATCGGTGTGGCGGGCGCCGGCAACATCGCGAGCATCGCCCAGCTCCCGACCCTCGTCGCGCGCGACGACGTGGAGCTGCAGGGCCTGGTCACCCGCAAGGATGACCCGCAGCCCCTGATGAGGCGCTGGGGCTTCCGCCGCGCCTATCCGACGGTCGAGGCGTTGCTCGAGACCGAGGAGCTGGACGCGTTGTTTGTCCTCACGCCGCGGTCGGAGCACGTGCACGCGACGCGACTCGCGCTGGAGGCCGGCGTCGACGTCTTCTGCGAGAAGCCGCTGGCGACGAGCGCGTCCGACGCGCAGTCCCTCGCCGAGCTGGCCGCCGCACGAGAACGGGTGCTCATGGTCGGTTTCAACCGCCGCTTCGCCCCGGTGTACGAGGCCGGTCGCGCGGCTTTCGGAGAGAGCGGCGCGAGCTTCTGCGTCGCCCAGAAGAACCGGGCAGGCTCCGAGTACCGCGCCACCTTCGAAAACGCGATCCACATGGTCGACCTGCTGCGCTGGTACTGCGGGGGCGAGCCCGTCGACGTCAGCGCGCACACGGCCGGTGAGGACCGCTGGCAGGAGGACGGCGTGGCCGCGCTCGTCCGGTTCGACAACGGTCACTCCGGCGTGCTCGTGGCGGCCCGCGACGCCGGCGGCTGGAGCGAGAAGCTCGACGCCTACGGAGACGGGGCAAGCGCGAACGTCACCGCGCCCGACCGGATCTCGATCAGCCGACCCGACGGGACGACCGTGCGCGAAATGTCGCCCGAGGCCTTCGGCTGGGCGACGGCGACGCAGACGTTCGGCTTCGCCGGAGCGGTTCACCACTTCCTGGACCGTGTCCGGGACCGCGGTACGCCCTTAACGTCCGGGGCTGACGCGGCGAAAACCCAGTTCCTCCTCGATCGCATCCTCGCCGCCGCCGGGCTCCCCACCGACGAGCAACCCGGACGGGTCTGGAGCAGCCACGCCAAGAAGTGACGGCGACGACCCGACGTCGTTCCCGGCTCGACCAGCTCGTTTGGGCCTTCTGATGGCATAAATCTTTTCAGCAGTCATTCAACCGAGAGGATGTTTCTACATGATTATCAACACTTTCTCCTATCTATGGTCGTCTACGGCAATTGATGCAATTGCGGAACTGGTCGACAATGGATATAAGACCTTTGAGGTTCCGATCAGCTCTCCGCATTGTTGGCCGGATGAAATGTCCACCACGGAGCGCTCGGCCATGAAAGCAAGACTCAGTGATTATGGCGCGGGAATCAGATCGCTCAATGCCGGTGGATACGACATCAACCTGGCGAGCCCTGGTGCGAACATGCGCCGCAAGAGCATCGAGCACATCAAGTCAGTGATCGACTTGGCTGTCGAGTGGGATGTCCCCGAGGTCGTGATATCCCCGGGTACACGACGCCCCATGATCTCACCTTCACTCGAGAGAACATACGGGTGGATGTATGAGAGTCTGGGCGATCTAGTTCCACTGGCCAAACAGGCCGGCACGCGACTCCTCATGGAAAACACTCCCTACTGCTTCACTCCCACCATCCAAGACCTAGCGGGCATCGTCGATACGGTCAACGACGATGCGCTGAAGATCGTCTACGACGTCGCCAACGCCGCTTACATCGAGGAGGACCCCGTAGCGGGTCTGCTCTCGCATCACGAATCTATTGGGCTCGTGCATATCTCCGATACAGGCTTGGACATATGGGGTCATGATCCAATCGGCACCGGAGTGGTCGATTTCGACGGGTTGGGCCCCGCCGTCGAAGCAACATGCGGAGTAAGCAATGTTGTTCTCGAGATCATTCGCGAAGAAAACACCCTCCAGGAGTTCAGCCAAGCGATGGAGGATCTCGGAAGCAAAGGCTGGAAGTTAGACAACTGACTCCGGGGTCAGAGGTACCCGGTGCGCAGCATTTCTGGACGTAGGACATGTTGCTGGCTGCGGTGAGGGCCGTATCGCCGCGCGCGGCCAAGAGGGCGTCGGTCCACGGCTGAAACCGGACCGAGGAGAGTAATTCGGTAAGGCGGGACTCGGGCGGCCGCATGCAGCTGGTCGCGGTGGCGGGGAGCTCGGGCGCGCAACGCCAGCGGTTCGGTCGATCAGGCCCGCGCGGTTGACGCCGACCCTGACGCCGACCCGGCAGCCAAAGGCGCCGCCCGGGGCGGTCTGAGCTCGCTCAGAGTACCCAGTTGCGCGACGAATGCGTCGCGTGCGGTCCGCCCAACCCGGGTGACCTCGTCAAGCCGGCGACGCCGCCGAGGTGTTGGATCTGCGCAGCCTGGCCGCGCTGATGCGCGACCGGCCTCAGAGCCGACTGGGCGAGCAGAGCCAACAACTGAGGTCGCGACGAATGCACCGAGGCCAGCGACGCCGAGCTGAACCAAGCAGCTCAAGCAATGCCTCGTCGCGGTGGTCGCAGAATCGGCGACTGACCTTGCACGGACTCCAGCGCAGCGGTGTGTGCGAGGCATTGATCGTCGACAACGTTGCCGTAGTGGCGCACTCACCGATCCCGCGCGACCGCGGCGCCTCTGGACGCCGCCGACGATCACCAGCGCGTTCGATCAACAGTCCGTTCAATCAACAGGTGAGGGCTGGTTCTGCCCCGAAGCGCATCGAGCCTTAGCTGGAGCTTGGTCGACCAGGGATATGGCTGAGAATTGACTTGGAGAAGCCGCCATCGACACAGATGTCTTGCCCCGTCACATAGCCCGACAACGGGCTGACAAGAAACTCGATCACATTCGCGATGTCTGTCGGGTCCCCAATCCTCGCCAGCGGGATGATACGTTCCCGTGCTTCCTTGATCTGGGGATCGGCATACATTTTCTCCGTCATCTGTGTATGAGTCATCCCTGGGGATACCACATTCGCACGAATACCGTCCGGCGCCCACTCCAAAGCGAGCGTCTGGGCCAGCATGGTCAAAGCAGCTTTACTGGGGCTGTACGCACCTGATCCGGCATGCGGTTGCTGACCAGACATTGAGGAAGTGAAACAAGCCGAACCCCGACTACGCTTCAGATGCGGGTAGCTTGCTTTGGCCAGAAGCCACGGGCCGCGGAGGTTGACCGCGAACATACTGTCCCAGTCCTCGACAGACAGGTCGCATATTTGCGCCGGGCTAGCGATCCCAGCATTGGCTACCAACCCGTCCAGGCCACCGAATTCGGCTACTGCAGCTTCCACAAGCTGACCTGGCACGGAGGGATCACTGATGTCGCCCACCAGCGCGATGGCCGTACCGCCCAGCGACTGAATTGAACGGACAACCTCTTCTTGAGTGGTGGTCTTCTTATGTCCACACACCGCGATCTGCGGCTCCTCGCCCCGAGCAAGAGCCGCCTCTGCGAGCCTCACACATGTAGCCGCGCCTATGCCGCTACTTCCACCACTGACCAAAGCTCTCATCGCGCACACTCCTCCAACCAGGGATTAACAGGGGCCGGAATTGGTAGACATAACACTTTCCGCAGGCCTTGGTCGTCAAGGTCGCCGCGCAGCTGCACGCAGCTTGTCGGGTGCGGCGCCTTCGAAACCGAAAAACTCCAGGTAGGCGGGAATCAGCTCGAACAACATGTCGCTGCCGACCTGAATCGTGCAGCCCTTGTCCTTGGCTGCCTGCAGGAACGGGGTGATGTCGGTGTTGAGCACCACATCTCCGACGTACGAACCGGGGGCGACGCGGTCGACGTCGACAGGCAGGGGATCGTCGTCGTCCATGCCGATGGGGGTGGCATTCACGATCAGGTCGTAGCCCTCGGGATCCTTGGACCCCACCACCACCTTCACGTCCGAGTAGTGCACGCCGATGCGCTGGGCGAGCGCTTCAGAGGCGGCTGCGTTGGGATCAAACAAGCCGATCTCGGCCAGGCCGAGGCCAGCCAACGACGCAGCGATCGGAGAACCGACCCCGCCGTTGCCGACAACCAGCGCGCGTTTCCCGGACGGGTCGAATCCCTTGCGCAGCATGCCGCGGACGAAGCCGGCGCCGTCGAACTGGTCGGCGAGGAGCGACCCGTCCTCTCGCCGCAGGACGGCGTTCGTCGCGCCGGCGATCGCGGCGGTCGGGCTGATCTCGTCCACCAGCTCCATCGTGGTGACCTTGTGCGGCATGGTGATTAGCGCACCGCGGATGTTGGTGAGGGTGAAGACCGATCGGAAGAAGTCTGGGTAGTCCTCGGCCTTGATCCCCATCGGGACAACGGCGGCGTCGATGCCGTTCTCCTCAAACCACGGGTTGCAGATCAGCGACGACTTGAATGTGTGCGTGGGGTAGCCCAGGTGCGCGACGAGGGTGGTCGTTCCGCTGATCATCGGGTGCCTGCGTCCGTGCCGCGGCCGCCGAGCTCGAGGTCAACCAGGGGCGCCGGCACGTCCGAGGCGGTCTCCGTCTCCTCCGCCTCTTCCGCGTCATTGGAGAGCTCTGACAGCCGTACGCCGGTCCACGCGCACGGAACCCCGCCGTGCACAGCCCAGTACTCGTCCCAATGGGCAAGCTTGACCTGGTCGCGCTCGAGGCCACGCTTGCGCAGCCGATCCTGCAGCGTCCTCGGGGAGACGCGGACCCGGACCACCTCCACGTCAATCGGCGGCCAGTCGAAGCGCTCCGCGGCCGCGGTGATGAAAGTGGGGTCGGACAGGTAGGGGCTGAAGGGTGCGTCGAGCACCACGGGGCAACCA
Source organism: Propionibacteriaceae bacterium (assembly GCA_035535155.1). Lineage (GTDB taxonomy): Bacteria > Actinomycetota > Actinomycetes > Propionibacteriales > Propionibacteriaceae > Microlunatus. The sequence continues at coordinate 9,550 of DATLQP010000244.1, forward strand.
AGGCGGAGATTGGCCCCGGCGACGTCGAGCAGCGAGTCGTACTCGAGAGGCAAGATGCTGTCGCGGTAGAACGCGTTGGCCTCGCGGTCGCCAGGGTCATACCCGGCCGACGCCAGGGCGGCCTCGACGAACCGCGCGCTCATCGCATCCTTGTCGAGGTACGCGGCGCTGTGCTGCCGGGCGAGGCGCTGGGCGATCGTCGACTTGCCGGAGCCCGCCGTGCCGATGACGATGTGCAGGGTCGGCGCGTTCATCCGCGCGCGTCCCGCACCGCCATCAGGAAGTCGCGGGCGGCGGCGGTCACCCGGGTGAAGTCGCCGTCAGGCTGCCACGCCTTGGTGACGGCGCTGCCCACACCGACCCCCGCCACGCCCGCAGCGAACCACTCCTTGACGTTCTCGACAGTCACACCACCGGCGGGCATGATCGGCAGGTGCGCCAGCGGCGCGAGCACGGCCTTGGCGTAGGGGATACCCGCGTTCTCGGTCGGGAACATCTTGACGATGTCGGCACCCGCCTCAGCGGTCTCGAGCATCTCGGTCGGGGTGAAGGCCCCGCTGATCGTCGGCGCCTGGTAGCGGTTGGCGACCCGGATCATCTCGGGGTTGAGCTGCGGGCTGACCAAGAAGGCCGCACCGGCTCGGATGCACTCGTACGCGGCGTAGCCGTCGAGGACGGTTCCCGCTCCCACGGCGACACCGTCCGGTGCGTATCGGATGGCCAACCGTCGGATGAGCTCGACGGCCCCTGGGATGGAGAGCGTGATCTCCAGGGCGCGGAACCCGCCTTCGATCGCGGCGTGCGCGACGCGCTCCGCGCTGTCCGCGTCGGGCAGCCGAACGATGAGCACAGCGCCTGACTCGTCGATTGTGCGCAGTGTCGCAAGCTTGGTGAACACCTGGTGTCCCCTCTTGTCAAGAACGTGATTGACAAATGGTCGCACGCTCCCTACTGTTTCTGCAATCGATCTCAGCAACCGATCTCATTAGGGAGACGATTATGGAGTTCGCAGAGCCTTCGGCCCCTGCCTCGCTGGTTGCTGGACCCCTCGAACGGGTCTCGCATCAGATCGGCAGCAGGCGGCACGCGCTGACCTGGACCGGGTCCGATGACGGCTGACAGCCGGAGCCCGGGACGACGAGCTCGACCGGTCCAGGAACACCAAGGCGCTGCTGCACCGCTGGCTTCGCCCCCTCGACGGCGGCCTGCCGACGGGCACGGCGATGTCCTCGACGAACGAGTCCTGACGTTTCCCAGCACGGCACCACCCACCCAGCACGGCACCACACCAACCACGGCACCACACCCACCAAGGAGCGCTCAATGACGACGAACTCACCAGACGCCTCCGGGACTTCAAGCCCTCCTGGGCTCTCTGAAGTTCTGAATCGCCCTCACCACCCGGTCAACATGGTGGCGGGCACGATCGGCCACTTCGTCGAGTGGTACGACTGGTATGTCTACGGGTTGCTGGCCGTGGTGTTCGCCCCGCAGATCTTTCCGGGCCACTCCCCGCTCGCTTCGCTCATCGCGGCGCTGCTCACGTACGCGATCGGGTTCGTGATCCGCCCCTTCAGCGGGATCATCATCTCGCCGCTGGCCGATCGCTACGGCCGGCGGACCATCCTCACCCTGGCCATATCCGGGATGGCGCTCGGCGCCCTGATCATCGGGCTCACCCCCGGGTACGCCACGATCGGCTACGCGGCGCCGATCCTCTTCCTGGTGGCCCGGATCCTGCAGGGCATCTCAGCCGGCAGCGAGGCGCAGAGCGCCATCTCGTTCATGGTCGAGCACGCCCCGCCGAACAGGAGAGGCCTGTTCGGGTCCTTCTCGAACATGGCGAGCGGCCTGGCGACCCTCGCCGCGACCGGGGCCGCCGCGATCGTCACCGCATCCTTCGCTCCGGACGAGCTCGCGGCCTGGGGCTGGCGTATCCCGTTCCTCGTGGGCGGCCTCCTGGGTGTGGTCGGTCTCGTCATACGGGCCCGCGCCGACGAGACCCAAGAGTTCGAGGCCAGCTCCCTCGTGGACAAGAAGTCGGCACCCGCACGGCTGCTGGCTCTGCTCCGTGAGCACCCGAAGGCCCTGCTGCAGACGGCGGCGCTGTCCGCGCCGGCCGTGGCCTACTACACCTGGGCGACCTTCCTGCCCACCTACGCCCAGCTCACCAGCGGACGGGACAAGGCCTCCACCCTGGTCGGCAGCGTCATCGGGCTCACCCTGCTGGTCATCGTCGTGCCGATCTGCGGCGCGCTGTCGGACCGGCTCGGTCGGCGCAAGATCTTCCCCATCGTGGGTGCAATCGGCATGATCGTGCTCTTCTACCCTCTGCTCCTCCTCCTCGAGAGGCCGGGCTTCTGGGTCTACGTCGTGGTGGCCGCATCAGGATGGCTCGTCCTGGGCATCTGGCAGGCGGTGTACCCGACCATCCAGGCGGAGCTGTTCCCGGCGTCGGTCCGGGTGTCCGGCATCGGCTTCTCCCACCAGCTGGTGATCGCCATCCTCGGCGGCACCGCCCCTTTGATCGCAGCCGTGTTCGTCGGCGCCGGGCACCCCCGGTACGTCGCTCTCTACATGATCGCGATCATCGCTGTCTGCCTCGCCGTCTACTTCACGCTTCCGGAGACGGGCAGCAAGACGCTGCGAGCGACTGTCGCGCTGAAGGACGAAGAGGTCGTGGAAGGTGAGCTGGAGGAGGCCGCTGTGCACGCCCGGACGAACCGTTCCCTGTCGTAGGCGCCGCCTGCTCTCCGCGAGCAAGAAGACTCTTCATCGTCGAGGGTCGCTTCGCATCGAGGCCGGAGGTTGGTGACTCTCCGCTCAGCGCTTGACCTGACGAGGGCCTCCGGGCGGTGGGATGCGTGTCGCATCCCATCGCTCAGAGGTCCTGTTAAGTTTGCGGTTGATCTTGTCGAGGATCTGGTCGGCGGGTTTGGTCCAGATGAACGGGTGACTGCGCTGGTTTCAGCCGGTGATGAACGCCCCGATCTTGATCATCAGGTCGCCGGAGAGAGGAAGCTGCCGCGGTGGATGGCTTGCTTCTCGATATGCCGAAGCAGGCCTCGACCAGATTGAGCCAGGACTCGAGGGCGAGGAAATTCGCCCTCTATTAGCCGGGATAATGCACGGAATCCCGTGTAATGGCCGTTAGAGCGTGGCGGTGTCCGAGCCGACAATCGCTGAGTTGTTTGACTCCGCCGACTACGAGTTGGTCTGGCCCCGGCATCTCCTCGCTCGTGAACTGAGGATGCTACGGGCTGGTGCCGATACTCGCGAGACGTACCTCCACAGACTCTCGTAAATGTCATGTCCAACACACCTTTTGCACGAGGGCATCTGGATCCGCGTTACGTGACCGCCGAGGGCGGCTAGATGTCCTTTGGTGGCTGTGACGATGAGTATTCACAAGCTCACCGCGGGTTCCGGGTACGACTATTTGACGCGGCAGGTGGCAGCCTATGACGCCACCGCGAAGGGTCATGTCGGTTTGGCGACGTACTACGCCGAGCGGGGGGAGTCGCCGGGCTCATGGGTCGGCTCCGGCATGGTCGGGATTGACGGTTTGCAGGCTGGCGATCCGGTGACCGCGGAGCAGATGTGGGCGCTGTTCGGCATAGGGATGCATCCGCTTGCGGCGCAGCGATTGCAGCAATTGTCCGACGATGAGCTGAGCGATGAAAATATTCGTGGGGCGACCCGGCTCGGGGCGCCGTTCAAGGTTCGCGACGTGGAGCCTAACCGATTCCAGGTCGAGGTGGCCCGACGATCCGCTAGCCATGTCGGCTCGACCAAAGCTTCGGCTTGGCGCGATATTCGTGCGGAGGTGGCGCGGGAGTTCTTTCAGGCCGAGCACGGCCGCGTGCCGACCGATGGGCGGGAGTTGTCTGCCGCGATTGCGAAACTCTCGCGGCCACCGGCCCAACCAGTCGCCGGATACGACCTGACCTTCTCCCCTGTCAAGTCCGTGTCGGCGTTGTGGGCGGTCGCCGATCCCCAGATCGCGGCGGTGATTGAGCGGGCCCACCAGGCAGCGGTCGGAGACGCCCTCAGCTTCATTGAGAACCATGCCCTGTACGCCCGGGAGGGACCGCAGGGCGTACGGCAGGTGAATGTCCGGGGTTTGGTTGCGGCCGCGTACACGCATCGGGACAGCCGCTCAGGTGATCCGGATCTGCACACTCATGTCGCCGTTGCCAACAAGGTCCAGACCCTCCAGGGCCGCTGGTTGTCCATTGATGGGCGGGTGCTGTTCAAAGCGGTCGTCGCCGCGTCGGAGACGTACAACACCGCCCTGGAACATCATTTGCGTGACCTGCTGGGCGTCCGATTCGCGGAGCGGTCAGAGTTGGATCCGCGCAAGCCGGCGGTGCGGGAAATCGTTGGTGTCGACCCGGAGTTGATGGCTCGCTGGTCGGCTCGACGGCAAGACATCAAGACCCGGTCGGCTGAACTATCGGTGAATTTTCAGCGTGATCATGGCCGGCCGCCGACGCCGGTGGAGGCGCTGCGGCTGGCGCAGCAGGCCACTTTGGAAACCCGGCAGCGAAAACACGAGCCCCGCAGCCTCGGCGAGCAACGCGCGTCTTGGCACGCCCAGGCAGCCGAAACCCTCGGCGGACCCGAAGCCGTACGGGCCATGATCAACACCGCACTCCACCCACCCCCAACACCCAGCTCACCGGTGGATGAGCGGTGGGTGTCGAGGACCGCAGGACTGGTGCTCGCCGCCATTGAGGAGCGCCGCTCGACCTGGCAAAGCTGGCATGTCCGCGCCGAAGCGCTACGCCGCATCCGGGCCGCCGAGATTCCATCTCAGATGGTTGATCGGCTGGTCGATGATGTCGTCGCCGAGGTGTTGACCATTCGATCGGTGTCGCTGGCCCAGCCGAACGACGGCATGATCGAGCCGCCGGCGCTGCGCCGCAGCGACGGGTCAAGCGTGTACACCGTTGCCGGCTCCGGCCTGTTTACCTCAGCCCGCATCCTGGCCGCCGAGCAGCGCCTCCTCACATACGCCGGCCGCACCGACGGCCGCACAATCGATGGTGCGATTGTTGAGCTGGCGCTGCTGGAACAAACCGCCAACGGCATCACCCTAGACATTGGACAGGCGGCGTTGGTGCGCTCGATGAGCACGTCGGGAGCCCTGCTACAGCTGGCCATTGCACCGGCCGGGGCGGGCAAGACCACCGCCCTACGCGCCCTGACCCGGGC
>DATLQP010000245.1:0-3133 GCA_035535155.1 Propionibacteriaceae bacterium
GCCGCGGCTGCTGGCCGCGACGCGACGGTGCCCTTGGTGGCCCGCAAGGGACGCGCGAGTTACCTGGGTGAGCGCAGCGCCGGGCACATGGATCCAGGTGCCTCCTCCATGACGCTGCTGTTCGACGCGCTGGCCGCCGAAATCCCGAGTTGAGCCCGATGGTGGGGATCGTTGTTGTCTCCCACAGCCCGGACTTGGCCCATGCGGCCGTGAACCTGGCATTGCGCATGGTGCACGGTCCAGCACCGCAGATAGAGATCGCGGCAGGCGCTGAAGATGATCGTCTTGGCACCGACGCTGCACGGGTAGCGGAGGCCATCGTTGCCGCGGACGGTGGCGCGGGTGTTGTGGTGATCATGGATCTGGGTTCGGCGGTGCTGAGTGCAGAGCTGGCTCTTGAGCTGCTGCCTGATCCTGACATCAGGACTCGGCTGGTTTCGGCAGCCTTCGTCGAGGGCATCTTCGCCGCTGTCATCTCAGCCGCTGGCGGTGCTCCACTGCAGGTTGTCGCTCGGGCTGCTGAGGACGCTCTCCTGGCCAAGTCGACTCAACTGGCGCACACCTACACCCCAGTGAATGCGGCTGAATCGGAGCTCTCTGCGACCGCGATCGTCGGCGAAGCCACAATCATCAACCCTGAAGGCATTCACGCGCGTCCGGCGGCACTCATGGTCGGCGTCCTTGCATCCGTCGATGCGCAGGTCATGATCGCCACGGAGGGTTCGCCGCCAGTGTCAGCCCGTAGCCCCACCGCGCTGATGTCATTGGGCACACGAGTCGGTGACCGGCTCCGGATCGAAGCGGACGGCCCCGACGCTGCAGTCGCGATTGATCGGATCGTTGCTCTCGTCCTCGATGGTTTCGGCGAAATGCGCGCTGAGCCCTTCGACAAGCGCCGTCCTGAGCTTGTCGAAGGGCTCACGACGGCGCCTGTCGAAGCGCCCATGGCACAAGAAGCCGCTCCCGGCTCGTATCCGATTGGCGTCAGCCCTGGGCGGGTGGTGGGCCCAGCGTTGCGGATGCCTGATCCGATTGCCGAGCCGGATCCGACCGTCCGCGTCCCCGAAGCCGATAGGCCCGCGGCCGTCGGACGACTGGCGGACGCGGCGGCTCATGTTGCCTCTCAGCTGCGTAGCCGGACTACTGCAGCGGGAACAGTTGGCGGGTTGCTCGAGGCGACCGCGGTAATGGCGACCGATCCCGATCTCATCGCCGACGCGAGCAGCCGCATACGGAATCGCGGTCTGACGCCGGAGCGGGCTGTCTGGGAGGCGATCGGCGCTGCAGCGGACGCTATCCGGTCCGCAGGACCCCGACAGGCTTTGCGAGTTACCGACCTCTACGACGTGCGTAACCGCATTTCCTCCTGGCTGATCGGCCGGCCGCCGCCCGGCGTACCCGATCCTGGGCGCCCCTTTGTGTTGCTCGCGGTTGATCTTGCACCCGCGGACACTGCCGGACTGGGTGCCGGCCGCTGCCTGGCGATCGTCACCGAGGAGGGCGGACCGACATCCCACACCGCGATCATCGCGCGGTCGTTGGGCATCCCGGCCGTCGTCGGCGCACGGGACGCGATCGCGATTCCCGACGGCGCACGAGTCCTCGTCGACGGCAGCACCGGTGAGCTGATCATCGAGCCGACGATTGATCAACAAGCCACGGCTGCGAACGCCCGCCCGGCGCACCGTGAGGTACTCGCTGGTCCCGGCCGCACAGCCGATGGGCACCGCGTCGCCTTGCTCGCAAACATCGGATCGACCAGCGACGTAACCGCAGCTCTCGACTGTGGCGCCGAGGGCGTTGGGCTGTACCGCACCGAGCTGTGCTTCCTGGACCGAAGCGAAGCGCCGTCGGTTGCGGAGCAGGTCAGCATCTATCGAGGGGTGTTCGCGAGGCTTGCCGGACGCCGAGTGGTGGTGCGCACCCTCGATGCCGGCTCTGACAAGGCGCTTCCGTTTCTCAGCCATCCCGAGGAACCCAACCCCGCTCTCGGTGTCCGCGGGTTCCGCACAACTGTGTCCCACCCCCAGCTGCTTGATCATCAACTGAAGGCGATCAAGGAAGCTGCTGCGGCTGAGTCCGCCGAGGTCTGGGTCATGGCGCCCATGATCAGTACTGCGGCCGAAGTGCGCAGCTTCGCCAAGGCGGCCCGGGTCGCCGACTTGCCGATCATCGGAGTCATGATCGAGACACCAGCTGCTGCGTTGCAGGCTGAGCTGATCTTGGCCGAGGTCGATTTCATCAGCATCGGCACGAACGACCTCGCCCAGTACGCCTTCGCGGCCGACCGGCACTCCGCGGCCCTTGCCGCATTGCACGATCCATGGCAGCCGGCGTTGCTGCGCATGATCGAGACGGTGACGTCAGGAGCAGTCAGCAGCAGGAAGCCAGTCGGAGTGTGTGGCGAGGCCGCAGCCGATCCGCTGCTGGCGCCGGTCCTCGCGGGCCTGGCGATATCAAGCCTTTCGATGACGCCGCGGGCGCTCGCCACGGTCGGCCGCAGCCTCGCCGGAGTGACCTTCGACGCATGTCGGCGGGCGGCGCGGGCGGCATGTGACGCAGACTCACCCGCTGCCGCCCGAGCTGCCGTTCGGAAGATCGTGGGCAATCCAACTAACCGCTAGTCGGCCCTACGGGCAGTGAACAGCAGATACTCCCAATCCAGCACGAACGAATCCGTGCCTACGGCGAAGCGTCGGCCGAGCTCGGCGAGATCCTGATCAAGTGCAGCGACCCTGCCGGGGTCATCGGCAATGAACCTGTACGCCGAGATCGTTGGGCCATAGTTGATCTTGAAATAGTCGCGGAACGCCTCGGGCGTAGCGTAGTGGGTGACACGCAGAGCCCGAGTCTCCGTACGCACCTGCTCGACGCGATCACCGAGCAGCTCGCGAACGTGATCTTCAGATCCCCAGAGCGGCGGTGGTTGGGCTCCAGGAGGCGGCGGCGCGGCGTACGGCCTCATGGTGGCGAACATCTGTCCGATGAACCAGCTCGGTGTCCAGGAGAGCAGCCCGATAGTGCCGCCAGGACGGCAGACGCGGATCAGCTCGTCTGCGGATGTCTGATGATGAGGAGCGAACATTACACCCAAGCAGGACAGCACAGCATCAAACTCATCGTCGCCATACGG
>DATLQP010000246.1:0-2883 GCA_035535155.1 Propionibacteriaceae bacterium
GTCGTGCTCCGTAAGGGGGAAGCCGCTGATGCCACGCCAGGCGAGATTGCTGACCAGATGCTTGGCCTCGTCGAGCGTGATCGCGGATGTTCCACCCGAGATCCAGTAGCGCGCGCTGACCTGGGCAATACCGACCAAGCAAACCGCAAGCAACTTCGCTTGCTGACGAGGCAGTGAGGTGTCTTCAGCGATCACTTCAGCAATGGCATCGGAAATCTCGCTGTTCACCCGCGAAAGTCGCTGCTGGACCGCGCCGTCACCGGTCAGATCGGATTCGAAGACGAAGCGAAAGCTGCTGGTCGATGAGACGAATTCATAGAATGCCGCGACCGTCGCGATGACCCGATCCGCGTTGTGCTCCGTTGCGGCCAAGGCCTCCTCGACCACCTCGACAAGCCGATCACAGCTTTGGTCGAGGAGCGCCAGATAGAGGTCGAGTTTGGACGGAAAATGCTGATAGAGCACGGGCTTTGACACCCCGGCTACGTCGGCGATGTCGTCCATGGCCGCCGCGTGGTAGCCCTTGGCGGCGAAGACTTCGCTGGCCGCATCGAGCAGTTGAATACGGCGCTGGTCTCGCGGCAGGCGGGTGGGGCGGCTGCCCATCGCCTCCTTCTCCAGCTTCGTGGCCACGAATTCACCCTAACCTTGCCATGGTCACCGCGCCGACCACCTGATCGCACCTCGGCGGTCAGCGGTCGTCAGGCGGTCAGCGGTTCTCACGCGGTCTCGGGCAAAGCCGGCGCGTCGGACGTAAGCAGATCAGCTGCCAGATCCCCCTGCTCCGCGACCCGCGCCAGGACCTGTTCGGGACTGAACCGAAGATCATCCGGCCCTCGTACGCCGCCGAGCTCCTCCCAGGTCACCGGTGTGGCGACGGCTGGGCGCTCCCGGCCTCGCATCGAGTACGGCGCGATGGTGTTGCGTGCCGCCAGGTTCTGGTTGTAGTCCACATAGATCCTGCCGGCCCGCTGCTCGACCGACATGGTTGCGATGAAGAAGTCCGGCTGTGCCTTGTGCAGCGAAGCGTTGAGCTGCTTGACGTAACCCCAGGCCGTCTTGCTGCGAGTGGGAGCAATGGCGGCGTACACCTGGATGCCCTTGCTGCCCGATGTTTGGGCAATCGGGATCAGGCCGTCCTCGGCCAGCCTGGCGGCCACGATCAGTGCCGCTCGCGAGCTGTCCACGATGGTCATGCCGGCCCCAGGATCCAGATCGACCACGACTCGATCGGCCAGCGGCTCGCCGGAGCGCGGCTCGTGCTCGGGAAGGCTCACGATGCCGTCAACCGAGGTAGCGCTACGCACCGTCCACTGCGGAACGTGCATCTCGAGAGCGGCGAGGTTGGCTAGCCACACCACAGCTGCCTCGTCGTCGGCGACGACGTAATCGATGATTCCGTCGCTGGTGCTGACGTCCACCCGGCGTACCCAGTCAGGCGTAGCCATGGGCGCGTTCTTCTCGTAGAAGGAGAACCGGTTTGCGCCAACCCCGTCGGGGAACCGCAGTCTGGTCATCACCCGGTCGCGAATGTGGGGCAGCATCACCGAAGCGATGCGCAGGTAGTAATCAATGACCTCGGCTTTGGTGAAACCGACGCTGGGGTAGAGCACTTTGTCGAGATTGGTCAGCGTCAGTGTTCGATCACCTACTCGAGTGACGATGTCGCTGCCCATGGCCCTATCCCATCATTCGGAATAGCAGCCTGCTGACCCGCGTTACCTCCAAGATCGAGAAGCCTATTGCCGCGGTACCGCGCCGCTGCTTGAGCTGGAGGAGAACCGTGGCCTTACCGCCGCTGGTAGAGCCCGCCGATGAGCTGTCCATCGACGAGGTACGCCGCTATAGCCGACATTTGATCATTCCCGACGTGGGAATGGCTGGCCAGAAGCGGTTGAAGAACGCCCGTGTGCTGGTGATCGGCGCCGGGGGCCTGGGCAGTCCGGCGCTGCTTTATCTCGCCGCGGCCGGCGTCGGCACGCTCGGCATCGTCGACTTCGACACCGTCGACGAATCGAACTTGCAGCGCCAGATCATCCACGGCCAGTCCGATGTCGGAAAATCCAAGGCACAGTCGGCCAAGGAGTCGATTACCGAGACCAACCCGTTCGTCAAAGTCGTGGTGCATGACATACGGCTCGACAACGACAATGTCATGGAGCTGTTCAGTCAGTACGACTTGATCATCGACGGCACGGACAACTTCGCGACTCGCTACATGGTCAACGATGCCGCGGTGCTGCTCGGCAAACCGTACGTATGGGGCTCGATCTATCGATTCGACGGCCAGGTCAGCGTCTTCTGGGCCGAGAACGGCCCGTGTTATCGCTGCCTGTACCCCGAACCTCCGCCGCCGGGGATGGTGCCGAGCTGCGCCGAGGGCGGCGTACTCGGTGTGCTGTGTGCATCGGTCGGGGCGACCCAGGTCACCGAGGCGATCAAGCTGCTGGCCGGGATCGGCGAGCCGCTCATTGGCCGGCTGCAGATCTATGACGCGTTGGAGATGAGCTGGCGGCAGCTGAGGGTCCACAAGGACCCGCAGTGCGCAGTGTGCGGGGAGAACCCGACGGTCACCGAACTGATCGACTACGACGAGTTCTGTGGCGCGATCACCGATGAGGCGGCCGAGGCGGTCGCCGGTCACACCGTCGATGTCAGGCAGTTGAAGCAGTGGCTTGCCGATCGGGAATCGGGGACGAAGGACTTCGTCCTGATCGACGTACGCGAGCGGGTGGAGCGAGACATCAACCAGATTCCAGGATCGATCCTGATCCCGAAGGGTGATTTCCAGGCCGGGGCTGCGCTGGGGGAGCTGCCGCAGGACAAGCAGGTGGTGCTCTATTGCAAGACCGGTGTCCGCTCAGCGGAGGTGCTGGCGCTGGT
>DATLQP010000247.1:0-8005 GCA_035535155.1 Propionibacteriaceae bacterium
GATGATCGGGCTCTGGAAGAGTGCGTCGAGCACGCTGGTGCCTAGGGTAATCCGGCTGGTCCGGGCGGCGACGTAGGCAAGCGTCTCGATCGGGTCGTACACGATGCCGAACATCTCGGGCGCGTCCATGACCGGCCCGCCGGCCCCGCCAAGAGCGATCGGCACCGTAGGCCGCATCAGCCGCTCCCAGGACCATACGGAGTCCAACCCGATGCGTTCAGCCTCCACCGCTACCTGCAGGATGGTCTCCGGCGAGGCGCCTTTGCCCGCGATCGGAAGGTGTACGCCTAACCTCATCGCAGTCATCTCCCGTCCAGGTCGTCGTTGTCTTGTTCAGACCTTGTCAGCCGACAATTCTCATCGGCCGCGGGTGCCCGCAAGGCTCGTGTCGGATATTCAGCTACTCCGTTCGGGATGAACAAGATGGGGGGCCGTGCCCTGACCCTGCGGCGTGGCGATGCCGCACATGACGGTCACGGGCGGTACGAAGGACGACCCGGTCTACGAGCTAAGACCGGCAGCGCATCTGGCAGATCGGCGTCCGCCAACGCCGACGCCGGTGCCGACGCCGGTGCCAAATGATGTCAGCGAGGATGAGCTTGCCCGCTAGGCCCCACGCTACGTTTGCGCGTTGCGCCAAGCCTGGAACCTCTCCACGTCATTCACCACGACGCCGTATGGGTTTCGTGCGGCCATCTTTGCGTAGTCGGCCTCGTCCTTGCCGGTGAATAGGAACACCCTGATGCCAGCATCTTTGTACTTGCGCATGACACTCGCGGGAACCGATAGCTCGGCATGGAAGTAGATGCCGACCTTCTTTACCGCAGATACCGACGGCCACCCGCCCGACCCAGTCGAGGTCAGCGCATAGTTGATCTTGTGGCTGGAGTCGGCAGCGTCCAGCTTCTTGACCTTGTTCAGTGCACCAGCCAGCCTGGAGGACGGCGCTTCCAGCTGGATCTTGGATGACTTGATCGTGTTCCACAACTGCTTGGCTTGGGCGTTCGTGATTTTCGCGTTCTTCAACCCGATGGCCAGCGGCTTCCCGACTGAGTTTGCGTAGCCGACCAGGTCCTTGAGGCGGATGAGCCGCTGTTTGCCGATGTCGGTGCGGCACTTGTCACGGATCGAAGTCCAGAGCCAGGAGGAGACTTTGCCGTTGCAGTTGGTGATGCGATCGAGTGTGGAGTCGTGAATGATGAGGATTGAGCCGAGCTTGTCTGAATCGTTGCGGCTGTCTTTTGTCCAGTGGATATCGCCGTCGAGGATGTCGGCGTGGTTCGCCACCGAATGTTTGTAGGAGGCCAGCGTGCCTTCGCCATAGGTGGAAGTCGCTCCGGCGCGGTGAGCGACGACAATCTGGTCCAGGACATCGGCTTGGGCGGCAGGCGCTACCAGGACAAGGGCAACTCCAGCGGCGATCATCACCTTCAGAGCACGTACGGCATTCCTCATGACTCTCCTGTGTGGGTGAATCTGGGCAAATGGCGCAAGGAATGTAACGTGGCGCGGCGAGGCATCGAGATCATCAGCGCCGAACGTGGCCGGGCTGTGATGTGCCCTTAATAATTCGAGCCAGGAACTGGTCGAATGTAATCAAATCGTTGCGAGCCACCGAGCCATGCATTGTCTGTCCCGCAGTCCGGCCCGTCTCAGACCACGAAGCATTTAGTGATTCAGCCGGCCGCTTGCGCCGCAGACTTTCCGTTCAAGCTCTCCAGATCGTCAAGGAACGTGGTCGCCCACTTGTCGATGTCATTCTCAAAGACCTGGCGACGCATCACCTTCATCCTGCGAGCTTTGTTGCGCGGTGAGTCGTTCATCGCCTCCTCGAGGCGATCCTTCAGGCCGTTGATGTCGTGCGGGTTGATCAAGTACGCCTGTCGCAGTTCCCGCGCCGCCCCGGTGAACTCGCTGAGCACCAGCGCACCGTCGTCTTGCTGGCGGCACGCGACGTATTCCTTGGCTACCAGGTTCATGCCGTCGCGTAGCGGCGTCACGACCATCACATCGGCCGCTCGATAGATCCCGGCGATCTCGACGCGCGGATAGGAGGTGTTCAGATAGATGATGGGCGGCCGCCCGATTCGTTGCACATCGGCATTGATGCGGCCAACCAGCCGGTCGATGTCATCTCTGAGCTGCCGGTACAGATCTACTCGCTCACGGGAGGGAATGGCCAGCTGGAGGAACACGGCTTCGTCTGGGTCGATCCTTCCCTCGGCGATCAGCTCGCCGAAGGCCTGGATTCGCTCCATGATCCCCTTCGTATAGTCCAGGCGGTCCACGCCCAGGAACATCACCCGCGGGTCGCCAAGATCACGCCTGACATCGGCCGCACGTTCGGCGGCTTCGTCACTGGCAGCCAGCTCGTTGAGGCCCATGGCGTCGATCGCAATGGGATACGACCGGGCCAGCACCTGGCGGCCGTCCGGCATCCGGATCCGATCCCGCTGCGTCTCGAGGCCAAGTCGGTTCCGGACCAGGCGGACGAAGTTCTGAGCGCCGCCGGGCAGTTGGAATCCGACCAGATCGGCACCCAGCAGGCCTTCCAGGATTTGCCGCCGCCACGGAAGTTGGACGTAGAGCTCCGCCGGTGGGAAGGGAATGTGCAGGAAGAAGCCGATCCTGAGGTCCGGTCGCTGCCGACGCAACATCTGTGGCACCAGCTGCAGCTGGTAGTCCTGAACCCAGACCAGCGCGTCCTCGGCTGCCACTTTCGCTGTGTAGTCGGCGAATCGCTGATTGACCGCGACGTAGGTGTCCCACCATTCCCGACGGAACTGCGGGGTTGCGATGGCGTCGTGATAGAGCGGCCAGAGCGTCGCGTTGGAGAATCCTTCGTAGTACTCCGCGACCTCTGATGACGACAGCGGGACGGGGACCAGCGCTAGTCCGTCATCTTCGAAGGGCTCCAACTCCTCGTCGGCTGCACCATGCCAGCCCACCCAGGCGCCGCCGCGCTTGTGCATGATGGGATCGAATGCGGCGACGAGTCCACCAGGCGACGGTTGCCAGTCCGCTGTACCGTCAGGGCCTTCCACGCGGTCGACGGGAAGCCGGTTCGCTACGACGACGAACGAGGCCGGATCGAGCTGCGATTCTTCGCGTTTCGGACTCATGAACGTCGCGACCTCCCTACCGCGTTGTCCTTGACCTTAGTTGCACTCTGCGGCCACGGGCTAGCGAGCGCGAGCTGCGACAAGACAACGAGGCTTGCGCAAACTTCTGTAGAACAGGCTCGGATTACCCGTAACCCGCGGTATAGCTCCCCGACACGATGTCTGGGAGGCTCGGCATATGAGCCTGCCCGAACCGCTGACGGCCGCCGGGGCCAAGGCTCTCGAGTCGATCCTAGGCTCGCCGTCAGACACACTCATCGCGACGGATTTCGACGGCACCTTGGCTCCGATCGTGGACGATCCGGAACAGGCGTACGCGGATCCAGCGGCTGTGGCGGCACTCAGCCGGCTCGGGCATCGGGTCCGTGCAGTCGTCGTCATCACTGGCCGACCCGCGCGCGCGGCAGTTCGGCTTGGCCGGTTCCGTGACGTGGACGGTTTGCGGTCGATGACCGTGCTGGGCCAGTACGGAGTTGAGCGTTGGAATGCAGCTGACGACAGCTACCTGCTGCCGCCAGGTCCCCCAGAGATCACGGCCGTTGCCGACGAGCTGCCGACGATCTTGAACTCACTTGATCTTGCTGAGGCCAGGATCGAGAACAAGGGCCGGGCGCTCGCAATCCACACCCGCTCCCTGCCGGATCCTCAAGCTGCGTTCACGAAGCTGTCGGCACCGGTGAGCGAGCTGGCGGCTCGGCACGGATTGGTGGTGGAGCAGGGCAAGAACGTGTGGGAGATTCGCGCGCCCGGCATCGACAAGGGCAGGGCGTTGCGTGCCGTGATCGAGGAGACCGGTGCCCATAACGTGATCTTCGCTGGTGATGATCTCGGTGATCTGGCGGCGTTCCGCGCTGTTCGGGGCCTGGAGACGACTGGCATAGCGGGCCTGCTCGTGTGCTCGACCTCGGACGAAGAGGATGCCCTCACTAAGTTGTCCGATGTGGTTGTGGACGGCCCGCGAGGCTTCGCGATCTGGCTAACGGAGCTCGCCGAACGGCTTGGGGGCGCTGACGCGTCGTGACTGGCCCCGCTGAAGCCCCGACCAATGCAAGCCTCATCGAGGAGGCGCCTGAGCAACGGCGGACTCTCGCCGTCGTGCTCTTGGCACAGATCTTGAGCGGCGCCGGGCTTGCCGCTGGCATTACGGTCGGCGCCCTGCTCGCCGAGCAGATGCTGGGCTCGAGCCGCTTGTCCGGACTGCCCACCGTCTTCTTCACCATCGGTTCAGCTGCTGCTGCGGTTAGCCTGGGCTGGGTCAGCCAGCGTTTCGGCCGTCGTACGGGATTAAGCGCGGGCTACCTGACGGGTGCGGTCGGGAGCCTAGGCGTCGTACTCGCGGCCAGCATCGGCAACATTGTGCTGCTCTTTGCATCGCTGCTCGTCTACGGCGCCGGCGCCGCAACCAATCTGCAGGCCCGCTATGCGGGAGCAGATCTGGCGGCACCGTCCCGCCGCGGGCGAGCGGTCAGCATTGTCTTGGTCGCCACGGCAGTCGGCGCGATCCTTGGTCCCAATCTGGTCGAGGTGACGGGCGCCGTAGCCACCGCCGCCGGCGTGCCTGCGCTGGCGGGTCCATTCATGCTTGCTGCTCTCGCGTACGTTGCGGGTGCCCTTGTGCTCTGGCTCCTGCTGAGACCGGATCCGCTGCTGCTGGCGCGGAGCATGGCCGCAGCTGCGGCCTCGCAGGGGAATGAGCCCACCTCGCAACCCTTGAGATCTACGGCTGCTCCCGGGTCCCGGCGCACCTGGTCGTGGGCGCTGGCGAGTGGCGCCGGCATCATGATCCTCACCCAGTTGATCATGGTCGCGATCATGACGATCACCCCGATCCACATCGAGCACCATGGCTACGGCATCGGTGTCACCGGCATCGTCATCGGCGCTCACGTTGCCGGCATGTTCTTGCCGTCGCCGTTCTCGGGTTGGCTCGTCGATCGCTTGGGCTACCTCGCCGTCGCTGTGGCTGCTGGCGTCACGTTGCTCGCGGCTGGACTGATCGCGGCGTGGGCGCCTGCCGACTCGGTGGCGACTTTGGTGCTTGCCCTGGCCTTGCTCGGCGTGGGATGGAATCTGGGCTTGGTGAGCGGTACCACCCTGGTGACCAATGCCGCGCCGCTGGAGACCCGTGCTCGTACCCAAGGCGTGGTCGATCTCGGCATCGCACTCGCGGGGGCTGCGGCTGGGCTGAGCTCGGGTCTGGTCATCGCAGCCTCGAGCTTTGCGGCGCTCAGCCTTGCTGGCGGGCTCCTCGCCTTGTTGATCATTCCTATCGCGGCGGTCGCGCGGACCGATGCTGTCCGGCAAGCGTAAAAGATCTCCACACGGCTGACAGGTCGGCGTCACTCGGGCTCTAGCGTGCGAATATCGGTGTTCGCTCCGCACACCACAACGGCGACGCGTTCGCCGGGAGCAGGCTGGTAGGCGCCGGAGCTGAGTGCGGCAAAGGCGGTGGCGGCTCCGTGCTCGGCCGGTATGCGGTATTCGCGCCAGAGCTGCAACCGCGCGGACACGATTGCGTCATCCTCCACCAAGACCGAGGTTGGAGTGACGCGCGAAGCAATGCTGAAGGCGATCTCGCCGATACGGCGGGCTCCGAGTGAATCGACCGCTACGCCAGAGACGGACACGTCGACGGCGTGGCCAGCATCGAGCGCTGCGTGCATGGTCGGGCAAGAGGTCGGTTCGACAGCGATGATTCGTGCCCGGCCTTCTGCGGCGGCCGCGATGCCGGCGTAGAGTCCGCCGCCACCCACCGCGACGATGATGGTCTGGATGTCGGGTTCGTCCTCGAACATCTCCTCGGCGAGAGTGCCGGCACCGGCGGCGATCTCGAGATGATCGTAGGCGTGGCTGAGGAGCGCTCCTTGGTTCTTGGCGTAGTCGATCGCCGCCTCAGATGCCTCGGCGTACTCGCTGCCCACCTCGCGTACGTTGGCGCCGTACTCCCGGATCCGGTCGATCTTGACTAACGGTGCAGTTTTCGGCACGAATACCGTGGCCCGTACGCCGAGCGTGGCAGCCGCGTAGGCGTTGGCGAGTCCTGCGTTGCCGCCGGATGCAACAACGACACCGGCTGACGTGTCGAGCTCACCGCGTTCCCGAGCAGCGAGGAGACGATTGAAGGCGCCTCGTACCTTGAAGACACCAGTGTGCTGGAGGAATTCGCACTTCAGCCAAAGCGGCTCCGTTCGCGTTTCGGATAGCAATAGGGGCGTACGGCGCACGTAGCGGCTAATGCGTCCGCGTGCGGCAAGGACGTCATCTCGCGTAATCACGGCTTTACCAGCCTTCAGTAGTGCTTGTTCCCGACCCAGCGAATCATGCGGTGCCTTGCTGTTGTTGCATTGAGTCATGAAGAAGATCGGGTTCCTCTCGTTCGGTCACTGGACGCCGTCGCCGCAGTCGCAGACCCGCTCTGCCTCGGACGCACTGCTCCAGTCCATTGATCTTGCTGTTGCAGCCGAGGAGCTGGGGGCCGACGGCGCCTACTTCCGGGTGCACCACTTCGCGCGCCAGCTGTCTTCACCTTTTCCGCTGCTCGCGGCGATTGGTGCGAGAACCAGCCGGATCGAGATCGGGACCGGCGTCATCGACATGCGCTATGAGAACCCCCTCTACATGGCCGAGGACGCGGGTGCCGCAGACCTCATCTCCGGCGGACGGCTTCAGCTCGGCATCAGCCGTGGATCACCGGAGCAGGTGGTCGACGGGTTTCGCTCCTTCGGCTATGCGCCCGCCGAGGGATCCGATCATGCAGCCATGGCCCGTGAGCACGCGGCCGTATTCCTCGAGGTGATCAAAGGTGAGGGATTCGCTGAGCCCAACCCGCGGCCGATGTTTCCCAACCCACCCGGGTTGTTGCGGATTGAGCCGCACTCGCCGGGGCTTCGAGATCGCATCTGGTGGGGGGCCGGAACCCGCCGGACTGCTGAATGGGTCGGGGAGCAGGGCATGAACCTGATGAGTTCCACCCTGCTTACCGAGGACACCGGCGTGCCGTTCCACAAGCTGCAGGCCGAGCAGATTCAGCTGTTCCGTGACGCCTGGAAAGCCGCCGGTCATCAGCGGGACCCGCGAGTCTCGGTTAGCCGAAGCATCTTCCCCGTCGTAAGCGACCTGGATCGTGCGTTTTTCGGAGACGCGGCGGATAGCCAGGATCAGGTCGGTTACTTGGATGGTGGGCTGGCTCGATTCGGAAAGACATATGCCGGGGAGCCTGATCAGCTCGTCAAGGAACTCGGCGAAGACGAAGCAATCGCGGCCGCCGACACGCTGCTGTTGACAGTCCCCAACCAGCTCGGCGTGGACTACAACGCCCAGCTCATCGACAGCGTGCTGCGCCACCTTGCGCCCGAGCTTGACTGGCGCTGAAGGGTTCTTAGAGTATGCCGCGCCAGCGCCCCGCTCATTGGAGCGTCTGGCTGACCAAGTCGACCACGGCGGCGGCAATCTTTTGATGTCCGGCAGCATTCGGGTGATCGCCGTCGCTGGCCAAGTACGGGGTCTCGTCAGAGTCGTAATCCGGGCCTTTGAAGATCGCGCGTAGGTCGACGTAGCCGGAGTTGGTGTCGGCGGCCGTCGTCTTGATGACGGTGTTCACTCGGTCGGTGACGCTGCCGACCGCGTCGACATAGGCCGGTCCCTCGGCGTCGGCGTACCGACCGCCGAGCCATACACTCCAGTAATCCAGCAAGATCAGCTGGATTACTGGACCCGGCGTCCCTCGGTAAGTTGATGTACCCGAGCGACGATCTGGCCAAGGTTGCGCTCGGTCGAGGAGATCATCGGCTGGTAGCACGCGACCGAGGTGCCACAGGACCCGGTGTACCCGACGTCGTTGGCACCGACCTCGATCTCTACGACATCAGCCTTCGCCACGTCGG
>DATLQP010000248.1:0-5529 GCA_035535155.1 Propionibacteriaceae bacterium
GCGACCGCCGGCGTGGCTCGATGATCAACGAGGCAGCGCTCAGCCGGCTCTCACTCAATCAGCGGACTACTGCCTCCTGGTCGTTGCCGGACGCGATCAAGGGCTGCGTTGACGCGGGCCTTGGCGCGATCGGGATCTGGCGAGAACAGGTCGCGGAGGTGGGTCTGGATGAGGCTTCTCGGCTCGTCGCCGAGTCGGGACTGCGCGTTTCCTCGCTGTGCCGGGGTGGATTCTTTACGACAGCCGATCCCGCCGAAGCACAGGCGTCGGAAGTGATGAACCGCACGGCCATCGAGGAGGCCGCGGCGCTGACCGCAGCGACACTGGTGCTTGTCCCTGGCGGACTGCCGTCGGGTGACAAGGATCTGGTGGCCGCCCGTGACCGCGCTGCACAAGCGATCGAGCGGTTGGTTCCGTACGCCCACGAACTCGGGGTCAATCTTGGGATCGAGCCGATGAACCCGATCTACGCGGCGGATCGCGGGGTGATCTCCACGCTGGCCCAGGCGCTAGAGATCGCCGAGCGCTTCGATGCAGCTGACGTCGGCGTGGTGGTCGACACGTTCCACCTGTGGTGGGAGCCAGGAATTGCCGATCAACTGCAGCGTGCAAGAGAACGCATTGTCAGCTACCAGATTTGCGACTGGATCACACCGCTACCTGCCGACAGCCTGCTGGCTCGCGGCATGATGGGCGACGGACACATCGATTTCCCCGCCTTTACCCGGTCCGTCGTGCGAGCTGGATATCGCGGCGACATCGAGGTAGAGATCTTCAACGCCGATCTGTGGGCGTTACCGCCGGCCGAAGTTGTCGACACAATGGCCGGGCGTTATCTCGAGCTGGTGCAGCCCTATCTGGACGAATGAGGAGCACGAGGACTATGTGGACCCTTTCAGGATTTGTTGATGAGATCTCCGACGACTTCAAGGAGCAATGCGATGTCGCTGCGGGTCTCGGCCTGCGATAT
This sequence comes from Propionibacteriaceae bacterium, assembly GCA_035535155.1. Classification (GTDB taxonomy): domain Bacteria; phylum Actinomycetota; class Actinomycetes; order Propionibacteriales; family Propionibacteriaceae; genus Microlunatus. The sequence continues at coordinate 971 of DATLQP010000248.1, forward strand.
GTGGAGGTCCGCAGCGCGTGGGGAACCAACATCCTCGATCTCGACAGTGATCAGCTGAGCACCGTGCGAGAAATCCTCGCCGAGTACGGGCTGGAGGTCTCCAGCATCGGCTCGCCGATAGGCAAGATCTTCATCGACGACGACTTCGCACCACACCTGGAGCGGATGCGGCATGCCGTTCAAGTCGCCCAGTCGCTCGGGGCGCCGTATATCAGGATCTTCTCCTTCTTCATTCCCGAGGGCACCGACCCGGACAGTCGGCGTGACGAGGTGCTCAGCCGCATGAGTGCACTGGCTGAGGCAGCGGCTGATTCCGAGGTGATCTTGGTGCACGAGAACGAGAAAGAGATCTACGGCGACCTTCCGCGCCGCTGTCTAGACATCGTGACCTCCGTGTCGTCGCCCAAACTGCAGCTGGCTTGGGATCCGGCCAACTTCGTGCAGGTCGGAGTCCGGCCGTTCTCCGAGGGGTACGCCATGTTGCGCCCACATGTCGCCTACATACAGATCAAGGACGCGCTGCTGGCCGACGCCTCGGTCGTGGTTGCGGGCGCCGGCGACGGCGAGCTGCGGGAGACGGTGCGAGCCCTCCGCGCCGACGGATTCGACGGGTTCTTCTCGCTGGAGCCCCACCTCGGTGCGTACACCGCGTTCGGCGCACTGTCCGGACCCGAGCTGTTCACCAAGGCCTGGAAGGCCTTCACCGACATTCTGAGTAGCGAAGGGATCGCGTACGCATGACCGCCACTTCCCCTGACAACGCCGATCGAGCACGGATCGCGCTGGTGGGCGCAGGTGTCATTGGTGCCCATCACGGCCTGGTGATCACCGAGTTGGCCGACCAGGTCGTGTTGGTCGCAGTCGTTGATGTCCACACCGAGCGAGCCGAGCAACTAGCCGCCGAGCGGGGAGGCAAGGCCTTCGCCTCCCTCAGCGAGGCACTTGCCGCAGTCCCGGTCGACATCGTGGTGGTCTGCACACCAACCGGCCGGCACGCTGAAGTGGCGATCGAGGCGCTTGACGCGGGCAAGCACGTGATCATCGAGAAGCCCGCCGAAACCACCGTGGCGAAAACCGACAAGATCATCGAGGCGCAGCGCAGAGCCGGAAAGCTGGCGGCGGTGATCTCCCAGCACCGATTCGACCAGTCAACTGAAATTGCGCTTACTGCCATTGAGAAGGGCGAGCTGGGGCGGCTCACTACCGGCATCGCATCGATCGACTGGTGGCGCGGTCAGAGCTACTACGACTCCGGTGACTGGCGCGGCACCTGGGAACTCGACGGTGGCGGCGCGTTGATGAACCAGGGTGTACACACGGTCGACCTGCTGGTAGCGGCGATGGGCCGTCCGGTCGAGGTGTTCGCGTACGCAGCGACGCTGGCCCACGAACGGATCGAGGTTGAGGACGCGACTGTGGCAGTTGTTCGGTTCGAAAGTGGCGCACTCGGCGTGCTGCATGCAACCACCGCCGCGTATCCCGGACTTAGCGCTCGGCTGCAGGTGCATGGCGATCAGGGCTCGGTCGTGATCGACAATGATCTGCTGACCTTCATCCACGTAACGCCCCAGGGCAGCCAGGCCGAAGAAAAGTCGATGGGCTCAAAATCCGACTCGATCAACCAGCTCGACAGCTTCAACCTGACAGAGCAGACGGGCCCGACCGCTGGTAGCAACGCCGGCGGCCTCTCTCCGCTCGCGCATCGCCGCCAGTACGAGAATTTCCTGGCTGCCTTGGCCGGTCAAGAGACACTCCGAGTCGATCTTGAGACCAACCGCCGCTCGATCGGAGTCATCACCGGCGTCTACGAGTCGGCCCGAACCGGGAAACCGGTCGCTCTGTGATCACGCCGCCGCGAGCTCTCGTTTCCACCGCACACCTACCCAGGCCTGGCCTCGAAACCAGGCCGCCCAGCTGACCCAAGGAACTCAAAGAACATGACTAACAATGGCCACCCGGCCTCGCCGCTGCCGCCTCGAGCGGTGGTCGCCATCCTGCGGGCACCTACCGCGCAGCACTTCATTGCCGCGTCGTCCGTCCTGTGGGACGCCGGGATCCGCTGCTTCGAGTTCACCCTTACCAGCGAGGGCGCGCTCGAGGCCGTGTCGGCATTTCGAGAACGCCGGCCGGAGGCGGTTCTCGGCGTCGGGACCGTACGGACGTCTGCGCACCTCGCCGCGGCCCAGGACGCCGGCGCAATGTTCGCCGTCAGCCAGGTCTTCCTCCCCCGGCTGGTCGACCGTGCCCACGAACTGGGTCTGCCGTTCGTGCCGGGGGCGCTGTCCCCAACAGAGGTCGTCCTCGCTTGGGAATCCGGAGTGTCACTGGTGAAGGTGTCCCCGATCGGTCCTGTCGGCGGGGTGAGCTACCTCAACGAACTCCGCGGACCGCTGCCGGACATCGCCATGATGCCGACCGGCGGCGTCACCCTGGATGCGGTCGAGGCATACCTGGCCGCCGGCGCGGCCGCCGTCGGCATCAGCGGTGCGGTGTTCAGCAATGCCCTGATCACCGGTGATCTGACCGGGTTGGCCGACCGCGCCGCCCAACTCCGACCCAATCGCCACCCGGCCGAGCAGAGAGCGAGCCAACTGTGAAGATCGGATTCGTCGGACTCGGCATCATGGGCAAGCCAATGGCCACGAACCTGATGAAGGCAGGGCATGAGCTGGTCGTGAGCACCCACAACGCCGCAGCCGCCGAGGAGCTTGCCGGCCTCGGCGCCGATACCGCCACTACCCCGCGGGAGATTGCCGAGCAGGTAGACCTGGTGATCACCATGCTGCCCAATTCACCGCAGGTGAAGGAGGTTGCGCTCGGTGCCGGCGGGCTCGTCGAGGCCGCCCGGCCCGGCCTGGTCCTTGTCGACATGAGTTCGATCGCTCCACTCGCCGCGAAACAGATCCATGAGGCACTGGCCGAAAGGGGCGTGGCGATGCTCGACGCCCCGGTTAGCGGCGGCGAACCGAAGGCCATCGAGGGGACCCTGTCGGTCATGGTTGGAGGCGACAAGGAAGTCTTCGATCAAGTCGTCGGAATCCTCGATGCGGTAGCCGCCTCAGTTGTCTACGTCGGCACCATCGGCGCCGGCAATACCGCCAAGCTCGCCAACCAAGTAGTCGTCGCCCTGAACATCGCGGCCGTCTCCGAGGCACTCGTCCTTGCCCAGAAGGCCGGCGTCGACCCGGCCGCGGTCGTTCACGCGATTCGAGGCGGACTCGCCGGCAGCGCCGTGCTGGAGGCGAAGGCGCCGATGATGCTCGCGCACGAGTTCAAGCCCGGTTTCCGGATCAACCTGCACATCAAGGACCTGGTCAACGCCCTCGACACCTCCCACGAGGTCAGTGCCCCGCTCCCGCTCACCGCCGCGGTGCTGGAGATGTTCACCGCCTTGAAGGCGGACGGACACGAAGGAGACGATCACAGCGGGCTCGTCCAGTTCTACGAGTCACTCGCCCGCACCGCCCTCGACCAGACCGGCCCGACGACCTAGACCCAATTCTCCGAGCGGGCTGTCGACAACCCCTCAGTCCAATCCCCGCCGCACGACGAGACGAAGGAGTTCCCCACATGCCCGCCGAGGCGCCGACCACCCTCGCCGACCGGATTCGGCACGTCAAGCTCTCGACCCTCACGCTGCCGCTGGACACCCCGATCAGCGATGCAAAGGTGCTGACTGGTCGGCAGAAGCCGATGACCGAGATCGTCTTCCTGTTCGCCGAGGTCAGCACAGAGCATGATCATCACGGCATCGGCTTCAGCTATTCGAAGCGCGCCGGCGGTCCCGCCCAGTACGCACACGCTAGGGAGATCGCCGACAACCTGATCGGCGAGGACGCATCCGACATCGGCAAGATCTACGCCAAGCTGCTCTGGGCCGGTGCGTCGGTCGGGCGCAGCGGCGTTGCCACCCAGGCCATCGCCGCCATCGACATCGCTCTGTACGACCTCAAGGCCAAGCGTGCCAGCCTGCCGCTGGCCAAACTGCTGGGTGCCTACCGGGACTCGGTCCAGACGTACAACACCTCCGGCGGATTCCTGCACGCTCCGATCGAGGAGGTGAAGGAACGGGCCACACAGTCACTGGCCGAAGGCATCGGCGGGATCAAGATCAAAGTCGGCCAACCCGACAGCAGCATCGATCTAGCGCGGGTGACCGCCGTGCGGGAGCACCTCGGAGACGGCGTTCCGCTGATGGTCGACGCCAACCAGCAGTGGGACCGCACCACCGCCTTGCGGTTCGGCCGGGTGCTGGAACAGTTCGACCTGGTTTGGATCGAGGAGCCCCTCGACGCGTACGACGCCGAAGGCCACGGCCAGCTTGCAGCCGCGCTTGACACCCCGATCGCCACCGGCGAGATGCTCTCCAGCGTCGCCGAGCACATCGCTCTGATCGAGCACCGGTCGGTTGACATCATCCAGCCCGACGCGCCTCGGATAGGTGGCATCACGCCGTTCCTGCGGCTCGCGGCGTTGGCCGACCAGGCCAACCTCCAGTTGGCGCCACACTTCGCGATGGAGATCCACCTCCACCTGGCGGCGACCTACCCGCGGGAGCC
>DATLQP010000249.1:0-7144 GCA_035535155.1 Propionibacteriaceae bacterium
GGCGACGCCGTATGAGTATGCACAGGCGATGGCGCGGGAGCTGCGTTCAGGGGTGCTGGTCACCTTGGACGGTGAAGGTCATTTAGCGTACGGACAAAGCGGCTGTGTCAGGAAGCTGGTCGTTGCGTATCTCGTTCGTGATGAGGTACCGCGCGACGGGACCCACTGCTGATCGAGGTCGGTGAGTCCCCGGCTCCAATTGCGCTTCGCCCTGCGACACGCCTCTCGATATAGTTGGCGACCGTGCCATCTGACCCTTGGCACATGCCGCCTTAGCTCAGCTGGCAGAGCGACGCACTCGTAATGCGTAGGTCTGGGGTTCGATTCCCCAAGGCGGCTCCGAATGAAAGCGCTAGTCAGACGCTATTTCAGGGCTCTGGGCAGAACCGCAACATTGTCGCGGTGACACACTGGTGACACACCTGGGAGACTGTCGAGCTTGTGCAACTGATGAAGGCCTATGACAGTGGGTCTTGGGTTTTGTGTCGGAGGCGTTCGTAGGGTGTTTGGCCGGCTAGGGCGCCGTGGGGGCGGTGGTAGTTGTAGTAGTCCTCCCACTCTTGCAGCTTGTCGGAGAAGAGGTTGGCGTCGTCGATGACGTGGCCTTGGAGGAGTCGGTAGAACTCTTCGGAGTCGATTCGGTGGGATCTCTCCACCTTGCCATTTAGCCGTGGGGTGCGGGGCCGGATCTTGACGTGGTCGACGCCGAGATCGATCAGGTGCCAGTGGAATGAGGCGCCGAATTCTGACCCGTTGTCTGTTTGTACGCGCTCGACCTTGAAGGGGAGTTTGGCCATGACGTCGTCGATGAAGGCGATGGCGGTCTTTTGGTCGCAGCGGGGGTAGGCGCGGAGCACGCGGAGTCGGGTGCAGTCGTCGATGGCGGTGAACTGGTAGTACTTCTTCCGGCGGCCTGTTTGGCCTAGTGGTTCGATGAATTTGACGTCGACTTGCAGCTGGTGGCCGGGGCGTTGCTTCTCATACCGTTTCCACCGCAGCGCCCGCGGTTGGTAGCGCTGGGAGGCGGGTAGCCGGTTCAATCTGCAGCCGTTTCAGGATCCGCCACACCCCGGAGACGCTGATGGTGACGTCGTGGTAGCGGGCCAGATACATGGCGATCTTCGCCGGACCGAAGTGATAGTGCTTCCGCAACCAGACGATCTTCTCGATCACCTCCGCCTGCGTCGCGTTCGGTGAGCGGTGCGGCCGGCTCGAGCGGTCCTTCAACCCCTCCAGACCGTCGGCCTCATAGCGACGGAGCCAGCCGTAGTAGCACTGCCGGCTGATCCCGTAATAGCGGCACGTCGCGGCCACGTTGAAGCTGACTTCCTCGACGTGCCGCAGCACCGCCAGCCGGCGCTGGGCTCGTCGTTCCAGCTCACGTTCAGTCATCGATGATCTCCTCGGTCGGGAGACCCAGACTGTCAACAACCTCCGTCAGTTTTAGAGGAGACTGTCGAGCTGGACGGCTACCGCGTCTAGATCGGCATCGAAGAGGTCCGCGTATGCCGACAATCTGTTGCGAGCGGTTCCGAATGTCTGCCAGGTGCTTCTCAAGCGAGTCGAAGCCGCGGCGCGCCTCTTCGAGCGCGAGCGTGAAGTCAGGTTCGTCAGCCACCGGTTTGTCGGCCACCGGTTCGTTCACCACCGATGCTTTGCGTCCCAGGAATGCCACCGCCAGAGGCTACAGCGCCGCCCACGTGAGGTGAGCGCATGCCTGAGGAACCGGACCCCGACCTAACAGACCCACTAGCCCTGGGCGTCGGACGCGGCAGAACGGCTGCGGGCGGCACCAAAGTGAACTGGCAACGCGCCAACAGCGGATGCTAGACGATCGACCCTGCGACTCACTACAATCCAGCCAGAATGTGCGACGGTCTCCACGCATATTGTCGCTTTTGCGCCAGTCTGGCCGATGCTCCCCCAACTTATGGAGGTCGTCCGTGTCCCAGCCGCCCATGCCCCCAGGGCCGCCGGGACAGCCTCTCTCGCAGCCCCAGCCTCAGCCGTGGCCGCAGCAAGGAATGCAGCCGCCGGACCGTGGCGTCGACCCCGATCCGGACTCGATCGCCGGTTGGACGCCGCCACCGTGGACGGCCGGTCCGGATGCCTTGGCCGGTTGGATGCTCTACCGCCCCTCCTGGCGACGATGGATAGTGACGATCGGGTACGTCGTGAACGTGCTGATCGTGCTGCTCGTGCTGATCGGGTTCGGGATCGGGATCGGCCACTGGGCGACGGTCCAAGACTACGGTTCCGTCCACGACCTGGCGGTCGGTGAATGTTTCGACTACGGCAACGCGGAGGGCGAGGTCCTCCGCCAGTCATGCACGGTCGCCCACGACGGCGAGATCATCGGCGACGTTACGCTCCCCGAGGGTCTGTACCCCGGCGACGACGGCATCGACGAGGCGGCCGACCGCGCCTGCACCCACGATTTCACCAACTACGTCGGCAAATCCCCTGAGGACTCCGAGCTGGACCTCGACTATCGGACCCCCACCGAGTCCCTCTGGAACGACGGCGACCGCCTGGTCGTGTGCGAGGTCTACGGCTTCGCCGGCTTCCAACTGACCGGCAGCATCAAGAACAGCCACCGGTAGATACGCGCGCCCAAGCGTTCAGGGACGTTCTCACAGCGAGCCATCCTGAGCACTCAGCTCCCTCTGGCGGCGTAGCAACTCAGCTTCAGACACAATCCCCAGCGCAGCCAACTCGGCCTGCGCGGCCCGTCTGGCAGCAGCAGCCCTTGCGCGACGCACGGCAGCGGATCGACGCTGCAACTCCTGATAGAACACGCGCTGGAGACGGTCAGCCTCTTCTCGATCACCAATGGCTTGATCGAGAAATTTGCGCTGTAACGCAGCCCGCGCTTTTGGTTCGATCATCAGGCATTTCGGTCACTTGACAGCGCTAACGCGGAAAATCTTGTAACCCTCCCCACCGAACGTGCGAGCGCTTTACGCTCTCCACCGCCCACCGACCGTCCTTTTTGGAGCGGGGGCCGATCTTGACCGCAAATCTTGCCGCGGGATCGACCTGCGATACTCACTGATCCGTGAGTAGTGATCGACTTGAGTGATACAGATCTGTATCGGTGTTGATCATGCAAGCACCTGAGCAGTCGACAAGAGCTACTCAGGTGCTAGCAGCCTCGGCAGCACAGCGAAGGGGCACAACGCGTGCCAGGTCGAGACATCGTGGCACTGGACTGATCAGTGACCCGTGGTGGACCCGTTGCGTCTCGCGAAAGGATCGAGACTCCGTTGCGTGAGGAGAGTGTGCGCACGTGCCTGGTCGAAGCACCGCAACAGACAGGCCCGAGGCCACACCACAGCCCACCGCCAAGCATGGTTACTCAGGTGGATAGAAGCGTGCAATCTCCTCAGGCGTGGGATCAACCAGACCACCATCTGGTGGTGTGCTGACCCAGGTGCCGATCCTGGCGAAGTAGTCAGTCAGTGCAGCACGCCCCTCTGGGGTCTCCCACTGCTCTGGATCGGCTATGCCCGCTAGCCCAGCCTCGATCGCACCAAGCACCCACGCACGCTCGCTGGCGTACGCGCGGCCGAGTGTCGAATAGTCCAGGGCACCCAGCGCAACATCGCAGGATCGACACCGCTCGCAGTCATGATCGGCAGATCACCGGTGGGCGAACATCGTGGGCGGATTGCTGAGCCCTGGGATCAGCGCGCTGTAGTAGTCGCCTCCTGGGTTCGCGGCGTATCGATCAACGTTGACCTGATTGCCGAGCCAGCGACCGGCCGAGCGTTCGAGGATCTGCGGTGGACCGCCAGCAGGGAGGCCGCTAGCAGCGCTCACGCGGATGCCGGACGCTGCGGTGATCGAGCTGGAATCAACGGTGCCGCGCGCCATGCGGTGCTGCATGATCATGTCGTCCACGCTCAGGTCGGGGTCGATCACGGTGCTGTCAGGCAGGCTCGTCTTGAGATTGGCCCAGAACTCGGCTCGTGATTGAGCTTGGGCAGCCGGCAGGCCCTGCTGCAGGAAGTGCGACCGGTAGCGCTGTGTGAGCTGCGTGGCGTTGTCGGTCGTGCGTGGGATATACCGGAGCTTTTCCGCTATCTCGCGCCTTCTGGGGGTCTGTCATGCTGCCTCGTTCCTTGATGGCGGGCGGAGCTTGTAGTGCTCCACCGTGGCTCGGTCGAACATGATCACCGGAGCCTCGCGAACGAAGCCGATCTTGTGCCGTATCCGCCGGACGTATGTGGGCGTCCAGCCCAGGATCTTGGCTGCCTCTATGGCGTCGATCTCGTGCTCGTGATCTATGTCAGACGATGCCTCGATCACCTCAGAGGTTTGTTCCGTTGTTTCGTCTACGAACTTCGCCGCTCGTCGCAGCAGCGGCAACCACGGGATCTCGGGCACCGCACCGCCATTGCGAACGCTGGGATAGTTCCGGCGAAGCCACTCGATCATCATGAGTGCCTGATGCGCATCGATGCCGTCAAGGGTGAGGACGCGACCGCCGAGAAGGTTCGCAGTCACGTCTTGACCCGCCGATGACGCCGGCCTGGCTTGGCTGGTCGACCGACCTTGCCAGGTGCGCGGGGTGCGATCTACGCCCGACCAGACGCCAAACTGCTCACGGCGAGCGCTGGCAGCCTCACCGCATTCGGTGAAGATCGGACAGCCGCGGCACAGCTTGACCGCTTTGGGCGCGATCTTCGAGATGATCGGAGAGCCACAAGTGGCTGGTCCTACGGTCGGCGCAGTGCGGCAGCATCCCGGACCGGGCAAGATCATCGATCGCCTTGACCAGGCGCGCGCTCGCTTGCGCTCTGGCGATCTTGACCGGGACCGACATACCCCCATTATCTTGACGTCAAGAGACCTTCTGGGGGGCTACGCCCGCACTGATCGCGGGCAAGCAAAGGCCCCCCGGCAGACATTCGGGGGGCCTCTGCGCGATCTAGCTGCTAGCTGATCACCGTTCGCGCCACCGTAGACGGGCTCCTGGTGGAGACCCCCGACGGCAAGCGCAAGCGCAGCTACGCCATCCGCGCCATCCCATACCAAAATCCCGAGCAAGAGGCTGAGCGGCTCAAGGCGGTGCACGAGGCTCGGGTCAAGATCGTTCCCAGGGTCTGAGCGCGCAATCAACAGATTCTCGCGAAGGAAATTCTGGGCACGCGTGCGGTAATGAGTCCCATCCTTCATCCATCACTGAGATCCCGATCGGTCGATGCCGGAGATGATCGCTTCGGCTTCGGCAAGGTCCCGGCCGAGTGGCGCGCGGCCGATCGCACCTCTGACATTCCCGGGCATCGTGTCGATCAACCTCGGCCGCGCAGCGGCTCGGGCCATCGATATGTGCTGAGCATCGTCGTCCCGCAAGGCGACGACGCCCTCGACACGCAAGAGTGGGATTCGGAACACCCGGGCCAGGAGACGGATCTCGATCAGCATGGTGGCCGTCGATCAGTCGCCGAGCCTGATGTCGCTGTATCCATCCCGTCCCGACGGCGATGACGACGTACTCGTCGCGTTCTCGGCATAGCGCGCACGAAGCTTGTCAATCACGGCTTTGAAGCCGGCCTCGATTTGGGCGTACCGCTCGCGACCGGCCCGCGTGCCTGCCAGGTAGCCCAGACCGAAGAAGACGACGCGGCCGAGAGTCTTCCTACCGACCATCGCGTTTTCCATCGCTCTGGCGGTCCCGCAGTGCAGAGACCACGGCGCTCACGGCGGCCAGCCCGGCGGCTGCACCCGCCGCAGCAAGTCCCGACCTCAGTGCCGTGCTCGAGCGCTTCGGCTTTAGACCGACGGCCTCTCCAAGACGATCGATAATTGTCTTCTTGCCAAAAAGTTTGTACATCATGTCTCCTCCTTGGTCATGTCGTCGAGAGCCAGCGGACGTGTATCAGCATCTGTGCCCAGCTTCCGGCCCTCGGTGGGCACGGCCTCACGTCGTTCATTGGCCTCGTTGACCTTGCCCTGGGCAGCGGCGGCCTGGGCGTCGGCTTGCTCAGATAGGCGTTCGGCCCGAGCGCGGGCCTCATCGGCGGCCCGTCGCGCAGCCTCTGCGGCCGCCTCGGCCAGCTCACGAGCTTGCTTCATCTGATCACGCGCCCGCTCGATCGCCTGCTCGGCCTTGGCGTGCGCCTTCATGGCCTCGTCCTTGGCTCGCTTTATTTGCTCGGCGACGTCGGCCTCGACCGCGGCGACGTGGTTGGCAGCGATCTTCTCCGCCCGGGCGCGCTTCGCGGCCACGTACTCGTCAGCCTCTCGTTGAGCCTCGGCCACCACGTCGGCGATCTCGCGTTCGCCTTCATCCCGCGCTGCGTCGATCTGCTTGCCGCCGCCGGCTTGGACCTTCGCGGCTGCCTCCGCTCGCTCCTTCGCGTCTTCGGCTTTCTCCCGAGCCTGCGCCTCGAGCTCTTGGGCGCGCTCCAGGGCTGCGTCGACCCGGCCGTCGGCGCCATCAGCGAACGGATTCACCTCGGCAACGGCGGATGTCGCCTGGTGTCCCACCGACTGGAGCGTCCTCCCGGCAGATTTGGCCGGCTTCTTCAGCACGGTGTCGGCCGCCCACACGATGTTCCCGGGGAGATCGGTGACGCCTCGCCGAGCGTGGTGCGCGAGCCAGGACACCGGATTAGATCTCGTCATTGGTTTCCTCCAAAGTCGTCACGTGGCCGACCGGTCCGGAGTGGATCGCCGGTAGGCCAGAGGATGGGATCCGCACAGTGATCGGCTCCCTCGGCTTGATCCCCGAATTTAGTTACTACCCGTAATTACGCAGGAGGTACTCGACGGCTCGAGCCGCTGAGCCTCCTACCTTGCAGGTTCTCCTTGAAGCGCGGCGGGCTCAGCGGTCGGATCGGCGCTTGGTTCGGCCTTGGTCGAGGTCGCTGTCGATCTGCTCCTTGCGGACATCTTCAGAGACAGTCTCCTGGTCGGTCACCGTCTCGGTGCCGAGGCGGACCCGCTCCACTGGAACAGCCTCCTTCTCCACGACCGGACGCTCCTGGTGCAGGACGACCTCGTGCTCCTCTTCACTGATATTCGGGCCGGAACGGGCAGCGCCGACGTTCTTATCAGTGATTGGCTCCCGCTCGACCCGGACCTCTTCGCGGCTCACCGGAACAGTCTGGGTGACATTTTCGGTCACGACATACTT
>DATLQP010000250.1:0-25671 GCA_035535155.1 Propionibacteriaceae bacterium
CAGTTGAAGGATTTGCTGCGGTTCACCGGCTCTGAAATTCTGCCCGATGCGAGCCCCGCCGACGCTCACTACGGAGCGAGCCGGATCAGCTTGCGTGAGGTGCTGCTGTCCGATCTTGACGATGTGGTGCGCCTTGGCAAAACCTTCGACAGATACGAAACCGGCGCCGACGGGCGGGTCACCGCACACTTCTCCGACGGCATGTCCGCTACCGCCGACATCTTGGTCGGTGCGGACGGCGCCAACTCCCGCGTGCGACAACAGCTTCTTCCCGACGCCGAGCGGATCGACACCGGCATCCTGGCCATCGCAGGCAAGCACCGCCTTGACCGAGCCAACCTGCCACGCCCGCTGCGCGAGGACGCGAACATGATCATCCCGACCGGCAGCGGCTTTCTGTTCACCGCTGTGTGGCAACCAGACCGCACGATGATCGCCGGGGAGACAGCCCCCGATGGCTTCCTGCTGGACAACTCATCCGCGTACACGTTCTGGGCCTACGCCGACAACGCCGGTCGCTTCCCACCGGACGCCAAGGCGCTGAGCGGCGCGGATCTGCAGGGCGTCGTGCTCGACCGGACAGCCGGCTGGGCGCCGGCGCTGCGAGAGCTGATCGACGGATCAGACCCGACCACGGTCAATGCGATCCAGGTCCGCAGCGCGAGGCCCGTCGACCCCTGGCCAACGGGACGGGTGACGCTGCTTGGCGATGCGATCCACAACATGACCCCAATGGCCGGCATTGGTGCTAACACCGCACTCCGTGATGCCGATTTGTTGCGCAGTCGACTGATGGCCGTCGCGTCAGGGGAACGCGAGCTGATACCAGCGCTGCACGAGTACGAGGAACAGATGCGGGAGTACGGCTTCGCCGCAGTCAGAAGGTCGCTCAGCAACGCGCGCCAGGCAGGATCAGCCAATTGGCTGGCTCGCGGCGCGTTCCGTACGGTGTTACGCATCGTTGCGGCAGTGCCGCCGCTGCGACGCCGCATGATCGTCTCGCTCGGTCAGTGAGCGGCGCCTCAGCGCAGCAGCGTATCGACCGCGGCAGCGACGAAAAGCAGCGCGAGGTAGGAGTTCGACCAGTGGAAGAGCCGCATCGGCTGCAACGCCGCGTCGGTCAGGCCACGCCGCGCCCGCGCCAACAGCAGAGCGGATTGCCACAGCAGTGCAACGCCCAGGACGACAGCCACTGCGGGATACAGCCAGCCGGTGTGCGCCACCGGCCAGAGGACCAGCGACGCCAGTACCGTCACCGCCGAGTACGCCATGATCTGTCGAGCCACCACAGGGGCTGACCTCACAACCGGCAGCATCGGGACGTTCGCGCGCGCGTAGTCCTCCCGGTAGCGCATGGCGAGCGCCCAGGTGTGCGGCGGAGTCCAGAAGAACACGATCAAGAACATGACGAACGGGGTGAGCGCCAGGCTTCCGGTCACTGCAGTCCAGCCGATCAGCGGTGGAAAGCAGCCTGCGATGCCACCCCAGACGATGTTCTGCGGCGTACGTCGTTTCAGCCAGACGGTGTACACCACGATGTAGAAGGCATTGGCGCCCAACGCGAGCGCTGCCGACAACCAGTTGACGAAATAGCCCAGCCACAGCGTCGCGGCGATCCCCAAGATCATTCCGAACACGGTCGCACCCAGTGGGCTGACAGCGTGCCGGGGCAGCGGACGGCGCCGAGTACGCCGCATCTGCTCATCGATGTCACGGTCGAGCACGCAGTTGATGGCGTTGGCGCTAGCCGCGGCCAGGCAGCCGCCCACCATCGTGGCCAGCACCACTATGAACGGCGGAACCCCGCCGGCAGCGAGGAACATCGCCGGCACGGTAGTGACCAGGAGTAGCTCGATGATGCGTGGCTTGGTCAGCCCGAGGTATGCCGTGACAACATCGCGCACACGGGCGAGCTGACGGCTGCGGCGAATCGCCTTGACCCCGAGGTCGACGCGGGCTGCACGGTTGTCGGCGGCCACCCGATCTGGGACGTCGATGCTCGTCACAAGCTCTACTCACTCACTATTAGTCGGCCCAGGTCAAGGGCAGTCTAGGGCTCGGCGCTGCGATTGACACTTCATGACGTGGAGTTATCACAGATCCCATATGCGAGCTTTCCCGGCCTGACCCTATATCGCCGGCCGACTGCCCCCCGATAGGCTCGCATTGTCTCGGCCTGCTCGACTGCAGCCCGCACAGCCTGTCTCGGAAGGACCTTTCCTACGTGAGTGTGACCGACACCAACATTCCTGGCGCAGTCCTCCCGGACTGGTGGACCGACCTCGATTCGCGCGCGGTCGACACCATACGGGTGCTCGCTGCTGATGCCGTGCAGCACGTTGGCAACGGCCATCCGGGCACGGCGATGAGCCTGGCGCCCGTGGCCTATTTGCTCTTCCAGAGAATGATGCGACACAACCCCAGCAACACCAACTGGCCGGGCCGCGATCGGTTCGTGCTGTCGTGTGGACACTCCAGCTTGTCGCTCTACATTCAGCTCTACCTCGGCGGTTTCGGGCTCGAACTCGATGACATCAAGGCGTACCGATTCTTTGGCTCGTTGACGCCTGGGCACCCTGAGCACGCGCATACCAAGGGCGTCGAGGTGACCACCGGGCCCCTGGGCCAGGGCGTCGCCAACGCAGTGGGAATGGCCATGGCCGCTCGCCGGACGCGCGGATTGCTCGACCCTGATGCTCCGCCCGGATCCTCGGTCTTCGACCATCACATCTACTGCCTCGCCTCCGATGGCGATATCGAGGAGGGTGTCTCCTCCGAGGCCTCGTCGCTGGCCGGGACTCAGCGGCTCGACAATCTGACGTTGATCTACGACAGCAATCGCATCTCCATCGAGGACGACACCAACATCGCCCTGACCGAGGACACCACCGCCCGGTACGCCGCGTACGGCTGGCACGTGCAAAGCGTGGATTGGACCCACGGCGACGCTCATCACTACCAGGAGAATGTCGCTGCCTTGCAGGATGCTTTGGAGGCTGCCAAAGCAGTCACCGATCGGCCGAGCTTCATCTGCTTGCATACGATCATCGGCTGGCCCGCCCCTCACCTGCAAGGCACCGGGAAGGCTCATGGCGCTGCGCTGGGTGATGAGGAGGTCGCCGATACCAAGGAGGTGCTGGGCTTCGATCCGGAGAAGACCTTCGAGGTTGCCGATGAGGTGATCGAGCACACCCGCAAGCTGGTGGACCGCGGGGCCGAGGCCGAGCAGCAGTGGCAGCAGGCCTACGACAGTTGGGCCGCGGACAATCCGGAAGCCAAGGGACTGCATGAGCGGCTGACCAGGAACGACCTGAGCCCGGGCTGGGAGGAGGCATTGCCGAGCTGGTCTGCCGATCCCAAGGGGATCGCGACCCGAGCGGCGTCTGGAAAGGTGCTGACCGCGATCGCTCCTCGGATGCCTGAGCTGTGGGGCGGCTCAGCCGACCTCGCCGAATCCAACCTCACCACCCCGGAAGGCGAGCCGAGCTTCCTGCCCAGCGACCGGCAAAGCAAGATGTTCCCTGGCGGCCCCTACGGCCGGGTGCTGCACTTCGGGATCCGCGAGCACGCCATGGGCGCGATCATGAACGGCATCAAGCTGCACGGCGGCTTACGGCCGTACGGCGGCACCTTCTTGGTGTTCAGCGACTACATGCGGCCCGCAGTGCGTCTCGCGGCATTGATGAAGCTGCCAGTGACCTACGTGTGGACTCACGACTCGATTGGTCTCGGAGAAGATGGCCCAACCCACCAGCCGATCGAACACGTTGCCGCGCTGCGGGCGATCCCGGGACTCGACGTGGTCCGGCCGGCGGACGCCAACGAGACCGCGGCGGCGTGGGAAGTGATCTTGAAAAACAAAGACAGACCCGCCGGGCTGGCCCTCACCCGGCAGGCCGTGCCTATCTTCCCACGCGGCGAGGACGGCTTCGCCGACGCCTCTGGAGTAGCGAGAGGCGGCTACATTCTCAAAGACAGCGACGGTACCCCGGATGTGATCTTGATCGGGACGGGCTCGGAGGTGCAGTACATCGTCACGGCCCAGCAGCAGCTCGCCGACCAGGGCATCGCTGCGCGCGTGGTGTCGATGCCATGTCGGGAATGGTTCGATGGGCAAGATCAGGATTACAAGGACTCTGTCATCCCGCCCGACATCAAGGCGCGGGTCTCGATCGAGGCGGGAGTCGGGATCGGTTGGCGTGACCTCGTCGGTGACGCCGGGCGAATCATCAGCATCAATCACTACGGAGCTAGCGCGGCCGGCAGCCTGTTGTTCAAGGAGTTTGGCTTCACTGCCAAGACAGTCGTCGCAGCCGCCCAATCCAGCCTCGATGCGGCCACCGGGACAACAGCACCCACGCATCCGGCAGCCAGCGGACCGGTAGGGCCCGCAGACGAAGAGGTCCACCCCGGCGTCACGATCAACTGACGCCACCACCACTCATCGAGGAGAACTGATCATGAGCGAACGACTCAAGGCCCTCGCAGACGCCGGCGTATCCATTTGGCTAGACGACCTGTCGCGCGAGCGCATCACCTCCGGCAACCTCGCCGATCTGGTGTCCAACTACTCCGTTTCCGGCGTCACAACCAACCCGACGATCTTCGCCGCGGCGCTGTCCCAAGGCCACATGTACGACGCACAGATGATGGAACTAGCGGCACGCGACGCCGACCTCCACGACGCGATCAAGAAGCTCACCACCGACGACGTACGCAATGCGTGTGACGTCATGGCCGCTACCTATGCCGCAACCAACGGCGTCGACGGACGTGTCTCCATCGAGGTCGATCCTGATCTTGCCAACGAAACCGACGCAACTACCGCGCAGGCCACAGACCTGTGGAAGATCGTCGACCGGCCCAACGTATTGATCAAGATCCCGGCAACCAAGGCCGGTCTGCCATCGATCGCCTCGGTCACCGGCGAGGGCGTCAGCGTCAATGTGACGCTGATCTTCGCGCTTGAGCGCTACCGTGCGGTGATCGATGCCTACATGACCGGCTTGGAACAGGCTGCAGCCGTGGGACATGACCTGAGCAAGATCCAATCCGTGGCTTCCTTCTTCGTTTCCCGAGTGGACAGCGAGATCGACAAGCGACTGGAAGCCATCGGCTCGGACGAGGCATTAGCGCTGCGCGGCAAGGCCGCCATCGCCAATGCACGCCTCGCGTACGCGCTTTATGAGGAGGAGTTCAGCGGCGAGCGGTTTGCCGCTCTTGAGGCCCAGGGAGCCAACCGGCAGCGCCCGCTGTGGGCCTCGACCGGGGTCAAGAACCCTGACTACTCCGACACCATGTACATCACCGACCTCGTCGTACCGAACACGGTGAACACCATGCCGGAGAAGACCATGATGGCTTTCGCCGATCATGGCGAGGTGCGCGGTGACATGGTGACCGGTACCAAGGCGGAAGCGCAGGAGTTGCTAGACGCCCTGGAGCGGGTGGGCATCTCCTACGACGAGGTGGTCGAGGTACTCGAGAAGGAAGGTGTCGAGAAGTTCGAGGCATCGTGGAACGAATTGGTCTCCAACGTGCAGCAGGAGCTCGAGGCTGCTAAGTCTGCGAAGTGACCACAGATCTGCGGCCCAATCCACTGCGGGATCTCCAAGACCGGCGACTGCCGAGGATTGCCGGCCCATGCGTGCTGGTGATCTTCGGGGTCACCGGCGACCTGTCCAGCAAGAAACTGATGCCGGCGGTCTACGACCTGGCCAACCGTGGCCTGCTACCGCCTGGTTTCGCGCTGGTCGGGTTTGCCCGGCGGGACTGGGCGCACCAGGACTTCGCGCATGTCGTGCACACCGCAGTGAAGGCGCACGCCCGAACCCCCTTCCGAGAGGAAGTCTGGCAACAACTCTCTGAAGGCATCCGGTTCGTGCCAGGTGAGATCGGCGACGAGGAATCCTTCAACCATCTGGCTGAGACGATCGCCGACCTTGACGAGGCGCGTGGTACCGGCGGTAACCACGCGTTCTACCTCTCCATACCGCCCGGATTGTTCCAGACGGTCGTCGACCAGTTGCGTTCCCACGGGCTGGCCGAGCAGCACCCCGGTCGGTGGAGCCGGGTGGTGATCGAAAAACCGTTCGGCCACGATCTAGCCAGCGCTCGGGACCTGAATCGGATTGTCCTCAGCGTCTTTCCAGCTACGTCGGTGTTCCGCATCGATCACTATCTCGGCAAGGAGACCGTGCAGAACGTGTTGGCGCTCCGGTTCGCCAACGAGCTGTTCGAGCCGGTATGGAACAACAACTACGTCGACCAGGTGCAGATCACCATGGCCGAGGACATCGGCATCGGCGGTCGCGCTGGATATTTCGACGGCATTGGTATCGCCCGGGACGTCGTCCAGAATCACCTGCTGCAGCTGCTGGCGCTGACAGCGATGGAGGAACCGAACTCCTTCGAAGCGAGCCAGCTCCGCGCGGAGAAGCAGAAAGTGCTTGCCGCGGCTCGACCACCGAAGCGGATGGACCTGTATACCGCCCGGGGTCAGTACGCCGGGGGCTGGGCCGGCGGGGAGAAGGTCAAGGGCTATCTGGACGAGGATCGGATCCCACCGGACACACGAACCGAGACCTACGCCGCGATCCGCCTCGACATCGATAACCGCCGGTGGGCGGGTGTGCCGTTTTACCTGCGCACCGGAAAACGCCTCGCGCGCCGAGTAACCGAGATCGCACTCGGGTTCAAGCGCGCACCACACCTGCCTTTTGCCAAGACCGACACCGAGGAGCTGGGCTACAACGCCGTCGTGCTGCGGATCCAGCCGGATGAGGGCGTGACTCTGCGTTTTGGCGCCAAGGTGCCAGGTACCCAGATGGAAATCCGCGACGTCAACATGGACTTCGCCTATGGCGAGGCATTCACCGAATCCTCCCCCGAGGCGTACGAGAGGTTGATCTTGGACGTCCTGCTAGGCGATCCACCGCTGTTCCCACAACACGAGGAAGTTGAGCTTTCCTGGGAGATCTTGGATCCGGTGTTGGACTACTGGGCCGGTCTGCCGGAGCAGCCCGAGCCGTATGAACCGGGATCCTGGGGACCGAGGAGTGCCGAGGAGATGCTGGCCCGGGACGGGTTCAGCTGGCGGCGGCCATGATCATCAACCTTGAGGGCACCAGCTCGGCGAAGATCTCCGCCGAGCTAATACGGGTCCGACGCAGTGCGGGCAGCCCAGCCCAGGGCATGGTGCTGACCTTGATCATCGTGTGCGACGACTCCGAGTTCCCGAGCGCACTCGAGGCAAGTATGGCGGCCGGACGTGAGCATCCGTCTCGGATTCTGCTGGTGGTCACGGCGCCGGGACGAAACGCCGCCTTGGACGCCGAGGTCCACATCGGCGAGGGCACGCCGGGCGAGGTTGTGGTGATCAGGATGCGCGGCGCGGTGGCAGCACATCCTGGCTCAGTGATCCGGCCGCTGTTACTGCCTGACTCACCCGTCGTCATCTGGTGGCCAGGTAAAGCGCCGCGCAACCGCGCGGACGATGAGCTGGCACAGCTGGCGATGCGACGGATGACTGATGCGGCAGCCTCTCCTCGCCCGCTCGCAGCACTGAAGGCACGCGCCAAGGACTACACCGCAGGTGATACAGACCTGAGCTGGACGCGACTGACGCCCTGGCGGGCGCTGCTGGCCGCCGCCCTGGACCAGTATCCGGCCAAGATCAAGTCGGTCTCCATCGAGTCTGAACGCAACAACCCGTCTGCCGACCTGCTCGCAGCTTGGCTGCGGACCCGGCTCAAAGTCCAGGTGACCGGCAAGGTCAGCGGCGGGCCCGGACTTACCTCGGTCCGGATGGGTACCGCAGCCGGCGACATTGCGATCACCAGGCCCGACGGCCTGCTGGCGTCCTATGCCGTACCCGGGCAGCCCGAGCGGCTCGTGGCCCTCAAGCGTCGCAATTTCACCGAGCTGCTCTCCGAAGAACTGCGTCGCATGGATCCGGACCAGGTCTACGAGCACACCGTCAAGTCGCTGTTGGACGGTGGACCCAAGAAAACAGCGAGCAGACGAGCGGCCGAGAAGGGCACTGCCAAGAAGGGCACTGCCAAGAAGGGCACCGCCAAGAAGGGCACTGCCAAGAAAGCGGCGGATCCGGCTCGAACGGCCGCCAAGAAGACCACGATCACAACAGGGAGTCGCTAGGCATGGACGCGGCGAACAGCGGTGGAAGTCCCGAGATCTTGCTGCATTCCGGGCCGGATGAGGTGGCGGAGGCCCTCGCCGCCCGGCTGATGGCGCGGCTAACCGAGATTCAGCGCGACTTCCGGATCCCGCAAGTCGCGCTCACCGGGGGGCGAATCGCCACCCGTGCCTACCAGCGGCTGGCCGATGAGGGATCGAACTCAGCCGTCGACTGGTCCCGAGTGGATCTCTGGTGGGGGGACGAGCGGTTTGTTCCGGCTGACGATGCTGACCGGAACGCCAAGCAGGCACTCGATTTGCTCGCCAAGCCACTGGCACTCAACCCGGATCGAGTTCATGAGATGCCCGCAAGCGACGGCGGCGTTGACCTTGATCAAGCCGCTGAAGCTTATGCGCGGGAGCTTGGCGAGGTGATCTTCGACATTTGCTTGCTCGGCATGGGGCCCGACGGCCATGTCGCCTCGATCTTCCCCGAGCATCCCTCGTCGTACGCCGAAGGTGATGTCATCCCGGTACGTGCCTCCCCGAAGCCGCCACCCGAGCGGATCAGCTTGAGCCTTCCGGTGATCAACCGATCGCGCGAGGTCTGGTTCGTGGTGAGCGGATCGGACAAGGCGGCGGCTGCGAAGATGGCGCTACTGGGCGCTGGCCCCGTGCAGGTCCCTGCGGCCGGAGTCTCCGGAGTGGAACGAACACTGTGGTTACTGGACCGCGACGCGGCAGCCGAGCTGCCCACCGATCTGCAGCAGCGCGGACGGATCTAGGCCGAGCCCAGTAGATAGCTCAGTAAATGACGTCGCCGCGTTCGCGCCGGGCGCGAAGGGCTTGCAGCGCCTCAGTGAGGATGTCGGCCGCCTCTTTGTCGGTACGGCGCTCCTTGACGTAAGCCAGGTGTGTCTTGTACGGCTCGATCTTCGGCGGTGGCGGCGGATTCAGGGAGTCGAGGTTTGCCGGTAAACCGCATCGCGGGCAGTCCCAGGTCTCAGGAATCGTGGCATCTGCGGCAAATGCGGGCCGCGTTTCATGATTGTGCGCGCAGTAGTACGAGACGTAGAGGCGCGGTGCGGCATCGCCCCGCTCGGCCTCCCCCATCGGACCAGCGCCCACCCGGCTGCCACGAATGGCACTTCCACCAGCCACCTTCGTTCTCCCTCGCCCTTCTTAGCCGTGGATGAGTTCCTATCTTGTCGAGCGACCGGCCGGTGGTCGTGAGCAGTCAGGCACCCAGCTTGTAGAGCAAGCCGAGTGCCACGATTGCAGCGAACCAGACCACTCCGATGATGACGGTGAGTCGGTCGAGATTTCGTTCTGCGACTGACGACCCACCGAGGGAGGAAGAGATTCCACCACCAAAGAGATCAGACAAACCACCGCCGCGGCCTTTGTGCATCAGCACGAACAACGCGAGCGCGACGCTGGTGATCACCACAATGATGGAGAAAATCAGGATCGGCACGGTCATCATGGGCACGAGAAGCACGGACGTTAGCCTAACTCACCGATTCATAAATGAGTGAAAATCTCCACCAGCGTTGGATTCGCGTGGCTCAGATCATCGGCATCTCGTAGAACCGTGCAATGGCAGCAAACTCGTCGGGCTTCAGGCTGGCCGCGCCGACCAGGCAGCCGTCGATGTCCGCCTCTGCCATCAAGGCGGCAACGTTGGTCGCGTTGACCGATCCGCCGTACAAGATCCTTATCTGAGCTGCGATGTCGTCGCCGTGCCGCTGTGAAATCCAGCCGCGGATCGCCGCGCAGACCTCTTGAGCGTCATCAGGTGTGGCCACCCGTCCAGTGCCGATCGCCCACACCGGCTCGTACGCGATGACCATCTTCGCCACGTGCTCAGCGGTGAGCCCGGCGAGCGCCCCCTCGACGTGGTGCAACGTGTCCGGCACCTGGCGCAGCTCCTGCCGAACCGCAAGGCCCTCGCCGACGCAGACGATCGGCACCAGACCACGCGAGACCGCCTTCACAGTCTTCGCGTTGACGATGTTGTCATCCTCGCCATGGAAGCGCCGCCGCTCGGAGTGGCCGATGACCACGTAGCGGCAGCCGAGCTTGATCAGCATGTCCGCGGAAATGTCACCGGTGTACGCGCCGTTGTCGAACACCGACACGTCTTGGGCCCCGTAACCGATCTCCAGCCGATCGCCGTCTA
The DNA here is from genome assembly GCA_035535155.1 of Propionibacteriaceae bacterium. GTDB lineage: Bacteria > Actinomycetota > Actinomycetes > Propionibacteriales > Propionibacteriaceae > Microlunatus. The sequence continues at coordinate 10,319 of DATLQP010000250.1, forward strand.
CCAGGGTCTGTACGGTCCGCAGATCGGTGAACGGTGGTAGCACGATGACCTCAGATTTCTTTGGGTCGTGCTTCTTGTCCTCCAGGGTCCATGCCAGCTTCTGGACAAGGCCGACGGCTTCGACATGGTTGAGGTTCATCTTCCAATTGCCGGCCATCAATGGCTTGCGCGCCATCTGCTAAACCTCGCCGTCAAGCACGGCCAAGCCCGGGAGGGTCTTGCCCTCGAGATACTCCAGGCTCGCGCCGCCGCCGGTCGAGATGTGACCGAACTGGTCGTCGCGGAAGCCAAGATCACGAATCGCCGCGGCCGAATCGCCGCCGCCGACGACGGTTAGGCCATCCACGTCGGTCAGCGCCCGCGCAACCGCAGTGGTGCCTGCCGCGAAGCTCTGCCACTCCGCGACACCCATCGGCCCGTTCCAGAAGACCGTCTTGGCGTTGCTGATCACCCTGCCGAACACCCGAGCCGAATCTGGGCCGATGTCCAGTCCGACCTGATCCGGCGGTATAGCGTCAGCGGGCACCACGGTGGGCTGGGCGTCCGGCGCCACCTCTGGCGCCACGACGATGTCAGAGGGCAGCAAGATCTGTTTGCCGCCGGAGGCGGCATCGATGAGATATTTCCGGACAGTCTCGAGCTGATCTTCCTCGAGGAGGCTCTTACCTACCTCGTAACCCTGCGCCGCAAGGAAGGTGAAGGCCATACCGCCGCCGATCACCAGGGTGTCCGCGGTCCTGATCAAGTTTGCGACGACCCCCAGCTTGTCGGAGATCTTCGCACCGCCCAGCACCACGACGTACGGGCGTGCCGGCGATTCGATGAGTCGGCTCAGCACCTCCACCTCAGTGTTCACCAGTCCCCCGGCCGCACTGGGCAACCGCTGCGCTACGTCGTACACAGACGCTTGCTTGCGATGCACGACGCCGAATCCATCTGAGACGAACGCATCGCCGAAGGCTGCGTATCGGTCGGCCAGGGCGCCGCGTTCGGCATCGTCCTTGGACTCCTCCGCCGGCTCGTAGCGGACGTTCTCCAACATCGCCACGTCACCATCGGTGAGTCCATCGACAATGCTCTGGGCCGACTCCCCGACCACGTCCTTGGCGAGCCGAACATTGGTATCCAGCAGCTCAGACAGTCGCTTCGCGGCCGGTGCCAAGGAATATTTCGGGTTGACCTGACCCTTCGGACGGCCCAGATGTGCGAGCACGATGATCTTGGAACCGCGATCCCGAAGCTCGTTGAGGGTCGGCAGCGAAGCGCGAATCCGGCCATCATCGGTGATCGTTTGCCCATCCAGCGGCACGTTCAGGTCGCAGCGGATCAGCACCCGCTTGCCGCTCAGGTCACCAAGATCAGAAACTGACTTCACGCTTGATCCTTTCCAGGGCAAGATCGCCGAGTGGGCCGAAATGGAAGCCTTGCACAGGTTCCTGGCCGTTTGCACACGTTGCAGCCCATGCAGAGCGCCGGTTTCCTACGTGAGCGTAGGAAACCCGAGACGCCCGATCGAGGTGGCCGGACTACAGGGACTCGCCGATCAGTACGACGAGGTCGGCGAGGCGGTTGGAGTAGCCCCACTCGTTGTCGTACCAGCCGACGACCTTGACCTGGTTACCAATCACCTTGGTGAGGCCCGAATCGAAGATGCAGGAACTGGGGTCAGTCACGATGTCGGTGGAGACGATCGCGTCGCTGGTGTACTTCAGATATCCCTTGAGCGGCCCGTCAGCAGCCGCCTGCATGATGCCGTTGACCTCCTCGACCGAGGTTTCGCGGGACGCCTCGAAGGTCAGATCGGTCGCGGATCCGGTGGGAACAGGGACGCGCAACGCGTAGCCGTCCAACTTGCCCTTCAGCTGGGGCAGCACCAGTCCGATCGCCTTAGCTGCACCCGTCGAGGTTGGCACGACATTCAGCGCGGCAGCGCGGGCCCTACGTAGATCACGGTGCGGCCCGTCCTGCAGGTTCTGGTCCTGCGTGTACGCGTGGATGGTCGTCATCAGGCCCTTGACAATGCCAAGCCCGTCGTCGAGCGCCTTCGCCATTGGCGCCAGGCAGTTGGTCGTACACGAGGCGTTGGAAATGATGTTGTGCTTCGTCGCGTCGTAGTCGCCATCGTTGACGCCCATCACGACGGTCCAGTCCTCGTTCTTGGCCGGTGCGGAGATGATCACCTTCTTGGCACCCGCATCCAGGTGGGCCTTGGCCTTGGTGGCATCGGTGAAGAAGCCGGTGGATTCGATCACGACGTCGGCGCCGATATCGCCCCACGGAAGGGCTGCGGGATCGCGCTCCGCGTACGATCTCACAATCTTGTCGCCGACCTTGATGCCACCCTCGACAACCTCCACCGGCAGATCCAGCCGCCCCAAGATCGAGTCGTACTTCAATAGGTGAGCCTGAGTGTCATCGTCGAACAGGTCATTGAAGGCGACGACCTCGATGTCGGCACCTGAGGCAAGCAGCGCGCGGTAGAAGTTTCGGCCGATACGGCCGAAGCCATTAATACCAACACGGACGGTCATGACACGATCTCCTTCAGCTGTTCACGGTCCCACGAGGTCGGGACCAGAGACCACCTTAACGAACTTCGCTGGCACGCGTGACGGCCGTTTTTGCTGGTGGTCAGGCGTGCAGTCGAGGACTTACTCCTCCTCCAGCATGTCAGCGCTGAGGCTGGCCTCGGTGTTCGGTATTCCCAGCTCGGCCGCCCGCTTGTCGGCCGTTGCCAGCAGCCGGCGGATCCGGCCCGCGACCGCGTCCTTGGTCAGCGGTGGCTCATGCATTTGGCCAAGCTCCTCTAGGCTGGCCTGCTTGTTCTCGATGCGGAGCAGACCGGCGGCCCGCAGGTGATCGGGAACGTCGTCGCCCAAGATCTCCAGGGCACGTTCGACTCGTGCGCCGGCAGCTACTGCGGCACGGGCCGAGCGGCGCAGATTCGCGTCATCGAAGTTTGCGAGGCGGTTCGCCGACGCGCGCACCTCGCGACGCATCCGGCGCTCCTCCCAGACCAGCAGCGACTCATGCGCACCGAGCTTGGTGAGCAATGCGGCGATGGCATCGCCGTCGCGGATGACGACGCGGTCGATGTTGCGCACCTCGCGAGCCTTCGCCGGGATTCCGAGCCGACGCGCCGCGCCCACCAGCGCCAGTGCTGCCTCCGGTCCTGGGCAGGTCACCTCGAGTGCCATCGAGCGGCCCGGTTCGGTGAGCGAGCCGTGTGCCAAGAATGCGCCACGCCATGCCGCAACGCAGTCGCAGAGGCCGCCGCTGACCACCTGGGCCGGAAGGCCGCGCGCCGGCCGGCCGTGCGAGTCGATCAGACCGGTTTGCCGGGCCAACGCCTCGCCATCCTTGATGACGCGGACAACGTAGTGGGTACCCCGCCGAATCCCGGAGCCGTTTACGATGACCAGCTCGCTCGGGTGGCCGAAGACCTCGCTGATGTCTGTCCTCAGACGACGCGCGGCGGCGCCGGTGTCCAGCTCGGCCTCGATCACGATCCGCCCGCTGACAATGTGCAAACCGCCGGCGAACCGCAGTGTTGCAGCAACCTCCGACTTGCGGTCGCATGGCTTGGTCGACTTGATAGTCGCCAGCTCTGCTTTCACCTGGGCGGTCATGGCCATTGGTGAATGATTACACAGCTAAGGCATGCATCTTGGCGCTTTGGCAGGACTCAGACGCCCAGGATCTCGGCGTACGCCGACGCCAGGCGTAGTGGGTCGTGGCGCGGCGAGCCGTCACGGGCGGCGAGATCCGCGACCACCAGCTGCGCTCCCAAGGACTCGGCTCGGGACGCCAAATGCGGGTCATCGGAGGCAAAACCGCTGTCGATGAGTACGACGTCGAGTCGCAGGTCGGGAGCGTGGTCGGCGAGCAGCTCAATGTGCTTCGCGGCCGAAAATCCGGCGGTCTCGCCGGAAGGCTCCAGGTTCAGGGTGAGAATGCGCCGCGCCGCAGTGGCGTTGATCGCTTCGGCGAGCTCTGGAACAAGCAGATGAGGAATGACTGAGGTAAACCATGAGCCGGGACCGAGAACGACCCAGTCGGCCTGCAGCACTACCTCGAGCGATTCCGGACATGCTGGCGGATCATGCGGAATGAGCCGCACTGAGCAGACCTCGCCCGCCGTGGTCGCAACTCTGGCCTGACCGCGAATCTCCGACAGCTCGTCCGGTTTCTCAGCGTCGAGGCCGATCACCTCGGCAGCGATTTCCAGCGGCACCGACGCCATCGGCAACACCCTGCCCTTGGCACCGAGGAGTTTGGCCACCATGTCCAAGCCGGCCACCGGGTCGCCCAGCCGCTCCCACAGCCCGACGATCAGCAGATTGCCGATCGCATGATCATCCATGGGCCCGCTGCTGCTGAACCGGTACTGCAAGACGTCGGCCCAGGTACGCCCAGACTCGTCATCGCCGCATAACGCCGCGAGCGCCATCCTGAGGTCGCCTGGAGGCAGGCAGCCGAGTTCGTCGCGGAGCCGGCCCGAGGACCCGCCGTCGTCAGCGACCGTGACGATCGCCGTCAAGTGGTCCGTCACCCGACGCAACGCCGTCAATGAGGCAGCCAGTCCATGCCCACCGCCGAAGGCCACCACAGCCGGGAGCGTCGGACCTAAAGAGCCCGATGTGAGGACGCGCGCCATATCGCGGCTGCTCACTCGCGACCCAGATCGCGGTGCAGCACAGTGGTCGACAAGCCCTTAGCTCGCAGTCGGCGGGCCAACTCCTCGGCGATCGCTGAACTGCGGTGCTTGCCGCCGGTACAGCCGATGGCGAGCGTGGCGAACCGCTTCCCCTCGGTGACGTAGCCCACCGATACGACGCCCATCAGGTCCTCCATGGAGGTGAGGAACGGCTCGGCACCCGGCTGGCCGAGCACGTAATCGCTCACCGGCTTGCTAAGACCCGTCTGCGGGCGCAGCTCGGGAATCCAATGCGGATTGGGCAGGAAGCGCACGTCAAAAACCATGTCTGCATCCACGGGAATGCCGTACTTGAAGCCGAACGACAGCAGGGTGACCCGCAACTGATCATCGGTGCTGCCGCCGTACGCGTGGGCGACGCGGGAGCCCAATTGGTGAATGTTCAGCGAGGACGTGTCGATGACCAGGTCGGCCGCCGCCCGGAGAGTGGCCAGCGTCTCGCGTTCCCGGTGTATGCCGTCCAGCAGCCGTCCGTCACCCTGCAGCGGATGCGGCCGGCGTACGGACTCCTGACGCCGCACGATGACGTCGTCGGTCGCCTCCAGGAACAAGATTTCAGGTAGCGTGCCGATGGCGGCCAGTTCGGTGAACATAGCTGGCAGCTGCTCGAAGAAGCCTCGGGTACGGACATCCAGCACGACCGCGAGGCGCGTCACGTCGATCTCTCGCGCCTGGCGGCAGACCTCGGGCAGCACGCTCGGCGGCAGGTTGTCCACCACGTACCAGCCGAGATCCTCCAGGTTGTGGGCTGCCGTAGAGCGTCCGGCGCCTGACATGCCGCTCACCACGACCAGGCGGAGCGGCTTGGTCGGGCGCTCGACGTCCAACTGTCCCTCAGAGCTCTCGCTGCTCACAGAGCTGATTATTCCCGAATACCTGCAAGGAGGAGTTCAGCGTCATGCGCGCTGAGCTTGTCGAAGCGCAGCAAACATGCACCCTTCGACAAGCTCAGGGTGCATGATTCGACAAGCTCAGGGTGCATGATCCAGCACCTCACCAGTCGCCATATCGATCGCCTCCGGCCGTGGCGCCTGTTGCAGCGCGGTCTTGATCGCGGTGGCGGTCTTGAGCCCGAAGCCAGGTACGGCAGCAATTTCCTCCACGCTCGCCGCGCGCAGCTTCTTCAGTGAGCCGAAGTAGCTGATCAATGCCTTACGTCGTACCTCCCCCAGACCGGGCACTTGGTCGAGCAGCGACTCCACCATCGATTTGCTGCGCCGCGAGCGATGGTGAGTGATCGCGAAGCGGTGCGCCTCGTCGCGCAGCCGCTGCAAGAGGTAGAGGCCCTCGCTGGTGCGTGGCAAGATCACCGGTTCGTCGATGTCAGGCAGCCACACCTCCTCGAGTCGTTTCGCAAGGCCGCACAAAGCCACATCGTCGATGCCGAGCTCGTGCAGAGCCTTCGCGGCTGCCGCTACCTGTGGCGGTCCGCCGTCGACGACCACCAGTGCTGGTGTGTACGCGAACTTGCGCGGTGCCCCGGTCGTCGGATCGATCAGCAGCGGGCCTTCCTCATCGTCCAACCGGGTTTCTTGCCCGTCCCCCAACTGTTTCTTCATGGCCGCACGGTCATCGAGAAGTCGCCGGAACCGGCGGGTGATCACCTCGTGCATGGCTGCGACGTCGTTCTGCCCTTCGACCTGCCGGATCACAAACCGCCGGTACTCACTCTTCCGCGGCAGGCCGTCTTCAAACACGACCATTGATCCGACCACTTCCGTGCCCTGCAGATTGGAAATGTCGTAACACTCGATGCGCAGCGGTGCCGTGGGAAGCTCCAGCGCCTCCTGGATTTCTTCCAGCGCACGGTTGCGAGTCGAAAGATCACCAGCGCGGGTGGTCTTGTGCTTGATCAAGATCTGCTGCGCATTGCGGGCCACCGTCTCCATGAGGGCCCGCTTGTCGCCACGTTGCGGCACTCGGATGAAGACGTGTGAGCCGCGCCGCTCCTCGAGCATTCGGGTGAGAGACTCCGCCGAGGACGGCATGACCGGTACCAAGATTTCCCGCGGCACCGCATCGTGATCATTGGTCGTGGGATCGGGCTCGCCATAGAGCTGGAGCAGGAACTGTTCGATCAGCTCCTCGCTGCCGCCGTTGTCGAACCGGTCGGCAACCCAGCCGCGCTCGCCACGGATGCGGCCCCCGCGTACGTGAAAGATTTGCACGGCCGCCTCAAGCGGGTCTTCGGCGAGCGCGATGACGTCGGCGTCGGTACCGTCCCGCAGCACGACGGCATTGCGTTCGGTGGCTCGTTGCAAGGCGCCGATGTCGTCTCGTAGCCGAGCCGCGCGCTCGAACTCCAGCGCGTCACTGGCGGCACGCATTTCCCGTTCCAAATTCTTGATCATCGGCGCGGCTTGACCGGAGACGAACTGGCAGAAATCGTCGACGATCGCTCGGTGCTCCTCCGGCGTGACACGGCCGATGCAGGGCGCCGAGCACTTGCCGATATACCCAAGCAGGCAAGGCCGGCCGAGCTGCTTGTGGTTCTTGAACACTCCGGGCCGGCAGGAGCGCATCGGAAACACCCGGAGCAGCATGTCGACCGTTTCGCGGATGGCCCAGGCGTGAGAGTAGGGGCCGAAGTATCTGGTGCCTTTGCGCTTCGCCCCGCGGCCGACCATCACCCGCGGAAACTCCTCGGAGACGGTGACTGCGAGCCACGGATAAGACTTGTCGTCGCGGTACTTGATGTTGAAGCGCGGGTCGAACTCCTTGATCCAGGAGTACTCCAGCTGCAGCGCCTCGACCTCGTTCTGCACCACGGTCCAATCCACCTTAGTGGCTGTGCTGACCATGGATCGGGTGCGGCTCAGCAGCGACGCCGGATCAGCAAAGTAGGAATTCAGCCGGGATCGCAGGCTCTTCGCCTTGCCCACATAGATGACTCGGCCGTCGGCGTCGGAGAAGCGGTACACCCCAGGCTGGTCCGGAATGGAACCCGGCGCGGGCCGGTACGCCGGCGCTGGGCGAGGCGCGACTGGAGGTACCACGCGCCCCAGACTAGGCGCGAGCGCCGACGGTCCAATCGGCACTCCAGAGTCACCCCGTGTCGAGTCGATCAGACACTGCTGGCCGATGCCCAAGCCTCGGCGAACGCTGAAACGATCTCCTGCCGCGCGTCTCGGTCATGTGCGTACGCGCCAGGAGGCGGAGCATCGGGAACTCCAGCTGTCTTGACGAAGAATGCGCCACTGCGCGTCTCGACCAACCACGAGATGTTGCCGGAGTCCTGCGTCCGGTGATCGAACCGCGCGATCACCCGGCCACTCCGCCCCACGAGGATCTCCGGCCGGTCGGTGGTCGTCGTAGCAAGGAGCAACTCGGATACGACAAGTGAGGCTGGTTGACATGGTCTGGACGAACCCTGCCGACGGGTCAACCAGTGACGTAGACCTTGCCTTCGAAGACAGCGGCCTTCGCCTCGGCAAGAGGTTTCGGAGCGGGGGGATTCGTCACCGAGCCGTCCTTGATCGAGTATTCGCTGCCGTGACAGTCGCAGTGAATGACTCCGTTCCTGACGGCGGCCACCGGGCATCCCTGATGCGTGCAGATCTTGCTGAACGCCTTGTACTTTCCCTTCCTCGGCTGAGTGACGACATAGTCGGCGTCTTCCAAGATCACTCCACCGCCGACCGGCACCTTTGAGGTTGCGACGCTTGGACCGTCGGGCGCCTTTGCCTTCGAGGCGGACGGCTTAGTGGAGGTCGAGTCGACGGTCGGCGACGGCGACGCTGGTGGAGAGGTCGTTTCCGCGGCTGGCGCGGTGGAGGGCGAGCCGCTTTGAGCGTCAGCGGAGCAACTAGCTAGCGCGGCGGCGCCACCGCCGGCGAGGGCGAGCAGTCCTGCGGTTCGAAGCACGGTACGACGCGTGGTGGCGGAGCATTCCTGGTGCGGCTGGGGGTCGCCGAGCTCGGACACAGATGCCTCCAACCGTGAAGATGCCTTTCGAGCCCACACGAGATAGGCATCGATTTGGTTCGATCAGCTGGCGACGAGCGCTGGTTGGGTCGCCCTGATGGGGATGGACTGCCCGTCGAGCAGTGGCTTGAGGTAGGCCCCGGTGTAGGACTTGGCACTGGCCGCGATCTGCTCAGGGGTGCCCTGCGCAATCACCAAGCCGCCGCGCGAGCCACCTTCCGGACCCATGTCGATCAGCCAGTCGGCGGTCTTGATCACGTCGAGGTTGTGCTCGATCACGACGACGGTGTTGCCCGCGTCGACAAGCCGGCCCAAGACACCCAACAGCTTGCGAATGTCCTCGAAGTGCAGACCCGTGGTTGGCTCATCCAGCACGTAGAGCGTGCGGCCCGTCGCCCGCTTCTGCAGCTCACTGGCCAGTTTGACGCGCTGGGCTTCGCCGCCGGAGAGGGTCGGCGCCGGCTGCCCGAGGCGTACATAACCAAGTCCCACGTCAACCAGCGTGCTGAGATGCCGCGCAATCGCGGGCAGCGGTGCAAACAGCTCCAGCGCTTCCTCGATCGAGGAGTCCAAGACCTCGGCGATCGACCTTCCCTTGTAATGGACCTCGAGAGTCTCGCGGTTGTATCGGGCGCCGTGGCAGACCTCGCACGGCACATAGACGTCCGGCAAGAAGTTCATTTCGATCTTGATCGTGCCGTCGCCGGTACAGTTCTCACAGCGACCGCCTTTGACGTTGAACGAGAACCGCCCCGGCAGATAGCCGCGTACCTTGGCCTCCGGAGTCTCGGCGAAGAGCCTGCGGATATGGTCGAACACTCCGGTGTAGGTGGCCGGATTGGACCGCGGCGTACGACCAATGGGCGATTGATCGACGTGAATGACCTTGTCGATCTCATCGGCTCCAGTGATCGACCGGTGCCGACCAGGCACCTCGCGCGCGTTGTAGATCCGTTTCGCAAGGGCGGTGTACAAGATGTGGTTGACCAGGGTCGACTTGCCAGACCCTGAAACTCCGGTCACGGCGATGAGCTGGCCGAGAGGAAATGACACCGTGATGTTGCGCAGGTTGTGCTCGGTTGCCTTGTGCACGGTGATTTCTCGACCAGCGGAACGCGGACGGCGGGACGCCGGCAGCGGGATCGAACGGCGTCGCGACAGATAGGCGCCGGTGAGCGAGTCGCGGTTGCTCAGCAGCTCGTCGACAGGGCCCGAATGCACCACCCGGCCGCCGTACTCACCAGCACCCGGACCGATGTCGACGGCCCAGTCCGCTGCCTTGATCGTTTCCTCGTCGTGCTCGACGACGATCAAGGTATTGCCCAGATCCCGGAGCCGGAGCAGGGTCTCGATCAGCCGTCGGTTGTCACGCTGATGTAGCCCGATACTGGGCTCGTCGAGCACGTAGAGGACGCCGACCAGTCCCGACCCGATCTGAGTCGCGAGCCGAATTCGTTGCGCCTCGCCACCGGAAAGGCTCCCGGTGGGACGGCTGAGCGATAGATAGTCCAAACCAACATCGAGCAGGAATCTCAGCCGCTCGTTGATCTCCTTGAGCACCCGCTCCGCGATCTGCCGCTCCCGCTCGTTGAGCTCCAGCTGTCCCAGGAAGGCAGCCGTGCCATCAATCGACAACGACGACACTTCTGAGATGTTCTTGCCGCCGATAGTCACCGCGAGCGAGGTCGGCTTCAGCCGAGCGCCCTTACAGACTCGACATGGCACCTCGCGCATATATCCCGCGAATCGTTCCCGCGACGTGTCACTCTCCGCTTCGGCATGGCGCCGCTCGATATACGGGATGACACCTTCGTACTTCGCGTTGTAGCTGCGCTCCCGGCCGTACCGGTTCCTGTAACGCACATGGACCACACCGGGCACACCCTCGAGCAGCATCTTCTGGGCCGCAGCCGGCAGCCGGTGCCACGGGGTCGTCGTCGAGAAGCCAGCGCTCTCGGCGAGCGAATCAATGAGCCGGCTGAAGTAATCCGCGACGTGCTGCGAGGACCACGGGGCTATCGCCCCTTCGGACAGGCTCTTCTCGTCATCGGGTATGACGAGCTCCGGGTCGACCTCCATGCGGGTGCCCAGGCCGGAACAAGCGGGGCAGGCACCCCACGGACCGTTGAAAGAGAACTGCCGCGGCTCGAGCTCATCGATACCGATGTCATGGTTGTTCGGGCACGCCATCTTCTCGGAGTAGTTCCGCTCCCGTTGTGGATCCTTCGGGTCGAGGTCCACGAAATCGATCGATACGACACCCTGCGCCAACCTCAGCGCGGTTTCCACCGAGTCGGTCAACCGGAGCTTGACATTCGGTTTCACCGCCAGCCGGTCGACGATGACGTCGATGGAGTGCTTGTACTTCTTGTCGAGGACCGGCGGGTCGGTGAGTTGCACGACCTGGCCGTCCACCCGGGCTCGACTGAAGCCCTCTGAGGCGAGCTCGCGGAAAACCTCCACGTACTCCCCCTTGCGGGCGCGGACCACGGGTGCCAGCACCTGGAACCGGGTGCCCTCCGCCATCGCCATCAACCGGTCGACGATCTGCTGCGGCGACTGGCGGCTGATCGGCTCACCGCAGATCGGGCAGTGAGGGCGCCCAGCGCGGGCGTAAAGCAGACGGAGGTAGTCATACACCTCGGTGATGGTGCCGACTGTCGACCGTGGGTTACGGCTCGTGGACTTCTGGTCGATGGAAACCGCGGGCGACAGACCCTCGATGAAATCGACATCCGGCTTGTCCATCTGACCAAGGAACTGCCTCGCGTACGCGGAAAGCGACTCGACGTAACGGCGCTGACCCTCCGCGAAGATGGTGTCGAAGGCGAGACTCGACTTTCCCGATCCCGACAGTCCGGTGAAGACGATGAGAGCATCTCGCGGCAGATCGAGCGAGATGTTTCGCAGGTTGTGCTCGCGCGCACCCCGAACGACGAGACGGTCAGTCACGGAGCACATCGTATGTGCCCGCGCTGACAGGGAACACGGATCCCGCGACGCCGTTCGGAGGAGGAGGGAGGGGACATGCCACTCGTACCCGAGCGAGGACGACGTAGGTGGCTACCTGGCGCGATCCGCGCCGAGCGAGCGCGGCAAGCAAACACAGAATGCGAATGGTCTTGAGGCCTCCCGGCACCCCCTGCGGGCACTACGGTATGGGCATTTCTGCGCCTAAAGCCCGAGAACAGCTCCTGACCAGGAGCTATGGCGCCCGAGACAACGCCGAGGCCGTCTCCAGGCCGTCAGTCGTTGTCCAGGCCGCATCGATGGCGCGCCGAGTGCGGTCCTCGGAGTCGGGCATCAGATGCCCGTAGGTGCTCAGCACCAGGATGGCGTTCTCGTGGCCGAGGCGCTCCGCAACCGCAACCACCGACTCGCCGGCGGCGAGCAACACCGAGGCGAAATGGTGGCGTAGGTCGTGGCTCGTGGTGCCCGCAGGCAGGCAGGCGCGCTTGATGGCCGGGGCGAAGACCCGAGTGCTGTAGTACTCGTGACGCCACGGCAGGCCGTTCTTAGTGGTGAAGATCGTTCCGTCTGCTGCCGGTGGGAGATGGGCGATGTGAGCGGCCAGGGCCTCGGCGACCACGCTCGGCAGAGGCACCGTACGCCGTGATCGCGGCGTCTTGGGTGGCACCCTGCGCTTGCCGTCGGTAGTGGTTTGGAATTCGATCCGGGCGGTACGCCGCAGGAAGTCGACGTCTTCGGTGCGCAGCGCCATCAGCTCACCGATCCGCAGGCCAAGCCCGGCTTGGGTGATCACCATTGCCCGGCAATGGGCAGGCATCGCGTCGATGAGATTCCGCACCTGTTCGACAGTCAACGGCACGATGCGGTTGTGCTCCGATCGTGGCAGGCTGAGCCGCGTTGCCGGGCTGGACGCAATGAGCCGATCCTGCACGGCGGCGGAGAAGATCGAGCGCACTACCGTCACCAGCAGCCGTACGGTGCTCGGCGCTAAGACCTTGGCGCGATCACTCACCCAGGCCTGTACTTCGCTCGGCCGGACCGCTGACAGCCTCCTGGTGCCCAGTGAGGTGCCTTCGATGTGCTTGCCGATCAGGGAGGCAATACGATCAGCGGTGCTCTGCCGGTGCGGCCTGGTCGCCGCCCACTGCCTGGCGTACTCGGCGACGGTGACCTTGGAGGTTTGGTCGACGTAGTTGCCGGTCAGCTTGGCACCTTCGACCGTCGCCAAGTGTCGCTCGGCGTCGGATCTCTTCGTGAAGGTCTTTGACCGTTCCTTGCCGTCAGGATCGAGCCAGCGTGCCCGGTAGCGACGGTCAGCGCGCTTTTGGATGTGGCCCATCAGGCTGCGGCCCTGCCTGGCCCCTCGGACGGACCCAGATAGCCCTTCTGGCGTGCTAGCCGTATCCAGCGGGCCGCTGTCGAATGAGACAGCTTGAGCTGCTTCTCGATCTGCACAGCCGGGTTCAGCCAGACCGCCATGGCGCAGCGGTACAGGTGGGCTGTCCATCGCAATGCGCGGTCGGTAGGCCCTTCCTGACGCAGGTTCTTGGGCGGTGTCAAGCCCCATGGCTCGACGTCGTCCGTGTTGGGGATTGCCCAGATCACTGGCTCGCCTGAGTTCAACGCGGTTGCGATCCAGGTGGCCAACGTGGTTTCGCGGAGCGTTTCCGAGGTGACGTACGCCTTGCCCTCTGGTGCATCTGGGGATCGGTATGCCCGAAACTCGGTGCACACGTAGCGGGCTAGCGCTTCGTAATACTTCAGCTTCAGCGAGATGGCAACCGCGTCGCCCGGTATCCAGTCGTCCGGTATCCAATCAAACTCGACCTCCCTAGGACCCTGCACCCCAGGAACTATGTGGACAGCTGTGGCGACATGGCGACCGACGCGTCCGATGCGAGGGCGCCCGCGGACCGTCTGGTCTTTTTCATTGCTTCCTGTTGGTTCCACGGAGACAGACTGTCATCAGTAAAGGTTCTCTGTCAACTATTCTTCCTGCTTCCCAATCGTTCGCAGTTCTTGATATATTTCTGTCGGTAATAGTTCGGTAACGCCGAACACCTGACCTGGAGGTAACGCCTGTGCCTGAGCAATGGCTGACGCTAGAAGAGCTGGCTGAAGAGCTGAACGTGCCACCGAAAACCATCTACGTGTGGAACAGCAAGAGGAAAGGACCAGCCTTCACCAAGATCGGCAAGCACGTCCGCTACTCGCGTACGGCGGTTGACGAGTGGCTCACTGTCCACACCAAAGAGCCTTTGGCGTCATGATCACAAGAGCCTGGTCGCAGCGAAAGCCATACAGGCAAATCCCCGGCGCGGTGGGCTATGACCCTGCCGACTACTTCGAAGATCAACCGCGCGACAAAACGAAAACCGCCGGCGTCCTCCGGCGGTCCCCGATCACAACGAATGGAGTTACTGAATCCAATGTCGAGCCTACTGGACGACCAAGCAGGTGGCGATTCCGCACTGCGGCCTAACCCGTTTGACCTGGACGCGCTGCGGACAGCGCCTGACTTGGATGCCTTCGACGTTGAAAAGATCCTGACTACCGTTCCGGTCCGGCGGCCTGGGAAGAATGAATTCTTCCGGGTTCGTGACGATGACGATTTTGTGGTCGACGGGTACGTGCTAGAGCACGAGTCCGAGATGGACCGAACGATGTTCTGGGTAGCGCCTGAAGTGCGCGCCGCCCTGGCAGAGCATCTCCGCAAAGTTCGGCTGTTCACCTGCATCGATAAAAGATCGAATGTTTTCCTGTGGCCGGCCAAGCTGCCGACCGTGGATGGCAGCGCGGCGGCCCGCTCATGGTATCTATCAGGGCTCCGCGCTGCTGAAGAGGCAAAGAAAGTCTGGGTCAAGATCATCGGCAACAAGTCTCTTGGTGCATACGACATTGTGGTTGCCCGGGGTGATCTTGGTGATCCGCAGTGGCCGGACCATACCTTCAAGGAATTCATCGAGCTGGCGTTCCACGACAAGGTGATCGACACACTGGAGCACGCAGTCGTCAGGGAGATCAACGGGGAAATCTGATGCCGCTCGGTCTACCGTTCCGGGCGATCTGGTGCATCGACTTTGAGTTCCTCGCTCCGGAGGGTGAGATCCCGCAGCCGGTCTGTCTCGTCGCCAAAGAGGTCGGGACGGGCCGGCTGGTTCGACTTTGGCAAGATCAGCTAGGCCCTGAACCGCCGTTCGAGATCGATGACGACACTCTGATCGTCGCCTACTATGCGCCGGCCGAGATCGGTTGCTTTCTGTCGCTTGGCTGGCCCGTGCCGACCATGGTCATCGACCTGTATGCGGAGTTCCGACGCGAAACCAATGCGCTGGCGGTCGCTGATGGGCGCGGCTTGCTCTCCGCGCTATCGAGGCACCACATCACGCGGATCACGTCCGAGGAGAAGAAGTCCGGCCGTGATCTTGTGATGCGAGGTGGACCGTGGTCTGACTCGGAGCGTCGCGACGTCTTGGACTATTGCGAGACCGACGTCATCTGCTTGCCAGCGCTGCTGGAAGCCATGCTGCCGCAGATTGCACCGACGTCGCAGGCGTTGGGCCAAGCGTTGCTCAGAGGCCGCTACATGGCCGCCGTGGCCCACATGGAGCGGACCGGCGTGCCGATCGACCTCGAGACGCTGACAGCTATTCGTGACGGCTGGGAGCCGATCAAGTCCGATCTGATTGAAGAGGTGGACGCCAATTACGGCGTGTTCGAGAACGGCACCTTCAAGTCCGGG
>DATLQP010000251.1:0-2636 GCA_035535155.1 Propionibacteriaceae bacterium
GTTGAGGATTTCGTCTGCGGTTTTGGTCCAGGTGAAGGGTCTCGGGTTCTCGTTCCACGTGTCGATCCATTGCCGGATGTCGGCCTCGAGAGCGGCGACGCTGGTGTGGACTCCTCGGCGGATGAGTTTGTCGGTGATCAGGCCGAAGAAGCGTTCGACCTGGTTGACCCAGGATGATCCGGTCGGGGTGAAGTGGATGTGGAAGCGGGGGTGGCGGCCGAGCCAGTTGTTGATCATGTCGGTCTTGTGGGTGGCGTAGTTGTCGCAGACGATGTGGATGTCCAGGTCGTCGGGGACCGCCTTGTCGATGGTGATCAAGAACTTGCGGAACTCGACGGCGCGGTGGCGGCGGTGGAGGTCGGAGATGACTTCTCCGGTGGTGATGTTGAACGCGGCGAACAGGCTGGTTACCCCGTGGCGGGCGTAGTCGTGGGTACGCCGTTCCGGTGTCCCGGGCACCATCGGCAGCACCGGCTGGGAGCGGTCCAGCGCCTGCACTTGGGACTTCTCGTCGGTGCACAGCACCACCGCCTTCTCCGGTGGGTTGTGATACAGGCCGACGACATCGACGATCTTCTCCACGAACAGCGGGTCGGTGGAGAGCTTGAAGCCGTCTTGGAGATGCGGCTTGAGGTCGAACTTCCGCCAGATCCGCCCGATCGTCGACGGTGACAGTCCGGCCCGCTGCGCCATCGACGTTCGGGACCAGTGCGTGGCATCGGTCGGTGTCGCCTCCAGCGTGGCGGTGACGACCTGTTCCACCTGGTCCAACAGGATCGACGGCGGTCGGCCGAGTCGGGGCTCATCGACCAGACCCTCCAGCCGCCGGTCCATGAACCGGCTACGCCACTTCGCCACCGTCTGCTCCCGGACCCGTAGCTTCGCTGCCACCTGGGTGTTCGAAGATCCGTCGGCACACGCCAGAACGATCTTCGACCGCAATGCCAACGCCTGGGTCGAACTCGACCGCCGTGCCCAACGCTGAAGCTGATCACGCTCAGCCTCCGACAACGACAATCCAGCCTTCGGCCGCCCCGAACGAGGCCGATCCACCAACCCCGCCATCCGCGACTCGAAGAACCGGCGGCGGACGTTATGCACCGTCATCACGCTCACCCCGAGCTCGTCTGCGAGCCGCGCGTACACCACTCCGGGCTCCGAGCACGCCAACACGATTCTCGCCCGGACTGCGAGCCGCGACCCCCCACCCGCCGACCAGGCCCGCAACTGGTCACGCTCGGCCCTGGTTAAGACGAACTCACCGACAGTCACCGAACTCAGCATACGAATAGTATAGAAACTAACGGCGCGCATTTCAGGCGCGACACACTAGCAGAGGTGGTGTAGCTGGTCCCATCGCCGGTGTGAATGATCGCCTGCTTGCCAGCTCCCAACCGAAGACTGCGGAGCTTGTACACGTGACCGGCCGCATCCCGGACCATCCATCCGGAAACAGAGTGAGAGACGTTGTCGCCGTTCCTGATCACCACGTACTCGGCGTTAAGGCTGGAGTTGCTGCCGCGGTCGGAACCCGGGGAATCGAAATCACCTTGTAGATATAGACAGTGGCGGGTGCTGCCTGCGCCGGCGTGGCGATCAGGAGCGAAGCAGCAGCAATGAGACATGCGACGATAAGGGCGCGAATGCGCATTAAGAAACCCCCGAGTTTTTTGACCGTCGCATCCGACCCAGACGGCGAAATGAGCTAGGACCAATGAGCGTAGTACAAAACGCGAGCCGAGAATCCCAATTGAACTGAATTGATGATCAGCGGTTCTTAGCCATCCGCACCCGCGGTGCTCCCGACACTCCTTGCAGAGACAGCCCTGGACATACCCATGAGGACCAGGTCCTTCTCCCGATTCAGGCCAGGCCCGTCGCGGCAATCTCGTGGAGACAAGATGGAGGCCATAAACGGCCAACGAGACATATAGACCGTTGGCTCATACATCTGGTCGGATGTATCTCAACCACACCGATACAGACGATGCTCGGGGCTGACGCGGAGGGGTGCAGCTTGGCTAGCGGGCAAGGCAGAGACAGCCACAATGTGTGGAACCGTCAAGAGGCGCTTCGTTTCCAGCGGCAAAATGCTGCCGCCGAGAGGGCGGCCGAACGAGAGCGCAAACTGCAAGAGACTGCGGCAGGCAAGGCTCAGGCCGAGCAACTCAACGCGGACCTGGAGGCCCGCGTCGCACGGCTGGAGTCCATCCTTCGGCGAGTCCTCGACCGGGAAGCCGCCATCGATCTGAACGCGATGCTCCGTACCGATGAAGTTCCACCGCTAGACCTGGGCACAGACGGCGTCGCTGCACAGCGCCCCATCTGGTCCAACTATGCACCGCCAGAGCCGAGCCCAATCGCTGGTTTCTTCGGTGCAAAGTCTCGCCATGAACAGCGATTGGCTGAGGCCCGCGAGAAATTCGAGCGAGCACAACTGGAGTACGAGCAAGCTGAGGCGGCGCGCCAAGAGCGGATACGGGAGCATATATCACACTATGAGGCGGCTTTGCTGGCGTATCAGAATGACATCGCCCGCCATAACAGCCGTATTGCACAAGTCTCTGCTGGCATAGGGGAGCGGGATCGGGAGAGTGTCCAGCATTACTTGGAGCTGGCGCTGTCCGGAACGCTGT
>DATLQP010000252.1:0-4126 GCA_035535155.1 Propionibacteriaceae bacterium
GGCGTGACCGAGCCGGTCGTCAAGGCGGTCGAGATGTTGAGCAGCTGTGACGCGTTGCTGGTGCTCGACGACGGCAGGCCGGTTGGGGTACTGACTCGGCAGGATCTACTCAGCGACATCAACATCCACTAGCGGCAAGCCACTAGCCCGCTGCGGATTCCTCGAGCAGCGTAGACAGCACCAGTTGCCAGTTGTGAGTCCACGGCACCGAACGCCACGATTCCAACGGCACCCATTTGGCCGACTCCGTGGTTCCTCCTTGATCGAGTACCACAGGGTCGGTGGGATGCGGGCAGCTGGCGCGATAGATCAGCCGTACGGCGTGGAAGTCTTCGATGCTCCCGTACGGGCTGCGCCCGACCCAGTGGGAGGTCTGGACCCTGATCAACTTGCCAAGGATGATCTGCTGGGAAGTCTCTTCGTGCACCTCTCGGAGCACCGCAGACGTCGGCGGCTCATGATCATCAAGGCCGCCTCCGGGCATACCCCAGCGACCGGTGACAGCCGTCCTACCGGAGTATTCGGTAGCCAACAGCCCCTCGCTCGATGTCACGACCGCGTACGCCGCGAATCGCTGCCGGACCGCAGGACTCACGCCATCGCCCAGCACCAGACCAGCGTCGCGGCCTTGTCGGCGTACCTGAGGACGCAGCTCGTCGATCACTGGACGCACCAGCAGCCGGAGGATCAGCTCGCCAGAACTCGTGCGATTCGCGTCGAGTGGTGTGACGACGATGTAGCCGCAATCGAACGCGAGCACGTCAGGATCGGCGCCGTGGCGGAGGAACACCTCGAACGCTTGCTCACCCTGCTCGGTAACGCCGACGACCAGCACCTGGTCATCATGGCGCAATGTCGCCTCAAATGCGGCCGTCTAGGTACCGCTGGACGGTAGGTCCGACCTCGATCACCAGGTCCTCGGTGCGGCGGCCAACCAGGAAAGGCAATTGCAGCACGTATCGCCCCATCACTAGCCCGAGAATCTGGGAGGCCGCCAAGCCCGCACGCCTGTTCGCCTCCTCTGCCGGCAGGTCGTCTCGGTGCAGCAGATGGCCGATGATCTCAAGTGCGAGAAACTCACCGACCGATTTGGTCAACGCCGGATCTGTCAGCGTCGTGCGGACCGCCGCGACCAAGGACGGCTGCAGATCGGAGTCCCAGACACCGAGAACCGTGCGAACGAGGCGCTCGCCCATCCCGTCTCGGTCGCCGACGGCGATATTCTCGAGCTTCTGCGGCATGTCGAGTGGCAGTGCGACCGTGGCAAGGAAGAGTTGCTGCTTGTTCTCGAAGTAGTGGTGAATCAACGCCGCATCCACACCTGCTTCAGCCGCGATCGCGCGCATTGACGCACCAGCGAATCCCTTCGCCGCAAAGGCATGCCGCGCAGCCGTGATGATCTGGCCGCGGGTGTCCTGGTTGCCGGGGCGTCGGCCAACTCTGGGCTCTCGCTGGTTGACCACTCTTCCTCCTTGATACCGGCCCTTTGAACAGCAACTCCGCAGCATCACAAGTCTGGCAGGTGGTCTGGTGTTCTCCGGTAGCGTTGGGCGACGTGCGAAGAGGAGCGCCTCGATGATCGACGCTCTTGCGTACGCAGTGGTCGTGCTGGCCGGCGTGGCCGCGATCTGGGGCGTGGTCACTGCGATAGTCAACAAACCGCCAGGTAAGGCGCAGTTGCTGTACGCCGCGGGCGTTGAGGTTGTCACCGTTCTCCAGTCGATCATCGCGGCTGCGAAGATGATCAGCGGTTTCCGTCCAGCTGAGCTGGCGACCACGATTGGCTACCTGATCGGCATTGTGATCTTGATCCCGATCGCCTGGCTATGGGCCAATGTCGAACGAACTCGCTTCTCCGGGATCGTGCTGGCCGTGGCCGCCGTCTCAGTGCTCGCCATGACGCTGCGTTTGCTTGTGCTCTGGACGCCGGCCGGATGACCGGCGTCCCAGCTCGGCAACCTAGCGCAGACGTTCGCCGCACCAATAGCGGCGCGGGACGCGTGCTGGTGGCTGTCTACGGGATCTTCGCCCTCGCTGCCACCGCGCGCGCGAGTGTCCAGCTGCTCACGAAGTTCGATCAAGCTCCGCTGGCGTATGTGCTGTCAGCGCTTGCCGGAGTGATCTACATCGTCGCGACGGTCACGCTTGCGCGCGGCACCCGCGCCTCTCGGCGGCTGGCGCTAGTCGCGATCAGCATCGAGCTGGTGGGCGTCCTCTCGGTCGGCACCCTCAGCGTCGTCGACCCGGAAGCTTTTCCGCGGGCCACAGTCTGGTCGGTGTACGGAATCGGCTACGGCTTCGTTCCGCTACTGCTCCCGATCTTGGGGCTGGCCTGGCTCTGGCACACCAGACCCGATGCGCCCTGAGCCTGCGATGCGCCCTGAGCCTGTCGAAGGGCATTCCTAGACCTCGATGACAAGATCATCGGGCGCGAAGACGCGTAGCTCCACATCGTTCCCGAAATGCACAGGCCATATCGACACACTCAGGTGTTGCGCTGCCGACGTGAGGCCGCGCGCCCAGCTGCGGTCCGCATCATCCATGGGGTTGCGGCCGGGCCGTGCCAGCAGGAAGGCCACGGATCCGCCGACGCCGTGGCTGCCGACGATGTGCCCGCACATCTCGAGCAGCGCGGCACACAACTGAGGGTCAGCCGAGCGCGGGATGTCGTCAATTTGCGTCAGTTGAGCGCTCATCATGGCGCTCGGCTCGACGAAGCCAATCCAGAGCCGTGGTTGGCCAAATCCGAGCGGGCCCATCAGCGCTCGCCAGCGCTGGCCCAGGTCGTCCGAGCTGCGGATAGGAGGCATCTCATGCGGATGCCGCAGGGTAGGGACACCAGTCATGAGCCAACGTTGTCGGGACTCTCCTCGCCCGCGCATCACCGGCGCTGTGCTGTCCCCAGAATCTGTGGATATCCAGCTCGCGTGCAGCGCTGGATGTCCTTTGGCTCGCCATTCGCTCCTTCGAGAGACGACGCTAACCGGCGGGTCGGATTAGGTCGGAATACTCAGGGTGCCGTTCCATCCAGCCCCTGATAAATGGGCAGAGCGCACGTACGTACAAGCCACGGGCGCGCGCGTCGTCGAGGGCATCTCTGGCGATTGCAGTGCCGACCCCACGACCCTCATACTCCTCAGCCACCACGGTGTGGAGGAAGACAATGGTGTCGGTTGTGAGCTCGTACTCCGAGACGCCGGCGAGCACACCGTCAACGCGTGCCTCGTAACGATTCCCCATCGTGTTGTCGACGACTGCCACGTTCATAGTCGCCCACTGTGCCAGAGAGATTCAACCGGACCCATCAAACAGACCACGCGCGCCGGCTGCTGATACTGGCACATGATCGACTGCCAACCGCCGTATCTTCAGCCACCTCCTGGTGATTTGATCATCATAAGGATCAGCAGCATTAGAGGCAGGTTTCGAAGCCCTCACAATGTGATCGCCTACCGGTCGCATACGTGATCAGGTGTACTCACTCTCGGCGTTCTCCGGGACTTGGACGATCAACACGTCGCTGGTGGACCTGTGCACGACCTCAGATGGAACCGAGCCGAGCTCGTGGCCCTCCGCGGCGCCCAGGCCGCGGTTCCCGACCACAATAAGACTCTGGTGATCCGGGCCGGCGGCGTCGAGGAGGGCTTCCACGGGGTCGCCGGACACCATGCGAGTAGAAATGTTATGCACGCGGTCGGAGTTCAGGTGTTTAACGGCGCGCTGCAGTGCATTGAGGGCAGCCTCCTTGCCGTAAATTTCTCGTCGAGCGCCTCCTGGAGCCTCACCTGTGGGTTGCGGTCCGGGGTTGTATGCGGATACCACCATGACATGAGCATCGGCCTCTGCTGCCACCGCGTGGGCGCGGTCGACGGCGTACATCGAAGCGTCAGTCCCATCGGTACCAACGACCACATTTCGATAAACGCTGATGTGGTGGCGTCCAAGAGGCATGAAATCAGACTCTTCGCTGGTATGCGGTGGATTAACCCAGAGCATTGACACCGCGGCCAACGCGAGCAGGACACCAGCGACCAACATGGCGCTAGTGGCCTTTCCACCCAACAAGTGCTTGAAAATCCAGCCGAAGGTGACCGTTTCCACGAGCATCGGAACAACGATCATCATG
>DATLQP010000253.1:0-4648 GCA_035535155.1 Propionibacteriaceae bacterium
CAATCAGCACGAGATCTGCGAACGCGATCCAGGCCAGCAGCGTGTTGTCGGTGACGAGGTAAACGATCCACAGAATCAGTCCAGCAGCGGCCAGTCCAAAATGCGTGAACACTCGGGCTGGAGGGAAGTGAGTCCCTGCTCCCTCCGCCTTACGCATACCTCCGCGCGTTGCCCAGCGGGTCAGCATGAACAGCCCGACCCCGGCGGTGATGATCCAGGTGATCAAAGCGGCAATCGACATTGAGCGGTCCTCTTCCGGCGACGCTGTTTTCTATCAGATACTGAACTAGACGTTAGACCCAGGGTCGTCTACCGTCAAGACATCTATCCGTTAGAGAAGGCGTGTGTTGCGGAACTTTGATCGGAACGTTAGTGGGATCGGCGTGCTGGCTGATTCCGTACGCCGTCGCTTGTACCGATTCGTCTGTTCCCAGGATCAGCCCGTCAGCCGAGACCAGGCTGCGCAGGCGGTTGGCGTGGCACGCCACAAGGCAAAGTTTCACCTCGACCGGCTCGAGGCGGAGGGACTACTCGAGGCCGATTACGTCCGGCTGACCGGACGCACCGGACCCGGAGCCGGGCGACCCGCCAAGCGCTACCGCCGGGGTAGGAAAGAGTTCGCCATTGCGTTGCCGGCCCGAGACTACGAACTCGCTGCTCGCGTGATGGCCGATGCCATTGCCGAGTCGGCACGGACGGGCGCACCGATCTCTGAGGTTGTCAACGACACCGCGGCCGTCTATGGGGCAGCTATCGCCGCCACCGCACGTGGTCATCCGTCCTCAGCCGATGCGGCGCTCGACATCGTGGTCCGAGTCCTCACTGAACATGCCTACGAGCCGCGCCGCACGGAGAACACCGTCACCCTGGCTAACTGTCCGTTCAAGGCCCTCGCGGCGGACCACACTGATCTCATCTGCCAGCTGAACCATTCCCTGCTCACCGGATTCGCTGACACCGTTGCACCTGATCTACTCCAGGCCAGCCTCGAACGCGGCGAGAACCGTTGCTGCGTCACCGTGACCGGCCGTTTCGACAACCAGCAGAGCCGAGGCAGTCAGGTCAGCGGCCGATCTCAGATCTCCTGACGACGGTCGTGAGTCGGCAGAACAGCCCAGGAATTACTTGTCCTCGCCAGCCAACCGGCGAGCCGCGTCGAGCCGCTGGCGGGCGTCCGCAAGGGCATTCACAGCCTGCCGTTGCTGCGCCTGGGCCTCGGCGAGATGCCGCTGAGCGGTGACCTTGTCCCGCCGAGCTTCTATCCGCCTGGTGTCAAGAGTGCTCAGCATGTCGTCGGCCGACTCCACGGCCGCTTCGGCGTCAGCGAGCTCGAACTCCGATTGCCAGTGCGCAGCTTCGGCGCCGGCAAGGTCCTCTTCTGCCAGGCGTAGATCACGCAGAGTTTGCGGTTCCGTGTCAGTCGCTGGACCCTGCTTCTCCTCGGCTCCTGGGGCAGCTGACAGCTCCGGCGCGGTTGAGCCGCCGTCCTGGCCCTGGAGAACTTCAATGGTCCAGTGACCCGCCGAGTTACGTCGCCGCCGGGCTGCCAACTCATCCTCCACGGGAGCCCGCCCCGACTCAGGCACTGCATCGACCGGTGCCTCAGTGGGCCGCTGTTCAGCACTCGCCGCGATCCGTCGGACTGAGGCACGTGGCCGTGGGCCGAAGCCAATGTGCGCGAGTGGCCGCACCAGCCGGCCGTTACGAATGGTCAACGCACCGGCAAGATCAACAAGGGCTGCCTGCAGTGTCGCCTCGACCTCCGACAACACGGTGGGAGTCAGCGGCAGGCCAGCGTGGGCTGCGTGGGCCCGGGCCCGATCGATTAGCTCGGCGATCAACTGCCGGCGTTGCTCAGCGAGGCTGCGCAACTCAGTGCGAGTCAGCCCTGTCTGGGCATCGCGCAGCTGCCGGCCTAATGCCGACAAGCGCTGCATTGCGGCAGTGTCCCGGGCGAGGAGGTTTATCAGCCAGGCGCTACGCGTGGGGCGGCGCAGGCGCTGCAGCCGATCGGCTATGTCTCGGCTTCCGGCTGCCCTTGCTTGTCGTACCAACTCATTCCGAGCAGCGACGAAGTCATTCGGAGGAAGCACGTAGAGCTCCCGGACGATCTCGTCCAGCTCGCGTCCAATCATCTGCACAGTCATCCCCGGAAAATCTAACGTGGCAGTGGGCCGACGGCGCAAATCGGGCTAGGACGCCGCTGAGAAGTCCAATGTCTCCTGATCCGTACAGCATCCGCCCAAAGCGAAACAATCGACGACAAATGCGTGCCGCAGCAGGTCTGAAAGCTCGCAGCTTTGATCTGTGCATTCGACAGAGTGGTCACGGTGCACGATCAGCGTTCCGTGGCAGTGATCAAGGTAGATGGGCTCAAGGTCGGAGTCGCCAAGCTCCAACGAGTCCAGGCCGCATTCAGGACAACTGCTCATGCCGCGTTACTACCACCGGGCACGTCCCAAACGCAGCATTGGGTCCGGTGTGTCGCGGAGCTTTCTTTGACACGGTGTTAGCCGCGTTTCTTTGGCGGGCTGGCACCGCGTACGGTCTCGGCCGAGTCCTCCTTGGGCTTCTCTGCGAGCTTCTCCGTCGGTTTCTTCTGCCTCCTCTTCCCGGCGCCGGTAGGCCCAGTCGGACCCGAAGCCGGGCGGCGACGTGCGCCGTTTCCCGTTGATCGGCGTTGCTTGGCCGCCTCGATGCTTGCTCGTAGCGCGTTCAAGAGGTCGAGCGGCGGGGCTCCGGGCTCGCGGTCCTCGGTGACGGTCTGCCCGCTTGCCTTTGCATCGATCAGCGCGGTCAACGTCTCCCGATGCACGTCGCGGTACCTGCCGGGGTCCAATTGCTCATCCGACAAGGAGTCGATCAACGCCTCGGCCATCGCAAGCTCTTCGCGCGGCGTCGACCACTCGTCCTCGCTTGCTTGGAAACCGAACCGGGGCTCCCGAACCTCGTCGGGCCACAGCATGGTGGCAAGGACCAGCACGTCATCGTGCACTCGCAACACCGCAACGATCTCGCGTTGGCGGAGCGTCACCTTGGCGACGGCTACGCGACCCTGCTTGCGCAAAGCGTCGCGTAGCAGCCGGTACGCCTTGGCGCCCTGCGGCTCGGGCTCCACGTAATAGCTGCGGTCAAGGTAAATGGGATCGACGGCAGCCACCGGCAGGAACGAGATGACCTCGATCGATCGTGACGTCTTGGCCGGCAGCATGGCGAGATCGACGTCGCTGAGCACGACGAGCTCACCCGTTGCTGACTCGTAGCCCCGGCCGATCTCCTCGTACGGCACCTCAGCGCCGTCGATCGAACAGACCCGTTTGTATTGCACCCGGCCGCCATCACTGATGTGGATTTGATGGGACGGCACGTTTTTACTCTCGGTCGCTACGTACAACCGGACCGGAATCGTCACCAATCCGAAGGAGATGGTGCCTCTCCATACCATCCGCATCGCTGCATCCTTCCGGAAGCCAATGGGCGTCACGCCAGTTCGTTCCATTGTCCCCGTGCACTGGGAATGCATGCCAGCCCGGGGTCGCCGTACCGCAGCCGACTGGTCAACCGCGTACGTTGCCCACCACAGCCGTGAAACGACCGCTGAAAGCGGGTGAGCTGGGTGCGTTTCCCATCACAGCCGCGGAAACGATCCTGTGAAAGCCGGCATCGTCCGGAAGGTTGGTAGGTTACCGCCGAGATGGTCCTAGGACTGGGGTGAGTATGAGTCCTGCACCGCCGCCCGAGCACGAGGTCGCGATGTACGAGGCGTTGATCGCGACGCATTCAGACATCGAGCGAAAGGGCAAGTCCAGCCCGTACACCTCGATCAACGGCAACATGTTCACAATCCTGTCTGCCGATGGCGTGCTCGGCATCCGTCTGGGAGCCGCCGACCGGGAAGCCTTTATGAGGACCTTCGGCACAGGCTTATACGAGGCGCACGGCACTGTCATGAAGGAATACGTCGCGGTGCCATCGGAGCTCCTGGCCCACACCCAGAAGCTGGCTCCCTACCTGGCCAAGAGTTACGACTACGCGAGAGGCCTTAAGCCCAAACCCACCACACGCAAACCCCGAGCCAGCTCATAGTCGCCGGCTCGGGACGCGTAGCTCGCTGCGCTCAGAACGAGAGCAGGCGATCGAAGAAGGAGCGATAGCGTCCGAGCGCCTGCCGCAGATCCTCCGTAGTTGTCTGCTCGCTGTCTAGGCCTTCTTCAAGGTCGGCGCGCTGGCGGCGGAATAGCTCCTCCAGTTCGTCGAGCACCTCGCCGACCAGCTCGTTCGCCCCTCGTACGGCCCTGCTTGGTTCGTCGACGAAATCGCTCTTCAGCTCATTCCAGCGATTGTTGTAGCTCTCTGCTCGATCGGCTGCGATCAAGGTTGCGCGCTGTTCCGCGCCGGTGTCGGATTGACGACCAGCGTCGGCCTGATCACGAGTCTGGGCCTGATCACGAGTGCCGGGTTGACGACGAGTCTCGGTCTCGGTCTCGCCGGCCATGTCCGCTTGCCGCCGGGCGCCAGTCTCCTCGTCGCTCGCCATGTCGCGCCTTTGCTCCCGCTCGCTTGGCCCGCCCAACCGCTCGGCCGCACTATCGGCGGCTTCTCCAGTTTGGGTGGGATCGGTCATGCGGCCATCCGCTGTTGTTGCGTC
>DATLQP010000254.1:0-18040 GCA_035535155.1 Propionibacteriaceae bacterium
TCAAGAATGTTGCCGTCGTCGTCGACCACACCGGCCGCGACCCTGGTGCCGCCGATGTCGACGCCGATGGCCGGTAGCGGCAGCGGCGCCATCCTGGCCATGCTGCGGCGTGTCGTCGTTCCGGGAGCGGTCAGCCTTCGGCCCTCTTCTTGAGGCCCTTGAGCGCGCTGTCGATGATCGTCTTCTCCGCCCTCCGCTTGAACATCGAGATCATAGGCATGTTGATGTCAACGCTCAACGTGTAGGTCACCGTGGTTGCGGCGCCGTTGGGCTTAAGTACGTAGGAACCGTCCATGGCCTTGAGTAAGGTTCCCTCGATGAGCTTCCAACTCACCGAGAGCGGCTTCCAGTCATAGACCAAGACGTAGTTGTCCTTCACCAGGGTGTGGTCGAGGACCATGCGGACGGTCTTCGGCTTGCCGGCAGCAGAGCTGAGCACCTCCGCGCTCTTCATCGAATCGACCCAAGCCGGGTAGTGATCGAAGTCGGCGATGACCGCCATGACCTCATCGGGCTTAGCCGCGATCTTGATGCTGGCGCTCGTCTGATCCGCCACACGCCATAGCGTACGCGGGAGCGGTGTTTGATTACTCGCTCCGCTGCTGCGGATCGCGCTCTTGATCCCGCCCACTTTGTCGTCACTCGAGGACGAAAAAGCATGTCCTCTCCCTCCTCCTCAGCTCGGCGGCGCGCGATCCGGGCTCGATTTGCCGGTTCACAGGTCAAGTGCAGAGCGCAGCGTCGCACGAGCGACCCCGGTGCTGAAACGTTGCGTCACATAGCTGCGGCCCTGGGCGCCCATCTGCCGCGCCAAGGCCGGATCGTCCAGCAGCTGATCAAGTCTTGTCGCCAGCAGCTGGTGATCATGTGACGGTACGAGGAAGCCGGTGTCGCCGTCGTGGACCGTCTCGGGTGCGCCGCCGGAGTTCCCGATGATCACGGGCAGCCCGCAAGCCGCTGCCTCGAGGGCAGCCAGTCCGAGCCCCTCGGGATTGAGACCCGCAAGGCGGGTGCGCACCGGAAGCGCGAAGACATCGGCCCGCTGCAGGTGGCTGATCACTTCAGCGCGTGGCAGCGCCCCGGCGAGGCGAACCGAATCTGACAGCTGGAGCGCCTTGATGGTGCGCTCCAGCCGGGGACGCAGCGGACCC
Organism: Propionibacteriaceae bacterium; assembly: GCA_035535155.1. Lineage (GTDB taxonomy): Bacteria > Actinomycetota > Actinomycetes > Propionibacteriales > Propionibacteriaceae > Microlunatus. Next base: position 1,152 of record DATLQP010000254.1, read on the forward strand.
TCGCCGACGATGATCAGCTCACGGGCAGGTCCCCGCGGCCTCGCCCGATCCATCACGATTCGCCACGCATGGAGCAATGTCGTCACTCCCTTCTGCGCAATTAGCCGAGCGACGCAGATGCAGCGGGCCACATCGCGAACTCGGGATCGCTCGGGCGGTCGGAAACACTCGACGTCAACGGGCGGGGCCAGCCGCAACAGCCGGTGCTGGGTTGCTGGGCTGAGCGCCCTGCCGATGCGACGTTCGGTATAGGACGAGATGGTGGTGAGGTGATCACAGCCGTCACCGATCCGGCGGAGCAGCTGGCGGGCCGCGGGCAGGCTCGCCCACCAGGTCTCGTGGCCGTGCGTGAGACCGAGGATCTGGCGGGCACCGGCACGCCGCAACGACGGTGCCAGCAGACCGAGCGGGGCGGCAGCGCCGAAGATCACCCGCGTCGCGCCAGAGGCCCGGAGCAGCGCAACAGCCCGAGCCGCAACGCGGGGGGTCGGCACCAGCAACGGCCCGTCACGGATGACCCGAAAAGGACGGTCGAGGTCTGATGCCGCGGCACCGGCCGACCCTGATGCGTACACCAGCACGTCATGATCAAGCAGAGCGCAGACCTCGCTGACGAATGACTCGATGCCGCCGATTCGCGGTGCGAAGTCGTTGGTAATGATCAGGGTCGATGGCACGATTAGTAGCGCGCGAGCTGATCGAGGTACTTCCGCCACTGAGTGGTGAGCACGGTTCCACTGAGTCCGAGAGTTGACCGGCTCGCTTCGTCCATGGACCGTCCGTCGTCGAGTTGGGCGTAGAACCCTGCTAACTGGTTTTCGGAATACCGGTCAGCAATGAAGCGGCACGCGAGCCAGGCTTCAGCGTAGGCCAGGTGGAGATTGCGGGCGCCGGCCTGGAACTGCCGATCAGCGGGAAAGGAGGAGGGTGGACCGTCGCTGCGTACGCGGATCAGCACGTCATCGGTACCCTCGCTTCGCTGCCCGGGATGAGCTCGCAACGACACCCACTCGGCGAGCCCTTCCTCTGCCCAGATCGGCGCAGGTGAGTCCGGTGACCGGGTCGCCACATGAACCATCTCGTGCTCCAGCACCGACTGCAACGCGCCCGAGCTGAGCTGTGCCGCCTTCGGGTTGGCCACAATGCGGATCCCAGCACCCCCGGCGCCCGCGTGGTGAGTCACGGCGGCAATGGAGGTGTAATTACCAGCCGGCTTGCCGAGCACCGACTCGAAATCGTGCTGAGTTGCCGGCACCTCGAGAACGATCCGGCCATTCCAAGGAATTCCTAGACCGGCCGGCAGTTGCTGGCGCACGTTGCCGAGCGCTGCCGCGGCGAGGCTCGCCCAGCGATCAAGGGACTGCCCTGAGCCAACCAGCACCGTGACCCCGCCTCGCTCGCGGGCGGAGAGCGGGCCTAGCCACCAGCTCGGCTGCTGGCTATTGCCGTTGCCTGGCGGTTTATCGTTCGTGCCCGCGAGCTTGACCTCCCCGGCGGCCTCGAGAAACGTCAACCAGATCAGCTGCTCAACCTCTGTGCCATCACCCGGAAGGCGCCAGGTCACCACTCCGCGTTGCGCCCACGCACTGGAACCGAGAGCCTTCCGTCGAGCATCGGGAAGCGCGAACTCGGTCGGCTCCATCCGCATCTGAAGTCTGGTCAAGGGCAATGTGCTCAGGTTGTCGTAGAGCAGCCTGGCGCGATCGTGAAAGGAGGGATCTTGCTCACTGACCAGCCGATAGAAGCCAGCGCGGTCGCCAGCACGAGCCGTGGTGACAAGGGCATCGACGGTTGCTCTGACCAGGCCAAGTCGGGAGTTGTTGGGCGCCACCGTACCCGTCGCGGGCGTAGGCACAGGCTCGACGGCAGAAGCGGAGCAGCCCAGCAGCATCAGAGTCAGCATGATCGCGGCCAACCGTTGCGCCGTTACGCGGCTGCGGGTGGCTGACACAAAAGGCAGCGTATGCGGGCTCGGCTTGGAACGTCGGGAAATCGCTGCACCGCAACGGCGGCTTTGAAATCAGCCCGGTCGGCGGGCCCCGGCGTACGGCATGTAGGAAATCTTGATGTACTCGACTGACGCGCCGGGATGTGGCGCGTGGATGACACGGCCGCCGCCCGCGTAGATACCCACATGGCTGATGCCGCTGTAGAAGAAGACAAGGTCGCCGAGTTGCAGATTCGACCTGGCTACCGGTCGACCACGGTTGTACTGCTGTCCGGACGAATGCGGCAGGCTGACCCCGACGGAGCCCCACGCTCTCATCGTCAGGCCCGAGCAGTCCCAAGAGCTGGGCCCGGCGGCATTGCGAACGTACGGCTCTCCGAGCTGAGCCTTTGCAAACGCCAGCGCTCTGACGCCCTTGCTGCTGCCGCTGATCGGGGCGCGGACAGCGTCCCGTGAGGACGCAGCGCCTGCTGCATTGGCCCGCGCCGTCACCCTCTTTTGATCGTTGGCAAGCCGTTGTCGCTGCGCCGCGCTGAGCTTGCCTAGCACCTTCCTGGCCCCGGCGATCTTGTGGTCCGAGGCGTCCTTGAGGGACTTGAGCTGCTTCTCCTTTTCGCCAAGGGCAGCGAGGTCGGTCTCCGAGGAATGCTCGAGTGCCGCGAGGTTGGCTTGCGCCTGCTGGTAGTCCTGCAGGATTGAGTTCTGGTTCTCAGTCACCTTCTGGACGGTCGAGATCTGGCTCAAGAAACGCTGGGTGTCCGGGGTGACGATGAGCTGGGCCGCGGTGTCGAGGCTGCGGTTCTGAAACTGAGCAAGTGCCACCTGGCCGACCTGAAGCCTCATACTCGCCACTTTGTCGGTCTGGGTTTTGACGTCGGCCTGCTTCTGACGGAGTTGTGCCCGGCCCTGCTTGATCTGTTCAACGACACCTGAGTACTGCTGGTCGATGGCACCCGCGTCGGTCTGCAACTGTGCGATCAGTGCTTTCGCCTCTGCGACGGTGACTGGCGGCGCCGCCGCGGCCGGCACGCTGGTGGGAACCAGAAACAGTGCCGTCAGGGCCACGGAGGCGATCCCGAGGGTGGCAATCCGTACCTGACGAACGATCCGTGCCTGACGAACGATTGGTGTAGCGCGGTTGGCTTTGATAGCGCGTGAGATCACGCGCGCAGTGAAATTCACAGTTCCCCGACTCCTGCGTTCCCCGACTCCTGCGCGCAGCTCCCCTAAAGCGCCGTCTCAGTGCCTCCCCAGGCCTGAGCACAGCTAAGAGCTGTCATGGATTGCTTCCCCTGCACCGGTGGATGACCAGTTGTGATCTTTCTGTGTGCCATCGTGGTCACCAGGCAGTCGTTGACACATTAGGTCACGATTAGATCACTGGCAATTAGGATCGCCGATATTTGGTCGAGGAGATTTTGTCAACGATGTACGACCCGCGAGTCGTCAGGCGTAATCCTGCCACTCCAGTGACGGCTGGACGCTGCGAACCGGCCGGGCCCCTTGGATAAGCCGCAGCGGCGGCACCAACCCGGAATCGGCGAGTGCCTCCAATTCGTCCTGCTCGTCTTGATCGAGATCCACCACACCGCCAGACCTACCAAGGAGCACGCTTACGACGCAGTCGTTGCAGGCTGCTCCTCTGGCGACGCAGGTGCCGCAATCCACGTGCAACACGTCCATCCTGATTCCTTCCGCCTCAAACCTGCATCAAACCTGCACAAGCCCGAACCAGCCCACTTGGTGCCGCCCGCTGCTGCTTAGAAGCGCCGCTTACGTGCCGCTTCAGACCCGCTCGTCGTAGCGTCTCGTCGAGCACTGACACTTTCTTCGTGCCCAACCCTTTTCATGAGGTGTACTCACACGGTCACCACGACTCGGTCCTGCGATCGCACCGCTGGCGGACCGCAGCGAACTCCGCGGCATACCTGCTCCCCTGGCTGCAACCGGGCGACAGACTGCTGGACGTAGGCGTCGGTCCGGGAACCATCACGGTCGATCTCGCCCAACGGCTGGCCGATGGCTCGGTGGTCGGCATTGACTCCGCGACGCCCGCGGTCGTGGCGACCCAGACGCTCGCGGCGGAGCGCGGTGCAAGCAATCTCCGGGTCTCTATCGGCGATGTCTACGCAATGGCGTTTCCCGAGGCATCGTTCGACGTCGTTCATGCTCACCAGCTACTGCAGCACCTCAGCGATCCAGTCGCTGCGCTTCGCGAGATGCGCCGAGTCTGCGTGCCGGGTGGTCTAATCGCCGTACGAGATGCTGACTACGCGACCATCACCTGGCATCCGCCGAGTGCGGCGCTGACACGGTGGCTTGAGCTCTATCGCCAGGTGGCGAGCAGTAACGGCGGCGAACCCGACGCCGGCCGACGGCTGCTCGGCTGGGCGCATGCTGCCGGTTTTGGCGATGTCGAAGCCTCCGCCAGCGCCTGGTGCTTCGCGACGCCGGCGGATCTCGCGTGGTGGTCTGAGACCTGGGCCGAGCGGCTCCGGCAATCCGACTTCGGTCGACAAGCCGTGACACGGGGGCTCTCCGACTTCACGGAATTGGCCCATTTAGCCGAAGACTGGCTGGACTGGGGGCGGCTTCGCGACGCCTGGTTCGCCATTTTGCACGGAGAAATTCTGTGCCGCCGCTGACTGTCTCGCTCGGCGGCCCAGCATTCGCTACGGGGAGCAAGTTCAAGTAAGTTAGGGGCCTTAGGGGAGTCTCTTGGGGGAAATGTGGTACAAGCACGACGGGCGAAAGTCCGGCCAGCGCGTGTGATCATTCCGCTAGCACTGGCTGCAGTACTCCTGGTGGGCGGTTCATTCGCGGCATGGAAGTTTTGGCCCGCCGCGACAACTGCCGACCCACAAGCTCAATCCAGCACGACGCCGGTTGAGTCGCCAGCTCCAAGCACAGCTGAGTCCAGTCCCTCGTCATCTACTGAGGCGTCCAGTTCTGCCAAGGCAGCTAGCGCCGCATCGAAGAAGGCCCTTGAGGCGTGTCAAGCCAGGGTCAAAGCGGCGGACGAGGTAATGAAGGAAGGAAGCATCGGCGTACTGCACTGGGCTACTCACGTCCAAGCTCAAGCCGACAACTTTGACGGCAAGCTATCGCTCGATCGGATGAAAACCCAGTTCAAGAAGACCAGGCTGAAGGGTCCCGCTGATCTCAGGCGCTACGCCGACGCGTTAGCGACATACGATGACATCAAAGGCTCCTGCGCTCAGGTCGACGACGCGGACAGCGTCGTGGCAGCCTCCTTGGCAAAGTGTCAGAAGCGGAGCAAGGCTCAGAAGCCCGTCATGGTGGCCACCGCCGCCGGCATGAAGGACTGGAAGAATCATCAAAAGCTGATGCAGGCGAACAAAGATCATCAGGCGGGCACCCCATCCCAGGCACAGGCTGCCTGGCTGAAGCAGTACCACTCCGCATTCAAGAACATCGATGCGTTCAAGAAGGCAACTGCCAAGTTCAAAGCACCCAGCTGCTAACTCAGCAGACACCAGATCGAGCGCCGGCGTGCTGAGCCAGGCTGGCGCGCTGCTGTCCTGGACGAGTGAGCGAGCAGACATGCTTTTTCGTCTGCGAGCGAATGAGGAAGGCAGCAGCTGACAAGCGCCAGCCTCCGCGAGCTCAGCGAGCAATGTACAAGGAGCGAGCCGACATGCTTTTCGTCGGCGACTGACGACGAAGTAGGCGGCGACCAAGCGCGATCCGCGCCCGCGATGTTCGCGCCGCCGATCTGCAGGAGGAGATGGCGGAACAACGCTCTTCCGGTCCGTCGGCTCCGACGAAGACGGCGGCAACCCAGCGAACATCGCAGCGAGCGGAGCGAGCCATCGAACACTGCGAGCGCAAGCGAGCGGAACAATCAGACACTGTCGGAGTCGATCTCTAGTGTCGCGATCGTGGTGCTGCAGGCCTCTTTCGATGATCTTGGGACGCATCTGTCCCAGATCACGTTCTGCGTTGTTGATCTTGAGACCACCGGTGGCGCCGAGACGGACATGATCACCGAAGTCGGCGCTGTCAAGGTACGCGGCGGCGAGGTGCTCGGTGAGTTTCAGACCCTGGTGAATCCGAAAGCTCACATCCCGCCGCTCATTGCCGTACTGACCGGCATCACCAACCAGATGGTTGCCAACGCGCCAGGGCTGCCTCAGGTACTGCCATCATTTCTTGCCTTTGCCCAGGGAACCGTGATCGTCGCTCACAATGCACCCTTCGACGTCGGTTTCCTGAGGCGTGCCTGCGAGGCGTGTGCGTATCCGTTCCCCCGCTGGCCGGTCGTCGATACAGCGGCGCTGGCCCGGCAGATCCTGCTACGCGACGAGGTGCCCAACTGCAGGTTGGCGACCCTGGCTCGACACTTTCACACAGCCATAACGCCGAACCACCGTGCGCTGACCGATGCCCAGGCCACCGTCGAGGTGTTACACGGTCTGCTCGAACGGGTTGGCAATCTTGGCGTGCACACCATGGAGGATCTCGCCGAATTCAGCCGGAAGGTGTCTCCGCAGCGGCGTGCCAAGCGGACCTGGGCCGCCGCCCTACCGGCCGTGCCTGGGGTCTATCTCTTCGTCGCCGAGCACGGCGAGCAGCGCCACGTTCTCTACGTCGGGAAATCCAAGAACATTCGGGCCAGGGTGCGCAACTACTTCACGGCGGCCGAGAAACGGTCGCGGATCGACGAGATGGTCCGGCTTGCGACTGGTGTGGAGGCCGTTCCTTGCGTAACCCAGCTACAGGCTGACGTGACCGAGCTGCGGCTGATCGGTAGCCACGCCCCGCGTTATAACCGCCGCTCGAAGTTCCCCGAACGCACCCAGTGGATCAAGATCACTGACGAGCCCTTTCCGCGGCTGGCTCTGGTCCGCATGGTCCGAGATGACGGTGCCACCTATTTCGGTCCGTTCACCCGCCGACAGCCGGCCGAGGACGTGACGCTGGCCATCTACGACGGTTTTCCGATCCGGCAGTGCACGCCACGACTGAGCATCACCAGACCGATCTCTGCCTGCGCCCTCGCTGGCATAGGTCGCTGCGCAGCGCCGTGTGACGGCACGATCTCGCTGGACGCGTATCGGGAAATCGTCGAAGCAGTACGCGCCGCCCTCGCCGTTGATGCGCGGCCCGCGGTATTCGGCGTACAGGCGAAGTTGCAACGGCTGGTCAATCAGCAACGGTATGAGGAAGCGGCAACCATCCGGCGGCGACTCGAAACGCTTACCCGTACCGTTGCGCGATTTCACCGCATTCGCAGCCTCGCGGCGTGCGCTGAGATTGTGGCCGCGCGAAGGGTTGACCTCGACTGGGAAATTCACGTGGTCCGTTACGGCCGGCTGGCGGGAGCCGGGTTGGCGACTCCTCGTGAGGTGCCACAGGAAGTGGCGCGGGCGGTACGAGCCACGGCCGAAACTGTCTCCAGGCCGCCGGATCCGCTGCCGGCGGCAGGCATTGAAGAGACTGAGCGGATTGCCGACTGGCTCGAGCAGCCTGGCGTCCGATTGATCGAGATCACCGGCGACTGGATGTGGCCGCTGCACGCGGTTTTGGACCATGAGGCTTTGGTGCACCACGCGCTCGGTGATCTCGCCGCCGAGTCAGTGACACCAAGACTCGAGCTGCGTGAGTCGGAAATCGCGCGCCGCCGCACGGAGGAGAAGCGAGCAGAGGCGTTCTTTCCTCTGCGAGCGACGACGACGGCGGCGGCGGCGGATCCCAAGCGCGATGCGCGAACAGCTCAAGATTAGAGTGACCGCCATGGTCACTGCGATCGTCTTCGTGAACGCCGAGGTAGCCCGCATTCCCGAGGTAGCGGAGCAGATTGCCGCCCTCAGCGGGGTCAGCGAGGTCTATTCCGTGACCGGGAAGATCGACCTAATCGCAATGATCAGAGTTGCGAATCATGATCAAATAGCTGAGGTTGTCGCAGACAAACTCAACAAAGTGCCTGGCGTGCTGAGCACGGAGACCCATATCGCGTTCCGGGCTTATTCTGCACATGATCTTGAGGCGGCGTTCTCCCTTGGTGGCTAGCAGCCAGCGAGTCCCGGCGGAGCGCGTCGCCGGCGTATCCACCACCATGTTGATGATCGCAACAGTGGTGTTGCTGCTCGCCCTCGCTGGGGCGGCCATTGCGGCGTGGGTGATCACCCGGCAGCCGCCCGAGCAACCTCTGCAGGTGCCCTCAACATCCCAGGCTTAGCGCCCGGCCGACAATGTCGTCAAACGATCAGCAATTTCGCGAACACACCGACTAGACACAGCGTGACAACGCCGAGTAGGCCGACAACCTGAACGGTGTTGCGATTGCGCCGCGGCGCGTACGCCATGACCAGCCCGACCAGCGCGGCAACAACGATGCCGCCGATCAGCATCAGCCAGGCGAAGCTCCGGAAACCGATCAAGATGCTGTAGAGGATGAGCAGGATGAACAGCCCGATGTCGGCGCGTACGTCCTCACGCATCTTGTACTTGAAGATCGCGTTGGCTGCCAGTAGGCCGATCACCGCCGCCGAGGCACCATAGCCGCCACTTCCGGGCGGGCCGAAAATGAAGAGCACGGTGGTGCCACCTAAACCAGCCGCGAGGTAGAGAGCCACGAACCGCCAAGCGCCCAACTCGGACTCAATGGCCCGGCCGGCGATCCAAAGCACGAGCAGGTTCATGAGCAATCCCAGGATCGTCCCTGACGTCAGCGCCGCGGTGAAGAGCCGCCAAAACTCACCGAGGTACACGGCCTCATTGCTCATCACCAGCAGTTGATCAAGTAGCCGACCGCTGAGCAAACTAAGCAACCACTCCAGGGCGAGAACCGCCATGACGACCTTGGTCGCCGTTCCCCCTCCGGGCTTCAAGATCGCGCCGAACGCGGTTCGCGGCGCGCGTACGTTGGCTCGCCCCGAGGCAACACACGAAGGGCACTGAAAACCGACCGACGCCGGATTCATACATTCGCCGCAGATTGGTTTACGGCAGCGCTGGCAGGAGATGCCCGTCATTCGCTCCGGATGGCGATAGCACGGAGCGAAGCCCGGCGGCGAGAAGTCCGGGCCAGCGCCCGGGGACTGGGTCACTCGGCGACGTCACCCGAATCGATCGTTACGGCCTTGATGATCACCGGGTTCGCCGGGCGATCGCCCCGTCCGGTCCGTACCTGGGCAATCTCGTCGACAACATTGCGGCTGGGCTGGTCGGCCACCTCGCCGAAGATCGTGTGCTTGCGATTGAGATGGGGCTGCGGACCGACGGTGATGAAGAACTGCGAGCCGTTCGTGCCAGGCCCTGAGTTGGCCATAGCAAGCAGGTATGGCTTGTTGAAGACAAGATCAGGATGGATTTCATCCCCGAATTTGTAACCGGGACCGCCGGTGCCAGTGCCAAGCGGGCAACCTCCCTGAATCATGAAGCCGGTGATCACCCGATGAAACGTGAGCCCGTCGTAGAAGTTGCCCGTCGTTTTCACCCCGCTGCTGGGGTCGGCGTATTCCTTGGCGCCTGAGGCAAGGCCTACAAAGTTGTCAACTGTCTTAGGAGCTTGATCACCAAAGAGCAGCAGATTGATATCGCCGTGGTTGGTGTGCAGCGTTGCCGTGTGCTGTGCCACTTGGGGGCACCTTTCTGTCATGATCATCGTCACGATGATCGGCTGGACGTGGTCCGGCAGCCATCCTGTCAGACCACACAAGATGGCGATACGGTGGGAAATGCTCCATCCGGGAGTGTTGGGTTTCTCATAACGGAGGAAACGTGTCTAAGAGTTCCCGCCGCGCGGAGGCCGCCCGAAAGCAAGCTGCGCCAGCCGCCGAGGATTTTGTCCACTCGGCCGCTGATCGTGTTGGACCGCTGGTTCACACCGCAGCTGATCGAGTAGGGCCGCTCGCGCAATCCGCCGCCACCATGGTCGGGCCGCTTGCTGAAGCCGCCGCCGATCGGATTGGCGCGACTGCTGACAAGGTGTCTCCGCTTGCTCATTCGGCAGCGGATCGACTTGGACCGTTAGCCCAATCAGCCGCCGGACGCGTGGGCCCCATCACCCACGAGGCGGCCGAACGACTGTCCCCGCTCGCTCACTCCGCCGCGGATCGCATCGCCCCCTTGGCCAACCAGGCCGTCGACCGGGTCTCACCGTACGCACAGCAGGCGGTGAGCAAGGTTTCCCCATATGCTCAGCAAGCTGCCGAGCGGATCACACCGATCGCGACCTCGGCCAGACAACAAGGCGCACGCGTGGCTCATGATGCTCTGGAGAAGTTCGGCCCGGTCCTCGAGGAGGCTCTCGAGAAGGTCAGCCCGGCCGTTGATGCCGCACGCGGCAAGATGTCGGAGGAGATATTGCCCAAGCTCAGCGAAGTTTTGAGTGCTGCCGCCGGAACGCCGGTTGTCGTCGAGGCGACAAAGCGAGGCAAGGCCACGGTCGCAGCAGCGAAGGGCGAGCTGGAACTGCCTAAGGAAAAGAAGAAAGGTCGCTGGCTCGTGCGGATCGCCGTTGTCGCGGCGATCGCTGGCGCGGCGGTGTTCGTCATCCGCCGCTTCCTAGGCGGGAAGGACGCCGATTGGCAGGCTGCCCGACCGACCACGCCGTACGTACCGCCCAAGTCAGCCGAAACAGCCGTCTCAGCCGAGGGCGCCGCGACCCCGGCCGCTGATGGGGCTCCGGCCGATGGAGAAATGGCCGACGCGGGCGATGATCCTCAAGGTGGCCTGTCTGCGCACCTGCTCAATCTCGAAGCCGACGGCGCACCGGTACCGGACCAGCCGGCTGAGGGTGGCGAGCCCGAGGCTACAGCTGAGACCATCGTGGCCATCGAGGAAGCGCTATTCGACAACTCAGTAGACGAGGAGGCTCCTACCGAGGCCGCCCCTGAGCCCGGGATGGCCGAGTCCGTTTCGGCCGAGGCGATGGCGGAGGCGTCACCCGTCGCGGATCAGGAGGCGGACTCCGTCACCGAGGCCGCCGCTTCTCCCCAAGCCGGAAGTGAGCGGTACCAGGGCGAGGGTGTCTACGTGGGACATGAGCCGCCTGAGGGGTTCACGATCAAGGGCAATGAGCGCTCGATGAAGTACCACATGCCAGAGTCGACCGGCTACGGCCGCACCGTAGCCGAGGTCTGGTTCAACAGCGAGGAAGCGGCCCAGCTGGCCGGGTTCATCCGCGCCCAGCGCTGACTCCGCTCAGGCTGACTCCGCTCAGGGCGACTCCACTCGACGGCATCGCAGGCACCAATTCTTGCCGTCGAAGGGTCTCTTGTCGCCAAAATCCTGCAAGTTTCCGACCTCCGTTAACATTCGGCCTCTTCGCGAAGCCTTCTACAGATAGAAGGCTTCGACGAAGGGAATGTTGGCATGGCGGGGCTTGCCGAGGGGGACGGACTTGCCGAGAAATGGGTGGACGCACGTCCCTTTCGAGCGCAGTTGCGCTACCTGATGGCAAGTGGCTCGCTGAGCGTGGATGATGTGGCTGCAGTTGCTGGAATTTCGGCCCGATTGGCCGACCGGCTGCTTCATGGCCGAGACGGCCGGCCGCTGCGCCGTATCAGTCCTGACTCAGCGCGTCGGCTGATCCAGATTTCCGATCAGCAGGTGCGGGCGCTACGGCGGATCACGGTGCCTGCTGCTCCCGCACGGCTGCAACTGCGGCGTCTGCATCGTGCGGGTTGGGACAATCTGCTGATTGCCGAGCGGGTACGCGCCGCCGCTCCCGAGCTGGTCGATCTGGCAGCCGGTGCCGAGACCTGTACCTTGCTGCTGACGGTTCGATTGACCGCGGCCGCACGGGCGGAGGACAGCGCCCGCTGTCGCCGCCGGCTGGCCTGGTTGCCTGGTGAGGATGCCGCATGAGACACGAGCGTCTCGAGGCGGCGTCATGAGGATCGCCAGGTGATTGACCAGGCCCTGGCCACCGCTGCCGTCGCACTCACAATCGCCGTGGCTGCCGCGTTGCTCGCAGGACCAGTGCTGCGGAGACTCCCAGAACCAGCCGACGGAGACGGCAAGCCGCTCTACCGCGACCTCGGTCGCACCCCTTTCTTGATCACCTGCGGAGTCCTCGCAGGGGCGGCCGCCGCAGTCAGCTGGCTGAGCCTGCCTCGTTACGCACAACCGGCCTGGTTTGTGTTGGCCATCGTGGGAGTGTTGCTGGCCGCGATCGACGCACGCACCAGCTGGTTACCGCTGCGACTCACCCGCGCTGCCTGGCTGGCGATGACTATTGCCGCTTTGCTGGCGGCCTTTCTCGGCGGCAATCTCGCGGTCGCACTTCGAGCTGCAGCGGGGGCTGGGATTGCCGGCGGGCTGTATCTCCTAGTGTGGCTGATCTCCCGCGGCGGCTTCGGCTTCGGGGACGTACGGTTCGCACCCTTGCTCGGTGCTGCCGCGGCCGCCGACTCGTGGGCGCTGTTGTGGTTGGCCTTGCTGCTTGGCACCGTGGCTGGTGGGTTGGTGGGCTTGGTGAGGCTGGCGCGCGGCCGCCGCGAGCCCTTTCCGTACGCGCCAGCGATGCTGGTCGGTGCCTACGCGGCGTGTCTCGTGGCCCTATTCACCTGAACTTGGCTCACCTGATCATGCTTGGCTGCTCCATCTCGAGCACGTAGAGGGCCGCTCGGGCGTACGCGTCGGCCGCGTCGAGCTCCGCTGAGGTGTGATAGGCCTTGCCGGGGCCACTGACCGTGACGACAAAACCGCCAGCCGAGGAATCCAGCGATAGAAAGTACTCGCCGAGCATCTCGCGTAACTGATCTTCGCGAGGTAGCCACACCACGCCGTCGGACTCCACAGAGTCGAGCGCCCACTCAACGGTGCCATTGAAGTGGAAGCGAGATTCGCCGCCCGCCACGATGAGTTCCACGACCATGTCGCTGACCGTGAACACGGAATCGGCGATCTCCGGCCGCGGTATGAAGAACCGGTCGCCGTTGGCCGGCTTCCATGCCACGTGCGGCGCTAGCCGCTGGGCAAGCTCGCGGGAGATCACGGGTGCAGTATGGCGCGCCGCACAAAAGGTCTACAGCTGCTCGCGCATCGCGCCCATGGTTCCGCCTACTTCGTTCGTCGCTCGCAGAGGAAAAGCACCTCCGCTCTCCTCCTCAGCACGGCGGGCGCGCGATCCAATGCCACAGATCAGCTCAGCAAGGGCTCGCGCTAGGCCGTGTTTCTCAAGTCCCGCATAGGCTCGAAGGCGTGACCGTCGCGCCGAGACCTGGGTGGTACCCCGACCCAGCGGGTGCCACGGGACTTTATCGCTGGTGGGACGGCAGCCGCTGGGCTGAAGTAACCAGCGACTCCGCCCACGCACCGCCGCCCATCCCGGTTCCGGCCGAAGCGGTAGTCCGGGACGCGACCCCGCGCGCCGCCTCACCGCTGCGCGTCGCCACTGCCCTCTCCCTCGGTTTTGCGCTGTTTATCAGCGCCTCGATCGGCCTGGGCCTGGTGATCTGGCGGGATCAGTCGGATACGTCGGCGCAGCGGCTGGCAGGTGGCACTGCTGGTCAGCCAACCGCGGGAGGCGTCGGCACTGATCCGGTCGGCTACTTGGACGAGCGGACCAGGACGGCCACCATCGGAGCGGCCTCACTCACTATGCCCGGCGACCCGTATGTGCTCTCGCCCGATCCCATGGCCATTCGCGGGGTGCTCGATCTGCTGTTCTGGGCGAGCGCACCGATCCACGCTCGTTACGATGGCCAGCACGATTGGTCGTCGGGGGTCCTGCTAGGCCGGGTGTCCGAATCGAGCGGCCAAGATGATCTCCAGACCGAGGGCAAGCTCGCGCTGCACCGGCTGAGCACTGCGATCTTCGATCAGCACGCCACACAGTTGAAAGAGCTGAGCTGGCACGAGCGAACGGTGGATGGCCAGCCGGGGATGCAGCTCTCGGCGCAGGTGCATTATCGGGTGGATCGCCTGCCGAGCCGTTATGACACGGTCACGGCACTCGTGGTGCGGCTGGATGACGGGTCGTTGATCATGGCCGCGAGCTCGGTGCCGAACGACGCCGATTCCGATGTCGCCCGCCAAGCCGCCGAGGCTCTCGAGACCCTGAGCGTTCGCTAGCCCGTCACTCGGCCATCATCGCCGGCTGCCCCTCACCCGTGTGCTGGGCAGGACCGGAACGCAGGAACAACGCCCCAACCGCGGCGAGCGCGGTGAAGCCGGCGGTCAGCAGGAACACGTTGGCGTACGAGTCGGCCAGCACTGCCACTTGGGTGCGCCGGTAGAGCCCGAAGAGCTGGAGGAAGTGTAGGTGCGCTGCCTGGTCGCTCGTACCTTCCAGCAGGTCCGCCCGGCCCTGCGCCAGCTGTGCCTGCTGAGCGGTCGCCATTGCTGTCAAGGCCGCGAGTCCGAGGGCCGCACTGACCCGCTGTACAACGGTATTGATCGCGCTCCCGGTGTTGGTCATATCTGGGTTGAGCGAGGCGAGGCCGCCCGTCATGATCGACATCATCGCCATGCCGACCCCTGCGGCGCGGATGCACATCCACAGGACGACCTTTTCGCGCGTCATGTCGGGATTGATTCCGGCGAGCCCGTAGCTGCCGAACGCGGCCACGAGCAGTCCCGACACCACCAACCATCGGGGGCCGATCTTGTCGTACAAGCGACCGCTGATCGGCATCAGGACAGCCATCACCAGCGCCTGCGGCAGGAGGAGCAGCCCGGTGTCGAGCGCCTGATATCCCTGTCCGGCCTGCAGGAAGAGAGGTATGTAGAACAATGTGGCGAACATCCCGGTCATCATCACGCCCATGATGATCAGAGATGTCGTGTACGCGGCGCTGTGGAACACCTTGAGATTCAGCAGCGGGTGATCGACCTCGAGCTCGATCGTGACGAACAGAGCCAGTAACAGTAGGCCGCCGACCATCAAGATCAACACACGATAGCTGAACCAGCCCCAAGACTGACCCTCGGAAAAGGCCAACAGCAAGGCGACCAGCCCCGTCGCCACGGTGATGAAACCCCAGACGTCGAACGGGCGCGTCGGAGCTCGAGTGAACTTCGGCAGCGCCATCGCGGCGGCGACCAGCCCCAGTATCCCGACAGGAACGTTGATGTAGAAAACGAGACGCCAACTCACGTACTCAACGAGGTAACCGCCGAGCGTGGGGCCAATCGCGGGAGCGAACACGATGCCCAGGCCATACATGCCCATTGCGGTGCCGATCTTGTGCCGCGGCACGATCCGATACACCATCGTCAGTGTCACAACGGGTAGCAACCCACCTGGAATCGCCTGGATTACCCGGAAAGCGATCAAGCTGTTGAGGCTCCACGCAAGCCCACATAGCGCTGAGGCAAGGGCGAAGCCTCCCAGCGAGATCATGTAGACGCGATCGAGTCCGAACCGATCACCCAACCAGGCGCTTGCCGGCACGACGACACCGAGGACGAGGCTGTAAGCCGTCGTGATCCACGCAACGTCGGCAGTGCTACCACCGAAATCGGATTGGATCGTCGCGATGGCGACGTTCACGATGCTGACGTCGAGGATGGACATGAACATTCCGCCGATCAGCACGGCGAGCGGGATGCGCCAGGCTGTGGAGGACGGCCCCGGGACCGCTTTAGGCCGGTTCGGCTGCGGCTCGGGCTGAGCAGCTCGGCGGGGTTGTTGCTCGGCGACACGGTGCGCGTCGTCCTCGCGGACAGCGGTGGTGCTAGGAGCGGTCTCTGTGCTCATTGACCTACCTACCTCGCGGCCCGGACGGGCCCCAACAGCGCCAGCATATGCTTCAGCCTGCGCGCTGAGCCTGTCGAAGGGCGCGCTTCGGCAGACCGCTATCGATGGATCTTGACCGTGACATTCATACCTGGGACCAGCGGCAGATTCTTCAGGTCGTCGATAGTGATCTTGACCGGGATCACTTGGGTCACCTTCTGGAAGTTGCCTGACGTGTTGGATTGCGGGAAGAGCGAGAAGACTCCAGCCGCGCCGGTCTGGACCTCCACGACCCGGCCGGTCAGATCCTCGCCAGGGAAGGCGTCGACTGAGATGTCGACTGCACGGCCGACCTGCACCTTGTCGATGTCGGTTTCCTTGACGCGGGCGGTGACGAAGACGCCGGCGTTGTCGTAAGCGATGGCCAGCTGGGTGCCGGTCGCGACGAAGGATCCTTCGACGCCGTTGTTGACCGCGACGACTCCATCCGCGGGCGACCGAATCACCATCTGGGGCTGCACAAAGCCACCCTGGATCTCGATCCTCCCCACCGGCGCGCTCTTGCGCAGCGACGTGCCCTGCTGCCCGCGCCAGTCGATCAAGGTGCCGGTCGCCGGTGCGTTGATCGAGATCTGGTTCCCGTCGATCTGGGCATTGTCGGTCATGACGTAGTTGCTCGTGTTGAAGATGTAGTAGACGAGGAACGCAATTGCTGCAAGGACCGCGAGGCCGAGAATGACCAGCAACCTGATCTTGGTCGCCCGCTTCAAGGGTCGTCGCCGCCCCGGTGCCGCGGTTGCCGAGTCGGGAGTCGCTGCCTCGGGTTCACTTGCTGACTCGGTCACCGCATTTTCTGTCACGGTTCCCTCTCGATCATCGGCTCGAGCTCAGGATCACGCGTTGCCCCTCGGACAGCCCGGACAACACCTCGGTACGGTCTGCACCGACGAGTCCGGCCCGAATCGTCACGATCCGCTGTCGGCCGTCCGGCTCTACGACGACCACGATATCCGTGTCGCCCTGCCGGCGCACCGCAGCATTGGGAACGCTCAGCACGTTCTCCCGCTCGGCAGTGGTTACGTCGACGCGTGCTGTCTGGCCGTCTCTCAGCCGCGAGTTCCGGCGTTCGAGACGTACCGTCACGTAATAGCTGATGACCCCGGAGATCGCGCTTGCCGATGGTGACAGTGCCACCACCGTTCCGTCTTCAGTCAGGCCAGGAATGGCGTCGAAGCGCACCGACACCCGCTGCCCAGAGGCGATCTGGGCGGCGTCCGATTCCTCGAA
>DATLQP010000255.1:0-12404 GCA_035535155.1 Propionibacteriaceae bacterium
AGATTTGCTGCCTCCATTGCACCGGGACCGCCGCCGGTGAGCACCGTGTGGCCTGCAAGGGTCAGGCTCATTCCCAGCTCTGCCGCAGCGCGATAGGTCTCATCACCGCGCGGCACGGCGTGACCGCCCATGATTCCGACAATGGCGCGCCGATCCAGATCTGTTGTCGCATCATCGAGCGCGTCGGTAATCGCGTGATCAGAAAGAGTCATGCCGAGATCGGCGGTCAGCAACCCGGAAGGGTGAGAGTGCGACCAGGCATAGACGGCTGCGTCCAGACTTGCGGCGTAATCACCCGCGCCATAAAGCTCGGCTGCGTCGTACAGATGGGCGCGATATGGGTCGAACGGCAGGTCGGGAAGTCGCGGAAACAGCAGTGCCCCAGAACTGCGGAGCTCGTGTTCCACCCTCGGGGCGAACTGGCAACCGAGGAAGACCGCACCGCGAGGATCGACCGTTCGCAGTGCAGCGGTTCGTTCGGTGAGATCAACAGACTGGACGAACCATCCGTTCAGGTGGCTGGTTTTGTCAATGTGGGCATCGAAATCGGCCAGGCTCTCGATGTCGATCAGACGTCGGGTCACGACGCTGTCGACCGGCTTCTCACAACGCAGATTCTGTCAGGCGCCGCGATTGCCGATGCATGAGTGGAGACATCATGTTCGGATGACAGCCGCAGATGACGACCGGGTCGCGTGGTTGCTGGAGGGCGACCCGTCGATCCGCTGGCGAGTGCACAGAGATGTCCTCGGCAGCTCTGAATCGACGGTACGCGCTGAGCGAGCCAAGGTCGCGACCGAGGGCTGGGGCGCCAAGCTGATCTCGCTGCAGGATCCCGACGGGCGCTGGGCCGGCGGAGATTACACACCCAAGTGGATCTCCACGACGTACACACTCCTACACCTACTTTGGCTTGGACTGCCGCCGCGAAATTCCGCAGCGCTGGCTGGGTGCGAGCGCCTTTGGGAGTGGCAGAGCCGGTGGCGAGACCCAGAGACCTGTATCGTCTCGATCTTGGTGCGGCTCACCTCGGCTCACGGGCACGACGCCGAGCGTCTAGAGAACGTCGTCGACTATCTCCTCGGCCAACAACTCGACGACGGCGGCTGGAACTGCGCCTCCGGCGGCGACCCAAGCAAACACAGCTCTTTCCACACCAGCATCCAGGCGCTCAAGGCCCTAGCCGCCTATCAACGAGCGCACGGGGAGGCAGCCACCGAAGAGGCACAGGCACGAGGGCGGGAGTTCTTCCTGCGGCACCAGCTGTACAAGTCTCATCGCACCGGCCAGGTGGCAGTTCGTGGCAGCACGCGCTTCCCCCAGCTGCCCCAGTGGCACTTCGACGTTCTGCGCGGGCTCGAGTACTTCGTTGACACTGCGGCCGAGCAGGACCAACGGCTGGGCAACGCCGTCGACGTCGTGCTGCACGCGCGTCGAGCCGACGGCCGTTGGCCGACATACGCCGGATACGCGGGCCGTACGTGGTTCCAGATGGAGGCACCGGGTCCGAGCAGGTGGAATACCGTGCGAGCGCTGCACGTGCTGAACTGGTGGAAGGCAGCCAGCTGAGTCGACGCGTTCGACCTGCCACACTTGGCTCCGTGCGTGACGTGGTCATCTTGGGAAGTACCGGTTCGATCGGTACCCAGGCCCTGGAGGTCGTTGCCGAGCACCGTGATCAGTTCCAGGTCGTGGGCCTGGCCGCCGGAGGCCAGCAGATTGAGCTGCTGGCGCGGCAGGCGCTGGGCACCGGGGCGCAGACTGTTGCGGTCAGCCGGGCGACAACCGTGCAGGACCTCCAGCTCGCTCTGTACGCCGAAGCTAGCCGACGTGGGTGGGCGGAGGGAAAGTTCAAGCTGCCGCGCATCCTTGTTGGCCCGGATGCGGCCGCCGAGTTGGCCGCGGCGCCATGCGACGTCGTCCTTAATGGGATCACAGGCTCCACCGGGCTCGCGGCGACGTTGGCCGCGCTGCAAGCTGGGCGAATCCTCGCCCTTGCCAACAAAGAGTCTTTGGTGGTCGGGGGCGCCTTGGTTACCCAAGCCGCACGTCCGGGTCAGATTGTGGCCGTCGACTCCGAACACTCGGCGCTGGCCCAGTGTCTGCGCGGCGGCGCCGCGGCGGAGGTCGATCGGCTCATTCTCACCGCAAGCGGCGGTCCCTTCCGGGGACTCACCCGCGAGCAGATGAGCAACGTCACTCCGGATCAGGCTCTGGCACACCCGACCTGGAACATGGGCCGGGTGGTCACGACCAACTCTGCGACGCTGGTGAACAAGGGTTTGGAACTGCTCGAGGCGCATTTGCTGTACGGCGTCGAGCTGGGCCGAATTGATGTTGTGGTGCATCCGCAGTCGATCGTGCATTCGATGGTGCAGTTCGTCGACGGCTCGACGCTCGCGCAGTGCTCGCCGCCGGACATGAAGCTGCCGATAGCCCTGGGTCTGAGCTGGCCTGATCGGCTGCAACAGGTAGCGCGGCCATGCGATTGGAGCACCGCTTCCAGCTGGACCTTCGAGCCGCTGGACAATGCCGCATTTCCGGCGGTCGAGGTCGCCCGAGAGGCAGGGCGATTGGGAGGGACGGCTCCTGCGGTATACAACGCTGCGAACGAGGTTTGTGTGGACGCCTTCCACGATCGCCGAATCGGTTTCAACCGGATCATTGAGGTGGTCGCTCTGGTGCTCCAGGAGCATGCCGCTTCGGATCCCGACGTAGGCTCGATGCTGGTCGCGAGCGATCAGCTCACACTTGAGGTGGTGCTTGCGGCCGATGCCTGGGCGCGAGCCCGGGCCACCGACCTCACTCACGCAACGGAGCACGCGCGCTAGATGGACCTCGTGATCTACATTGCTGGTGCCGTTGTCTTCTTCGGGCTGGTTATGGCCTCGATTGCGTTACATGAAATAGGTCATCTCGTTCCGGGCAAGCTGTTCGACGTCAAGACGACCGAGTACTTCATCGGGTTCGGTCGCAAGCTGTGGTCGCGGCGTCGAGGTGAAACTGAGTACGGCGTCAAGGCGATTCCGGTAGGCGGCTACGTCCGGCTCGTCGGCATGTTTCCGCCCTCAAAGGAGCTTCCTGGTCAGGTTCGGACCTACAGCACGGGGCCGTTTCGCGCGCTTGCCGACAATGCCAGAGCTGCGGAGTGGTCGGCGATCGGTCCCGAGGACGAGGGACGACTCTTCTACGAGAAGCCGTTCTGGCAGAAGTTGATCATTATGGCCAGCGGTCCGACGATGAACATCGTGCTGGCCTTCTTGATCTTGCTTGGTGTGTCGCTCAGCTACGGCGCCTATCGCTCCCAGTTGACGATAAGCAAGGTTCAGGAATGCATTGTCGTCGCGAATGCAGCCGACCAGAGTTGTGTTGGGAAACCGGCGACACCAGCCGCGCAGTCGGGCATCCAGCCGGGCGACAAGATCGTGGCGTTCAACGGAACCCCGGTCACTTCCTGGGACGACGTCTCTCGTCTGATCCGGTCGAACCTGGACCACCCGGCGCTGGTGAGTGTCGAGAGGGGCGGTCAGCGCATCGACCTGAAGCCGGTCAGTACGGTCATCACCGGCGTACCGGACAGGTACGACCCATCGAGGCGCGTCGCCGCCGGGTTTTTTGGTGTTGAACCCGAGATCGTCCGGGAGCGCGGTGGGCCGGTTGCCGTCATCGGCGATATGTGGCAGATGACCAAGCAGACTGCTGTGGCTCTCGCCTACTTCCCGGTGAAGGTCTTCTACACCGGGTACAACCTGGTGACGGGCAAGCCCAGAGATGTCTACGGGCCGATGTCGATCGTGGGTGCGAGCCGAGCGGCAGGGGAGATCGCCTCGACAAACCAGATTGACCCAGCCGCGAAGGTGGCGAGTCTGTTCACCGTGCTCGGCGCGGTCAACCTGTTCGTCGCCCTTTTCAACTTCGTACCGCTGCTGCCATTGGACGGCGGGCACGTAGCAGCAGCGTTCTATGAAGCTGTCCGACGGGCGATCGCTCGCCTTTTCGGACGGCCCGACCCCGGGCCCGTGGACACCGCGAGGCTGCTGCCGGTGGCGTACGTCGTCGGAGGGCTGATCCTGATTTCGGGCATCGTATTGATCTTGGCCGACATCATCGATCCCATCCAGCTCTTCTGAGTCAGTGCCGAACTCGGACGACCAGCTTGCCGGCGGCCGTGTTGTTCTCCATGTCTTCATGGGCTTGCCGAACCTGCTCGAGTCCGTCATAGACGTGGTGCACGGCAATCGGCAGACTGCCATCGGCGACCGCTTCGAGCACCCGCTGCAAGGCTTCGCGAGGCAGATCCGACGCTTTTCCTTCGTACGCGGTTAGGCGCACTCCAGCTGGGATGTAATCAATCGGGTAGAAGTCCTTGACCGTCCACTGGTTGGAGAGCAGGCCCGTGAAGCAGACGGTCCCGTGGACTCGGACGCAGCGGAGCGTATCGGGCAGGGTCGGGGTGCCGACGAGCTCCAGAGCGGCATCGACACCACCCGGAAAGAGTTTCCGCACTGCAGGGGCGATGTCGCCACTATCCAGGATCGGATGATCGATCCCTCGCCGTTCCAGCATCTCGAATCGGTCAGGCCGCCGGGTGGTCGCCAACACCGTGGCACCCAGCTGCTTGGCGAGCGCGGCCGCGGCAAGTCCGACGGAGGAGGTGCCACCACGGATCAGGAGAGTCTGGTCGGGCTGCAGATCGAGCCCGATCGTCAGCGAACCGTTGGCTGTCTGAATCATTTCCGGCAGGGCGCCGACAACCTCCCACGGCAACTCGGTGCTCATGGGTATGAGTTGGGTCAGCGGAACAGAGGTGTATTCGGCATAGCTCCCGTCGTAGGTCCGGCCCATCTCGCCCATCATCGCCACGACCTGTTGGCCTGTCTTCAGCCCACTACCGGCGGGGGCCGCGTCGACCACGCCTGCACACTCGATGCCGAGGACCCGAGGAAGGGTGACTGCGTCTCCGGACAAGCCGAGCCGCGTCATCAGTTCGGAGCGATTGAGCCCGAAGGCCTCGACACGGATCCGTGCCCAACCCTCCTGTTCGGTCGGCAGCGGCAACTCCTGGAGGACGAGGTTCTCCGGAGGTCCGGGTTGGGACAAAACCACAGCGAGCACGAGGCGATGCTACGAGGTGGTTACTGTGCTGCCTTCGCCGGAGCCGATCCGAGCAGCTGCACCTGAAGGGCCTCGGTCAGCCACGACTCGAATCGGCTGATGGACCACCCGCGTTGCCGGACCAGTTTGTCGTACAGCGACGGATCGTTGTAAAACCACATCAGGTCGGCGGCGATGTCTACGTCGATGTCAGGCCGCAGCGCACCAGTGTCAGCGAACATCTGTGCCGCCTCGTGCATGGCTTGTCGTCGCATCTCGACCATCGCGACGTACAGTTTCGCCGCCTCGGGGTCGCTGGTCGCAGCGCCCTCAAGGGCACGCCAGGCCGCTGAGGCACGGCGGTCGATGCCAACGACGAGACGTGCGTACAGTGCGAGCTGTTCCGCATGATCGGGCTCCGCGAGCATCGCCTTGATCTCCGGCCGATCTGACAGCGGCACCGGCTCGTCGTCGCCGACGATGGCGAAGTCGTACACCAGCTTCATAAGTCGGGCCTTGCCGCCTACTGAGTCGAAGACCGTCTTCCGGCTCACATCCGCGGCGGCTGCGATTGCGTCGATGGTGGTGCCTGTGTAGCCATGCTCGACAAAGAGATCGGCGGCTGCGTCGACGATCCGCTTCCTCGTCTGCCGGGCCTGATCGGCCCGCAGCGTCGAGGAATAGGTCCGGGTCCCTTCGGTCATAAACACCATCCAACATGCTCACATGAATGCTTCGGGTATACCGTTGACTTAGTCAATTGACTCTTAGTATAGTGAATTAGCAGCTGATAAGCCAGCAGGGAGGAGGGTGTTTCGTGAGCACGAGTCTGCCGCTGCTGGCCGGATCGGTGTCAACAGCGATCTTTGTCGCCAGCACCCTGCCGATGCTGGTGAAGGCGGGACGTACCAAGGACCTCGCCTCATACAGCTTGGGCAACATCGTGCTTGCCAACATCGGCAATGTGATCTACGCGGCATACGTCCTCAGCCTGCCGCTAGGACCGGTCTGGGCGTTGCACGGCTTCCATCTCGGCGCAACTGGCCTGATGCTGTTCTGGTACCTCCGCCATGGACGCCGCCTGCGGGCGCGCCACGAACCCACCCTCGCGAGCCGAGGCCGTCGCGGCTTCAAGATGGCCGTGGTCCGGAGAAACATCCGCCGTTTTGGCCATCGCGTGCGGTCTGCTACCTCTCTGAACGCACGTTAGGCTGGATTGCTGGCGAGCTAGGCCAGAACGGTCTCGCCACATTTCGCGATGAAAGGCCTTATGAGCATCGACCTGGGTCTGCCTACCCTTCCGCCACCCACCCTCGCACCGCGCCGCAAGAGCCGGCAGATCAAGGTCGGCAAAGTTGCCGTCGGCGGTGATGCGCCGATCAGCGTGCAATCGATGACCACAACGCTGACCGCAGATATCAACGCCACGCTGCAGCAGATCGCCGAGCTGACGGCGACCGGTTGCGACATCGTTCGCGTCGCCGTGCCGAGCCAAGACGACGCCGACGCCCTGTCGATCATCGCCAAGAAATCCCAGATCCCCGTGATCGCCGACATTCACTTCCAGCCCAGGTACGTCTTCGCAGCGATCGATGCCGGATGCGCTGCGGTACGCGTCAATCCCGGCAATATCCGCGCCTTTGATGATCAAGTGAAGGAGATCGCCCAGGCTGCTGCTGACGCCGAGTGCTCGATCCGAATCGGCGTCAATGCCGGGTCGCTCGATAAGCGTCTGCTGGCCAAATACGGCAAAGCCACTCCTGAAGCACTGGTCGAGTCCGCTCTGTGGGAGGCCAGTCTCTTCGAGGAGCATGGTTTCGGAGACTTCAAGATTTCCGTCAAGCACCATGATCCTGTCGTGATGGTGCGTGCGTACGAGCTGCTGGCCGCGGCTTGCGACTACCCGCTGCACCTTGGGGTCACCGAAGCCGGCCCGGCCTTCCAGGGCACGATCAAGTCCGCTGTCGCTTTCGGTGCGCTGCTCTCGAAGGGAATCGGCGACACCATCCGGGTGTCGTTGTCTGCACCGCCTGTCGAAGAAGTCAAGGTCGGCATCAAGATCTTGGAGTCGCTGAACCTCCGGCCGCGGCACTTGGAGATCGTCTCTTGTCCGTCCTGCGGCCGTGCCCAGGTGGACGTTTACAAGCTCGCCGACGAGGTAACTGCTGGATTGGAGGGCCTGGAGGTTCCGCTTCGGGTTGCCGTGATGGGTTGTGTGGTCAACGGACCGGGCGAAGCGCGGGAAGCCGATCTTGGAGTCGCCTCCGGCAATGGCAAGGGCCAGATCTTCGTTCGCGGCGAGGTGATCAAGACGGTGAAGGAGGCCGATATCGTCGAGACCCTCATCGAGGAGGCGATGCGGCTCGCGGAAGACGTCGGTGAATCGATGTCCGCCGGAGACGGCGTGCCTGTGGTCAGCGTGCACTGACTATGCGTAAGGTCGCCGGCACGATTGCGTCCCGATGGGCCCGCGAGGGCTCGGTGCGCGTGCTGAATCGGAGCGACCTGCCAGCGGCAATTCGGCTCCTCTCTGCTTACCCGATCGAAAATGTCTTCGTCGCTTCGCGGATACGTGCGGCAGGGCTCGAACAGGCAAGTCTGGGCTGTCCGGTCTGGGGATTCGAGCGCGGCGGACTGCTCCGGGCACTGTGTCATGCGGGTTCCAACCTGGTGCCGGTCAATGCCGACGAACATGCACTCGACGCATGGACCGAGTTCGCTGGTCCAGACCGGATGTGTGCCTCGATCATCGGCCCGTCGCAGATTGCGCTGGACCTGTGGAGCAGGCTTTCCGAGCGTTGGGGTGGCGCCTGGAGTGAGGTTCGTGATGTACGGCCCCACCAGCCAGTGATGGCGATCAGTTCGCCGCCGGCCATCCCCGTCGACCGGCGGGTACGTCGGGTGACTCTTGATCAATGGGACGCCTACACCGAGGCGGCGGTGAAGATGTACACCGAAGAAATCGGCGTCTCACCTGTCCAGGGCAACCCGGCGGGATACCGCTTCTACGTCCGACAGTTGATCTCCTCCGGTCGAGCATTCGGCATCTTCGATGGCAATCGGGTGCTTTTCAAGGCCGATCTCGGCTCGGTCTCGGGATTGGTCTGCCAGGTGCAGGGCGTCTGGTTGGAGCCTGAACTGCGAGGCCAGGGCCTAGCAGCACCTGCGATGGCCGCCGTCGTCCAGTTGGCGCGTACGGTCGTCCCGACTGTGTCGTTGTACGTCAACGACTACAACCTGCCCGCGCGGGCGACGTACGCACGGGTGGGGTTCACCGAAGTGGGCGAATTCGCGACGGTTCACTTTTGAGCAGCGCGCGGGCTCGGCTGGCAGCAGGCTCCGTCACTCTGTTGATCATCTTGTCGGGTTGCGCGAACGCTCAACCGCCGGCCAACCGTACGCCCGCGACGGCTCCGACTCCCAGCCCGGTCGCAACGCTGAGCACGCCAGCTGCCAGTCCCAGCTCATCCCCTCAGGCGAGGAAACGGCTGCCTGTCGAGTCAAAACGAACCAGTGTCACGGTGGTGATGAACGGGGATCTGCTGTGGCATAACACGCTGTGGTTCGGCGCCAAAGAGGACGCGCAGCGCCGCGGACGTGGTGGCTACGACTTCGCACCACTCCTCGCCGGTATGAAGAGGGTCGTCGCGTCGGCTGACCTGGCGATCTGCCACGAGGAGGTGCCGCTCGCGCCGCCCGGCGGGCCGTACCGCAACTACCCGATCTTTGCCGCGCCGCCGCAGGTCGTGAAGGCCATTTCAGCGACCGGCTACGACGTCTGCACGACGGCCTCCAACCACTCCGTTGACCAGGGCTTCGCCGGCGTACGGCGCACCCTCGATGATCTTGATCGGGCCAAGATCGCTCATGCCGGGACCGCACGAACCAAGGCCGAGTCCGAACGGTCAACGATCTTCACAACCCGGCAAGGTGTCAAGATCGGGATCATCGCGGCGACGTTCAGTCTGAACGGATTGCCGATGCCGAAAGGCAAGCCCTGGGCCGTACACCGGCTCAGCACCAAGGAGCTGTTGCGCCAGGCCCATCGCGTCCGGGCCGCAGGAGCAGACATCGTGCTCGCCGCAGTCCATATCGGAACCGAATACTCCACGAGTGAGAACGTGCAGCAAGTTGCACTCGCCAAGGCGCTCACAGCTTCTGCTGATGTTGATCTCGTTTACATGCACCATCCGCATGTCGTGCAACCGTGGACGATGGTGAACAAGAAGTGGGTGCTCTACGGCGTCGGTAACACGGTGGCTCAGCAGAAGGCCGCGCGCACCTACGAAGGAGCGACCGGGCGGTTCACCTTCACTCGGGTCGGGAATGGCCGATTCACCGTCAGCAAGGCTGAATACCTTCCGACGCTGGTTACCGCGTATCGGCCTGGCCGGCCGGCCCGGCTATATCAGGTGTCCGCGAAACTGAAGACCGCCAAAGGATCTTTCCGGAGCCGGCTGCTGGATGCGCAGCAGCGCACGACCGCAACCGTCACGCGCAAGCACCCGCCCGGGCTAACGCGGGGCTGACTGCTACTACAGTGCTCGGGTGATCACCCGAATGTCGGAGCTATTTGTCCGCACGCTGCGCGAGGATCCGGCCGATGCTGAGGTCCCCAGCCATCGCTGGCTGGTGCGTGCCGGATACATCCGCCGGGCCGCACCCGGGATATACACCTGGCTGCCGTTGGGCTACCGCGTGCTGCGCAAGGTGGAGCAGATCGTCCGCGAGGAGATGGACGCGATCGGTGCTCAGGAGTTGCATTTTCCAGCGCTGCTCCCCAAGGAGCCGTACGAGGCCAGCGGGCGCTGGACCGAATACGGCGAGGGCATTTTCAGACTCCACGATCGCAAGGGTGCCGAGTACCTCCTAGGTCCGACGCACGAGGAGATGTTCACACTTCTGGTGAAGGACCTGTACTCCTCCTACAAGGACCTGCCGCTGTCGCTCTATCAGATCCAGACGAAGTACCGCGACGAGGCACGGCCCCGCGCCGGCCTGCTGCGTGGCCGCGAGTTCGTGATGAAGGACTCCTACTCCTTCGACATCGACGATGAGGGCCTCGCGAAGTCGTATGCGGCCCATCGCGACGCGTACATCAAGATCTTCAACCGACTCGGCTTCGAGTACGTCATCGTGCACGCGATGTCGGGCGCGATGGGCGGCTCTGCCAGTGAGGAGTTCTTGGCTGTTGCCGAGAACGGCGAGGACACCTTCGTACGTTCACCCGGCGGTTACGCGGCAAATGTGGAGGCCGTGCGGACCACACCGCCGCAGCCGTTGACATACGACGACGCACCCGCAGCGCATGTCGAGGACACCCCGGATACCCCGACGATCGGGACACTCGTCGACCTGGCCAACGCACGCTTCCCGCGCACCGACCGACCCTGGAATGCCAGCGACACGTTGAAGAACGTCATAGTCATGATCACTGAGGTGGACGGGACTCGTCATCCATTGATCATCGGCGTACCGGGTGATCGAGAGGTGGACATGAAGCGCCTCGCGGCGCAACTCGAGCCCGCTGTGCCGGAGCCGTTCAGCGATGAGGATTTCGTCACACATCCGGAGCTGGTGAGGGGTTACATCGGACCCGTTCGGCTGACCGGTGCTGCCCAGCTGGTTGCCGTGCTTGGTGAGGAATCGATGACCCAGATCAGGTATCTGGTCGATCCTCGGGTCGTCACGGGCACGCGCTGGTTGACGGGAGCGAACGAGCCGGGCCGACATCTCTTCGATCTCACCTGCGGCCGGGACTTCACAGCCGACGGCATCATCGAGGCGGCAGAGATTCGCGAAGGTGATGCCGCACCGGACGGGTCCGGACCACTTACATTGGCTCGCGGCATCGAGATGGGACACATCTTCCAGCTCGGTCGCAAGTACTCAGACCCACTCGGACTCAAGGTGCTTGATCAAAACGGAAAGCTCGTCACCGTGACCATGGGCTCCTACGGAGTAGGCATCTCCCGGGCTGTCGCGGCCGTGGTCGAAGGGACCTGCGACGAGAAGGGACTTCGCTGGCCGCCCGAGTTGGCACCATTTGACGTGCATGTCCTGGCAGCCGGCAAGGACGACCTCGTGACCACGACGGCCGCCGACCTATCCGTGCAGCTCGACGAAGCAGGCGTCTCGGTGCTGCTCGATGACCGTTCGGTCAGCCCAGGCGTCAAATTCGCTGACTCGGAGATTCTCGGCATGCCCACGATCGTGGTGATCGGCCGAGGCCTTAGCCGGGGCGTTGTCGAGGTCCGCGATCGACAGAGCGGGGAGCACGTCGAGGTCGCGGTCGAGGATGCACTCACCGAAATCCTCGCGGCCGTGCATGCCAGCTGAGGCTTTTGGTGCCCTCAACCTCTCCACGCTGACCCTTGCGGCGCTGATCGTCGCCGCCTTCGTCGCTGGCTGGGTTGATGCGGTGGTCGGAGGCGGCGGGCTGATCCAGTTGCCGGCCCTGCTGATCGGACTGCCCAGCAACACGGCGCCGGCGGTGATCTTGGGCACGAACAAGATCTCGTCGTTCTGCGGCACGGCAACGAGTTCGCTGACGTACGCGCTGCGGATTCCGCTCGACTGGTTGACCGTACTGCCATTGGTCATCGCCTCGGCGGTCGGATCGGCTCTTGGTGCTTCACTTGCGAAACTGCTGCCCAAGGAGGCTTTCACCCCGATCGTATTGGCGGCATTGATCGGAGTGGGCATCTACATCTGGCGCCGTCCGCAGCTGGGCATGGTCTCCCAACGTAAGCACGCGGGGCGCCGGCATTATGGCTGGACGGCTGTGATCGGCCTTGCCGTTGGCGCGTACGACGGGTTTCTGGGGCCTGGTACCGGGTCCTTTTTCGTGATCTTGCTCGTTGCCGTACTCGGCTACGGATTTCTTGAGGCGAGCGCGACGGCCAAGATCGCCAACTTGGTCACCAACCTGGCGGCCATCGTGGTCTTCGCAGTGAACGGCTCCGTGCTCTGGGCGCTCGGGCTGATGATGGGTGCCGCCAATCTGATCGGTGGTTACCTCGGAGCCCGGACCGCCATCAGCAGGGGTAACTCATTCGTGCGCAAGGTCTTTTTGATCGTCCTTACCGGCTTGATCATCAAGCTGGCGTACGACGTCGTGATTCAGCTGGTGCGGTGATCAACTGCTGCAGCCTGGCCAGGCACCGACGGGGGCGCCCCAGGAGCGGGCGGTCTTGACTTCCGCGCCCAATGCGCTGAGCGCTTGCGCGCGGTCGGCCTGACTCGCAGCGGCAGCCAGCCAGAGCCCACAAAACGGCTGCAGTGCAGTGTGCATTCGCATGATCAACTTC
>DATLQP010000256.1:0-4551 GCA_035535155.1 Propionibacteriaceae bacterium
CGCTGCTCGCGGGCTTGATCATGGTTATTGGCGCCCGGCTCGCGCGTAAAAGGCTGGTCACGACCTGGTATTGGGAGAGCCCGGAAATCGTCCAGCCGTAGATATCCACAGAAGTTATCCCCAATGTGGAGAAATCACACGGCTGTCATTCGTCATCTTACGGCGGAGAGTCGTTAGCCTTCGCGTGGCATTCTTGACAGTTGGAGTTCATCGAGGACGTTGCCCAGCTGGGACCACCACAAGTGAGGAGTTATTCCGCGTGCAGGTTGTTGAGGAGCAGGAGGACAAGTTCGAAGTCGACGCTGATTGGCGGCTGCCCCAGGTCGCCGTTCTGGTACCGGATGGCGGCCGCCTCGATCAGTACGTGTACAGGCTCGAGAACACGTATTTCGACACAGCAGGTGCTGGGTTGCGCGTGTTCGGGGTGACGTTACGGCGCCGGGTTGGGGGCTCGGAGACAGGTTGGCAGCTAAAGGTTCCCCATGGCACGGCTCGAACTGAACTGCAGAGCGGCTCCCGCGCGAAGAAGCTCCCGACCACACTTGCGGAAGGCGTGACCGGTTTGCAAGCCGGCGAAAGCCTCGATCCGGTCGCAACAGTGATGACGACTCGAACCGCGTACCGGATCCTCGATGCTGCTGAAGAACTTGTGTTGGAGATCGCCGACGACCAGGTGGAGTCGGGCCTGCCCGATGGGAAGTCCATGCTGCACTCGTGGCGTGAGGTGGAAGTCGAGCTAGGTCCCGCAGGGAAGCAAAAGGACGCGCGGAGAGCACGGAAGCTGCTCACCGCTGCGGGTGCGACGCCCAGTACCATCCGGACGAAGCTTGACCGTGCCCTCGGCCCGGTCCCGACACGCGACGGGCAGGGATCGGCAGAATCAGGCAAGATCACGTCCGGCACGGTTGGCGAGCTGGTGGCCAGCTACCTCGCCACCCAATGCGATGTGCTCGCGTGCAACGACGTGGGATTGCGAACCGGTGCGCCAGTCGTACACAAGACTCGGGTGGCCGCGCGTCGGCTGCGGAGCACGTTGCGAATTTTCGGGGATGTGTTTGGTGAGGAGCAGGCTCAAGAGCTGAACGCCGAAGTGGCATGGTACGCCGAGTTATTGGGCCAGGTACGCGACCGCGACGTTCTCAGCGCTCGGCTGACTCGGCACCTTGGCGACCTACCGCCGGAGCAGATACGCGGACCGGTCGAGGCGGAGATCACCAAGGCTCTCGCCTCGGAGCGAGACGACGCCACCCAGAGGCTGAGCCGCGGAATGCGTAGTCAGCGCTACCAACACCTGCTGATGTTGCTGCGCACATGGAAGAGCTCCCCACCGCTTAGCGACGCGGCCGGTAGTAAAAGCAAGACGGCGACAGGGTATGTGAAGAAGGCCAAGCAGAAGGCGAACAAGCGACTGCGGAACGCCAATGGCGACATCGAGGAACTTCATCGGGCACGCAGGGCGACCAAGCGGCTGCGCTATGCCGCCGAGCTCGTCGAGCCGGCCGACAGCAAGATGAAGAGCGTCGCGAAGGATGCGGAGGACCTGCAGACCCTGCTAGGCGAGCATCAAGATGCCGTGGTCTCCGCAAAATTCCTTGCATCGCTGAGTTCGTCGCCCAACGGAAAGACCGGCGAGAGCGGATTCACCTACGGCATCCTGATGGCCGACGAGCTGCATCGTGCGACGGATATTCGTCGGGCACTGAAGAACTAGTCCGGCATGAAGGAGTAGTCAGGCGCTGAGGAAGTAGGTCAGGCCCGGCGGGCTGGGTCGAGTTCCGACCCGGCCCGTCGCGCATGCACGGCGCCTTGTTCGCGTACGGCCTTGCGCCGAGCCCTCGCCTGGCGCAGCTGAAGCTGAACTCCATAGGGCAAGATCCATCGGGCAATCCCCCGGTGTAACGCGGTGCGATCACTCGTGAGGGAATCGCTTCTGGCAGCTTGCTCACGGTAGGTGATCAGCTCGTGTTGGGATGCGAACAGGGCCGTACGCCACGCTTGCGGCTGACCTCGATCAGCCCGCGACATAAGGTCCAGCGCCCGTTCGACTATCTGCTCCACGGGCGTGACGCCCTGGGTATCGAAGAAATAGTCATCGATCCAAGGCGGCGCTGGCACGCCGACGTCGTCCCGCTCCAACTGGTCAAAGGTCCGCAGCAGACCGGAGCCCAGGAAGATGTGATTGCCCAACTGCTCGCGCACGTCTAGATCGGCGACGAAAGCCGTACGCACGCCCGCTCCCACCGCCTCCAGCGCCGCTGTCGACGAAATCGTCATCATCAGGTCGAGGTTGGTGAGCCGCTCGGAGATGGGTGTGTAGTCGATCGAGAAGTTGGCCGGCTTCCGCACTCCACTCAGCAACACCTCGGGATGGAACCTCATCCGGTGGAAGGTGTCCTCGCCGATGCGGTGCCGCGGCTTGAGCACGACCTGGCGGTCTGGATGGGCCTGCGCGTACGCCATGAGTCGCTGGTAGGCGTAGAGCCGGTCGCCTCGGGTCTGCGGCACCGTCGGCTGGTCCGCGAACATCACGGTCTTGATCGGTGCGTCGACGGGCGCCTCGCGGTGCTCACCGGACAGCAGCGGCAAACCGCAGAGCAGGAGATTGTCGGTCGGCAACTGCAAGCTGCGAGCCGCCACATCAAAGGTCGCGAGGTCACTGCGTGAGTTCACTGCCACGATGTCGGTCGCGTAGCGCTCCAGATAGCCTGCGGTGATCTTTTCAATGATCACGCCGACCCAGCCAGTGATCGTTATCGGGGGCACCGTGTCGCTGAGTTGCACGGCATCGAACCCCGGCCCACTTCAGCTGCGAGTCGAACGCCGCAACCAGCATGGCGGTCCTATTGGGCAGGGGAGATGTGAACGTGTCACCGATCATGGAACTTTCCTTTTGGGGCGCGCTCGAAAGCGAACGTCAACTCACGCAGCGGCCCTCGGTTGGCTACGCACCAAGATCAGGCAGGGGCCCGCGACTCGGTGACGAGAAGGACCTGGTCACGTACGGTCTGCGTGACCAGCCGGACGGAGATCCGGGTGAAAGCGTGCCTGATGAACTCCTCAACACCCGGCTGAGCAAGATCAAATTGCACGACGGGAATCTCACGGCCGCCCTGGCCGAGCTCAATGATGTCGGCCTGCAACGAGATCCCATGCTCAATCCGGTCGACGGCGTAAATGGTGGCCGTCACAGCGTCGTCGACTTTCAGATCGAGCGCCAAGATCGTGTAGCGATCCCGATCAATTCGTGCCAGCTCATAGAGGCTGGGACGGTCCAGAACGGCTTCGGCGTCATCGGCCGCGACTGTCCCTACATAGTCGTTGAAGTTGGTCCTCGCTGGACCAAGCACTCGTCCCCCAAGTTCCATGGCCGGACGCTTTCACCTCTAGGTGAACGAACGGTGTCCTTTAGGTTGCTGCTCTGGCGCGCGTACTGCGCGCCCCCTCGCATCGGGTTACGCTCTGGTGCTCATGGAGCCGGTGAGGACCCCCACACCGTCGGCGCGCCGGCAGGTCGACGTGCTGATGGTCTCGGATCTGCGATTTCCCGGTGGGACCTCGCACAGCATGGCGGAGGAGATCACCGCCCAGGTTCAAGCCGGCTGGTCGACCGGTCTGGTTCACCTGAACGGCCCGCTGCTGTCCAGGGTCAGGCCGGTGAATCCACGGATCCGCGAGCACGTGCGTTCCGGCAGGGCCAGACTCTTCCTGGGCGACCGTCCGATCCAAGCGAAGGTTGTGGTCGTACGCCATCCGGCTGTGCTGCAGGCCGCGCCCGACCAGCTTCCCCCCATTAAGACCGAGCACGTAGTGCTGGTGGCGAACGCCCCGTCGATCGACATCGACGGGCATCGGCACTATCGCCCTGTCATGGTCGATCGAATCGCCCGGCAGCGGTTTGGTGTTGCTCCGGTGTGGGCGCCGATTGGGCCGCTGGTACGCAAGGCAGTCGCGTCGGAGGTTCCCAGTGGATTGTCAGAACAGGACTGGGTGAACATCATCGATGTCGACGCGTGGCACGTCGACCGGCCCGCGTGGCAGTCGGATCGGCCGGTGATCGGCCGGCATAGTCGACCGTCGCCGCAGAAGTGGCCCACTGATTCGAAGGTGATCGAGGCGGTCTACCCGTTCGACGGGTCAGCGGTTGTCAAGATCCTGGGCGGTGCCGATCCGGTCGCTGATGTGTTGGGTTACCTGCCGCACTCATGGCAAGTGATCCCGTTCGGAGACATGGATCCAGGTGAGTTCCTCGCGCAGTTGGATTTCTTTGCCTACTACCATCACCCGGCCTGGGTGGAGGCGTTCGGGCGTAACATCCTGGAGGCGATGGCCAGCGGCCTCCCGGCAATCTTGCCGCCTCATTTTCGTCCGCTGTTCGGTGACGCAGCGATCTACGCCGAACCCGCCGAGGTACCGGCTGTCGTGCGTCGGCTGTACGGCGACCGCTCGGCGTATGAGCAGATCGCGGCGCGCGCGGATAGCGCGGTTCGGGCCAGGTTCGGCTACGAGGCGCATCATGATCGACTTTCGAAGCTGATCGGGCCGCCGGAGACG
>DATLQP010000257.1:0-21676 GCA_035535155.1 Propionibacteriaceae bacterium
CAACGACATCCTCCTCGAGGTCGAGACCAGTAAGTCGCTCGTCGAGCTTCCGAGCCCGTACGCCGGCACCGTGACGGAGCTTTTGGTGAAGGAGGGCGACACCGTTGACGTCGGTGCTCCGATCATCTCGATCGACGACGGCGTTGGCGACACAATACCGCCGGCGACGAACGGGAACGCCGAGGAGGCTCAAGTCCCGAACCTGGTCGGCTACGGTCCACGTACCGGGACGGCCAAACGACGCCCACGGCGCGGCGGCACAGCTGAGGAGCCGGCCGAGGCGCATGAGCAGGTCGCCGATACCTTCTCTGTTCGAACCCCAGTGTCACGACGTGCCGACGGCCGCGAGCCATTGCACGCGGAGCGCGGTACGCCGACCGGTGCCCCGTTGCCGGGGCCGGGCGAGACGGCACCCGTACCCACACCGTCCGGTGGTGCAGTGCTTGCCAAGCCGCCGGTACGCAAGCTGGCCAAGGATCTCGGTGTTGATCTTGCGAGCCTGGTTGGCAGTGGCCCTGGCGGCGTCATCACCCGCGACGATGTCAGTGCAGCGAGCATGCCGGCTGAGTCCATCGAAGCCCCGACGAGCATGCCGGCTGAGTCCATCCATGCCCCGACGAGCACGCCGGCTGAGTCCATCGACACGCTCAGGACGGCGCCCGTCGAAGCCCAGCAAGCATCAGTCGAGGACGTACGGATTCCTATCAAGGGCGTCCGCAAGTCGACGGCAGAGGCAATGGTGCGCTCGGCGTTCACTGCGCCGCACGTCACCGTCTGGCTGGATTGTGACGTAACCGCCACCATGGAGCTGGTGGAGCGGCTGAAGGCAAGGCGCGAGTTTGCCGATCTTCGGATTTCTCCGCTGCTGATCATTGCCAAGGCGGTATGTCTTGCGCTGGTGCGTACGCCGGAGCTCAACTCGTTCTGGGACGAGCGGGCTCAGCAGATAGTGCTCAAGAAGTCGATCAACCTTGGGATCGCTGCCGCGACTCCCCGCGGCCTGCTGGTACCGAACGTCAAGGGCGCGGAGTCGCTCGGCCTGGTTCAACTGGCCAGTGCCATCAGCGAGGTCGTGGCGATGGCTCGCGAGGGACGTACGCAGCCGGCGCATCTGGCTGGCGGTACGTTCACGATCACCAACATCGGAGTGTTTGGCGTCGACGCTGGTTCCCCGATCTTGAACCCGGGGGAGTCCGGCATCCTGTGCGTCGGCCAGATCGCCCGCAAGCCTTGGGTGGTCGGCGTCGGAGGTGAGGAGCGGATCGAGCCGCGCTGGGTGACGACCCTGTCGAGCTCCTTCGACCACCGGCTGGCCGATGGCGCTCAGGGCTCGACCTTCCTCGCCGACGTGGCCGCCATCCTCAACGACCCAGCCCTCGCCCTCCTCTTCTAAATGCTGACAAGTCGGCGTTAGCGGGAGACGAGCTCCTGGTCGGTGACCTGACGGCCGGTGTCGACGAGTTCTTGGAGGGTGTCGCCGTCGTCCCACTGGTTCACATTCATGGCGGCTGCCACCGCGCCGTCCCGGAGCCAGAACGCCGTGAACTCCCGCGATGCCAGGTCGCCCCGCACTACGAGCCTGTCCTTCGCCGGATCGGCGAAGCCGCGATACTCGCAGCCGAGGTCGTATTGGTCAGAGAAGAAGAAGGGCCGCAGCAGGTACGGCTCGCCTGCACCGAGCAGGTTGGCAGCGACATGTTTTCCTTGATCCTTGGCATTCGCCCAATGCTCTATCCGGATCCGATGCCGATACTTGGGATGATCGTGAGCCGCCACGTCACCAGCAGCGTAGATGTCCGGATCAGAGCTGCGTAGCGTTGCATCGACGGCGATCCCACCGTCGGCGAGCTGGAGGCCGGCGGCATCAGCGAGGGCAATGTTCGGCGCAGCACCGACTCCGACCAGCACTATGTCAGCCGGTACGGATGCATGACCCTTGATGTGCACCGACGACACCGCTCCGTCGCCGGCAAAGCCGGTCACTCCGATGCCCAGCCGGAGATCCACACCATGATCACGATGGAGTGCGGCGAAACATGCACCCACCTGCTCGCCGGTCACCGGTAGTAAGGGTTGCGACCGCGGTTCGATCATGGTGACGTTCGCGCCGTGTTGCCGCGCCGCGGCCGCCGCCTCGCAGCCGATCCAGCCCGCCCCGACGATCACGATCGCGGCGCCTTCGGTGAACAGCTCACGCAGCGCGAGGGACTCCTCGAGGGTCCGCAAGGTCAGTAGCCCATCAAGATCAGCACCAGGCAGATCCAGCCGTCGCGGTGCCGAGCCGGTCGCGATAAGGAGTTTGTCGTAGGGATACTCGGTTCGACTCGCCACCACCACCCTGCGAGTCCGATCGATCCGGGTGGCGGTGATCCCGCGCCGCAGCGTGATGTTCTTCTCTGCATAGGTTGCCTCGTCGGCAACCCAGTCCGGCTCATCGGTATTGCCGAGGAGTACGGCCTTGGACAGCGGCGGTCGCTCGTAGGGCAACACACTCTCCTCACCGATCAGCGTGAGCTCGCCCTGATACCCGTGCTCTCGAAGCGTGATGGCGGCCGATGCTCCGGCCAGTGAGGCTCCGACGATGACGATCCGGGACGGCTGTGAGCTGGTGGGTTGAGTCATGCCTCCAATCGTCTCTCGCTCGGCACGGGAGGCGAATACCGACCCGCCACGATGTGGCTATCAGAAGGCGGCCTCGTCGAGATCCATGATTGCCAGATCAACGCCCTCGGCGATCGCCAGCTCCGCGGCAAGCTTGGGCAGCACCGTACGCGCAAACCAGCGGCCCGAGCCAACTTTGCCCTCGTAGAAGGATTTCTCAGCGGGGGTGAGATCGGCATTGAGCCGGTCGAGTGCCACTTCCGCGCCCCTCAGCAGCAGCCAAGCGCAGATCACGTCACCGAGCGCCATCAGCAATCGCGTGGTGTTGAGGCCGACCTTGTAGACGTTGCGCGGATTGCTGTTCGCTGCACCAGGCATGGACATACCAAGATCATTGATCATGATTGCGACGATCGCTCCGACATCGTCCAGTGCTTGTTGCAGCAAGGCGCGTTCCTCTTTGAGCTGACCGTTACCGCTCTCGGCGCCGAGCCACTGTGTGATCTGGGCTGAAAGATCAGCAAGCCCGCGACCCTGATCCTTGACGATCTTGCGCAAGAACAGGTCCTGGCCCTGGATTGCCGTGGTGCCCTCGTACAGAGTGTCGATCTTGGCATCCCGTACGTACTGCTCGATCGGATAGTCGGTCAGGAAACCTGAACCCCCGAAGGTCTGCAGGGACTCCGTTCCCAACAGCACCCAGGAGCGCTCCGAGCCGTAGCCCTTGACAATCGGCAACAGCAGATCATTCAGCCGTTCGGCGGAGTGGTCGCTGGTGCCATTGGCCCGGGCGATGGCGTTGCGATCTTGGATGGTTGCGGCATACAGCAGCAGCGCCCGTAGTCCTTCGGCAAATGACTTCTGAGTCATCAAGGAGCGCCGTACGTCAGGGTGGTGGGCAATGGTCACACGAGGAGCGGTGCGGTTTGCGGCCCGGGTGAGATCAGCACCTTGCACCCGGACTTTCGCGTATTCCAGTGCGTTGAGATAGCCGGTGGACAGGGTGGCGATAGCTTTAGCACCCACCAGCATCCGCGCGTGTTCGATCATGTGGAACATCTGTGCGATACCGTCGTGCACCTCGCCGAGGAGCCAGCCGATGGCGGGCACCTCCGTGCCGCCGAAGGTCAACTCACAAGTAGCGGAGCCCTTGATGCCCATCTTCTTCTCAAGATTTGTGGCGAAGACGCCGTTCCGTTCTCCGCTAAGCTCTCCGGTCTCAAGATCAAAATGGAACTTGGGAACGATGTACAGCGAGAGGCCTTTGGTGCCTGGTCCGCCGACACCCTCGACGCCCTGCGGCCGGGCGAGTACCAGATGGATGATGTTCTCGGTCAAGTCATGCTCACCTGAGGTGATGAATCGCTTGACGCCCTCGATCTGCCAGCTGCCGTCGTTCTGCGGGATCGCCTTGGTCCGCCCAGCGCCGACATCGGAGCCCGCATCCGGTTCGGTCAGCACCATCGTGGCGCCCCATTGGCGTTCGATCATGATCTTGGCGATGCGTTGATCACGTTCATGGCCGGTTGTCCACAGCGCGTACGCGAACTTCGGCCCTGCGGAGTAGAGCAGCACGGACGGATTGGCGCCGATGTTCAACTCGTGAACTGCCCACTGCACCGATGGCGGGGTGACGTGGCCGCCCAGCTCCATCGGCAGCTCGAGTTGCCAGGCACCAGAATCCATCAGTGCGCGGAACGACTTTTTGACGTCCTGAGGCACCGTTACGGTGTGCGTTCGCGGGTCGAAGACAGGGAGGTCCCCATCCCCATCGGCGAATGACTCAGCGAGCTTCGTTTTGGCAAGACGGTCAGCTTCGGCGAGGATGGCCGACACCGTCTCCCGATCAAGGTCGGCGTACGGCGCGATGCCCAAAATCTCTTCGCGCCCCAGCACCTCGAACAGATTGAACTCGATATCGCGGACGTTTGACTTGTAGTGGCTCATCTGGCACCTCAGGGGCAGTCTCTGAGACAAGTTACTTGTCAGTAACTTCTACTATGCTACTCGTCGGTAACCAAACCAAGAGCTGGCACATCACGCCCGTTGGGAAAGGCCTGCGCTCGCCGGGTTGCGTGGCGGCTAGATTGTCAGAAACGAGCATGAAATCGCGCGAAGGGGGCCAGATGCGTAGGTCGCGGAAGGCCGACGAGGCCGAAATCGCCGTAACGGAGCCGGACACCCATGCTGCTGGCATCCCTGGCGTCGCAGTGGCGTTGAAACGGTCGGTCCAGAAGATGGGCCCGCGGCGCACGGCGCGTACGCTGCTCACTCTCAATCAGGCCGAAGGCTTCGACTGCATGAGCTGCGCGTGGCCCGATCCGGATCCGGGCCATCGGCACACGGTGGAATTTTGCGAGAACGGCGCCAAGGCTGTTGCGGAGGAGGCCACGACTGCGCGCGCAACGCCCGAGTTCTTCGCCCGCCACAGCGTTGCCGACCTTGACCGGCACGACGAGCACTGGCTCGGCCAGCAGGGCAGAATCACCCATCCCATGATCAAGAGGCCGGGCGCTTCGCACTACGTGCCGATCGAGTGGGGTGCTGCGTTTGGGCTTATTGCTGATCAGCTCAACGGCCTGGCCAGCCCAGACGAAGCGATCTTCTACACCTCGGGCCGGACATCGAACGAGGCTGCCTTCAGCTATCAGCTGTTTGTGCGGGCATTTGGCACCAACAACCTCCCGGACTGCTCCAACATGTGCCATGAGTCGACCAGCGTTGCACTAGCCGAAGCCATTGGCATCGGCAAGGCGAGCGTCACGTTGGACGACGTCCAGAATGCCAAGCTTTTGATCGTGGCCGGTCAGAATCCCGGCACCAGTCATCCGCGGATGCTGTCTGCGCTGGAGGTTGCCAAGCGGCGCGGCGCCAAGATCATCGCGGTCAACCCGCTGCGTGAGGCGGGATTGATCAACTTCCGCAACCCGCAGACGCCACGCGGACTCGTCGGCAAGGGCACCGATCTTGCAGATCTGCACCTGCCGATCAGGATCAATGGTGATCTGGCTCTCTTCCAGGCGTGGGGTGCGCTGCTGGTGCAGTGGAACGCCGTCGATCACGAGTTCATCAGCAAGTACACCCGCGGGTTCGACGACTGGCGCGGCCATGTCGCCACGATCGACTGGGGCATTGTTGAGACGACGACCGGTCTATCCCGCGCACAGATCACCGAAGCTGCGCAGCTGCTCCGCGAATCCGATCAAACGGTGTTCTGCTGGGCAATGGGCCTGACTCAGCACCACAACGCCGTGGCCACGATCTCCGAGATCGTCAACCTGGCCCTCGCCCAAGGCAATCTGGGCAAGCCCGGCGCCGGGCTGCTCCCAGTACGCGGCCACTCCAACGTGCAAGGTGACCGCACCATGGGAATCTGGGAACGGCCGCCAACTCATTTCCTCGACCGGCTGCAGGCCGAGTTCGGATTCGATCCGCCGCGTAGGAACGGGTATGACACCGTCGACGCGATCCGTGCGCTGCGCGACGGCCAGGCCAAGATCTTCATTGGGCTCGGTGGGAACTTCGTGCAGGCGGCGCCTGATACCGAGGTGACCGCCGCAGCCTTACGCCGGGCGCAGCTGACGGTGCATGTATCGACCAAGATCAACAGATCGCACTTGACGTGTGGCGCGACAGCGCTGATCCTGCCCACCTTGGGGCGTACCGAGGTCGACGTACAGGCGAGCGGTCCGCAGTTCGTCTCGGTGGAGGACTCGACCTGCTCGGTGCATGCCTCGCGCGGACCGCTGACTCCTGCAAGCCCTGAGCTGCGTTCGGAGGTGTCGATCGTCACTGCATTGGCCGGGGCCACCCTGGGGAATCGCTACGACATCGACTGGCAGGCCATGCGGGATGACTATCGGCGAATCCGGCGGCACATTGCTCGCGTGGTCCCGGGCTGTGAGAGCTATGAGGTGAACGTGTCCAAGCCCGGCGGGTTTGTGATGCCACATCCGCCGCGAGACTCGCGTACCTTCCCCACCAGGTCGGGACGAGCTGAGTTCACGGTGTCGACGATCGAACCGCTCCAGGTGCCACCCGGCCATGTGATCTTGCAGACCATTCGCAGCCATGATCAGTTCAACACCACGATCTACGGATTCAGCGATCGTTACCGTGGCATCGAAGGTGGCCGCCGCGTGGTGTTCGTCAACCCGCAGGACATCGAGGAGCTGGGCCTGAGTGACGGTGAGATCGTCGATCTTGTCACTCACTGGCCAGGTGATGATCAGATACGCCGCGCGCAGGGCTTCCGGATCGTCTCTTACCAGACGCCACGCGGCTCAGCCGCGGCGTATTACCCGGAGACCAACCCGTTGGTGCCGCTGGATTCAACGGCGGTCGGCAGCAACACTCCGACGTCGAAGTCGGTGATCATTCGGCTGGAGCGGATGGGTGCGACGGGGTCGATCGAGACTAGTGGTCAGCAACCAGTGGGTGCCGATGATCATCACAAGGAGGATCCCGAGCCGCTGCACCTATCCTGATCTTCGACGGGGAACGGACAGCCACTAGCGTCAGGGACATGACTGATCATGCGAAGCAGCTTCTGGTAGATGCCTTCGGGCGGGTGCGCGGTCTGGTGACTGACCTCACTGACGGCCTGACCGAGGAGATAGCGACCTACCGCCCAGATCCTGAAGCCAACTCGATCGCCTGGCTTATCTGGCATTCGACCCGCATTCAAGATGATCATGTCGCGGGCCTGGCGCAGGTGGAGCAGGCATGGGCCGCGTGGCGGGAGAGGTTCGGGCTGCCGTTCAGCAGGTGGGCCACCGGATACGGCCAAGGTCCGCAACAGGTGGCAGCGGTCAGGGTGAGCGGCGATCTCCTCGCCGACTATCACAGCGCGGTTCACGAGCTCACCATGAGCTACCTGGAGGACATCACCCCCGAAGAGCTGGATCGGATCGTCGATACCCGCTGGAATCCGCCGGTGACAGGCGCCGTCAGGCTGGTGAGCGTGATCGGCGATACGCTGCAGCACCTGGGCCAGGCCGCCTACGTACGCGGTTTGGCCAGTCGGCGGGACAGCGCATGGCGTGAGTCCAGTGCGGCAGATCGCTAGTCTCGGTCAGGTGACTGAACTGGCTGATCAAACTCATGATCACGACGCAACTCCGCGGCAGCGTCTCTATGCCGATCTGGCTGCTTGGTGGCCGCTGATCTCTGCGCCGGAGGAGTACGCGGGGGAAGCGGCGTTCGCCGCTTCGTTGCTGCGCACGGCGAACCCTCCGACTCGTACCGTGCTGGAGCTGGGGAGCGGAGGTGGCAACAACGCATTCCATCTCAAGAGCGAGTTCCAGATGACCTTGGTCGATCTGTCCGCCGACATGCTCGCGATCTCCAGGCAGCTCAATCCTGAATGCGAACACCTCCAGGGAGACATGCGAACGTCGCGGCTGGGGCGCACCTTCGACGCCGTCTTCGTGCACGACGCGATCGACTACATGACCACTGAAGACGATCTGCGCCAGGCGGTCGGCACCGCGTACGAGCACTGCCGGGTAGGCGGTGTCGCGGTGTTTGTGCCCGATGACATCGCCGAGAACTTCGAGCCGGGCACCGAGCAGGGCGGACATGATGCATCAGACGGCCGCGGCGTCCGCTACCTCGAGTGGTCCAGCGACCCCGACCCGGACGATACGCGTACCCGCACGGACTTCGCGTTCCTGCTGCGCACTGCCGACGGCAGGGTCACGGTGGTGCACGACAAGCACGAGTTCGGCCTCTTTCCGCGCGCCTTGTGGCTCAAAGTGCTGACCGAGGCCGGGTTTCGGGCTCGTTCCGTCGCCGAAGTCACCAACGACGACCGACTTCCCCGAGAGCTCTTTGTCGGTACGCGCGCCTAGGGTCACTGCCCGTGATGGAGTACCTCCATGACCAGCACGACAAGCCCGAGCAACCCGATCAGCGTGGTGTACGTCCTCAACGGCCCGAACCTCAACTTGCTCGGCCTCCGTGAGCCGGAGATCTACGGC
This sequence comes from Propionibacteriaceae bacterium, assembly GCA_035535155.1. Lineage (GTDB taxonomy): Bacteria > Actinomycetota > Actinomycetes > Propionibacteriales > Propionibacteriaceae > Microlunatus. The sequence goes on from DATLQP010000257.1 coordinate 8,583, forward strand.
ACAGCGACGCTGGCCGATGTCGAGCGTTCTTGCCGGGATGTGGCGAGCGAACTGGGTTGGAGTCTGGAATTCCGCCAGACCAACCGCGAGGGCGAGCTGGTCGATTGGATCCAGGAGGCGGGTGCGGCGCAGGCAGCCGGTGAAGCGGTCGGAGTAGTGCTCAACGCCGCCTCCTATACGCACACCAGCGTTGCACTACCCGACGCCGTCGTGGGGTCGGGTGCTCGCGTGATCGAGGTGCACATCTCGAACGTCTACAGCAGGGAGGCATTCCGGCATCAGTCCTATGTATCCCCGGTTGCGGCGGGAATCATCGTGGGGCTAGGAGTGGCCGGATATCCGCTCGCCTTGCGCGCTCTGGCGTCCTTCAATGCGTCCTGAGCTTGTCAAAGGACTTTGAGCTTGTCAGTGCGCACTGAGCCTGCAATGCGCACCTGAGCCTGTCGAAGCGCGGTGTGCCCTTCGACAGGCTCAGCGCACATTCGTGCCCCAGAGCTCTACGTCACATTGCGCGCTGAGCCTGTCGAAGCGCGGTGTGCCCATCGACAGCCTCAGCGCACATTCGTGCTCCAGAGCTCTACATCGGCGGCGGTCCTGGTGATCGCGTAGAGGCGATCGCCGACCGTGGTCGCGTCGATCACGGGTCCAGTTGGGCCTGTGAAGGTATGCCAGCCTTGGCTGTCGCTCAACAACAGCTGGCTGCGGCCGGCATGGCTGACCAGCAGGCCTGGCCGGTCTGCCGAGGTGACGGTGATCGGGCCGGCATCCTCAACGTCATGCTCGATGCGGGGCAGGGCTGAATCGCGAGTTCCTTTGGCTGGCTGTTCAGTCGCGTCGAAGCCCCAAAACGCCACCACGCCGTCGGCGTAGCCGGAGACCCAACAGCTTTCCCCGCACACGCTGGACAGTGCCTCGCTGTGGGTGCCGGCCTCGGGAAGCTGGAGCAGCGTCCAGGGTTCACTGCGATTCGGCTGGATCCAGACCGCTGCCCGCTGCTGCACGCCGTTGTCGAAGGTGATCACCGAGCCGGAGATGATCATGGCTGAACCTCCGCTGGCAGCACGAGGCGCAACTTGGAGCTGCGGTGTGTTGGCGAGCGCGGTGTTGGCAGAGTTCTGGCGGACCCACCGGTGCCCGCGGGGCCGCCATACCGCCGCGTCCAGACCGCCTTCGCGCGCAGCCCACGTGCCGGCGATCGCTGGCACGTCGGAGGTGAACACGATGTCGAGCAGGCCCCCAGCGCTCTGCCCACCGAAGGTCTCGAAGGTCTGCGGGTAGTCGTCCACGCCATTCGTTGATCCGGACCACACGGTCCAGCGGAAGTTCGCGTGTGCTCCGCCATGCGCTGCCCCGAGGGCAACAATCTCCCCGCCGTGGGCGGCCAGTGACACGAGGTCGGCGACCTTCGCGTACGGGCTATTGGGATGCAATGGCACCGGCCGCACAGTGCCCGACTCATCCACGACAAAGAGCACCGGATGATCTCCGCCAGATGATGCGCGACCTCCGACTAGCAAACCTCCTGCTGTCACTGCCAGCGAAGATGCCGCGACTGTCGCCGGCAGCGGGATGCGACTCCACGTCAGGCCACGGACGCTCTCCTTTGCGGATGGCTCAGAGCACCCGGTTGCGATGGTCAGCAGCAGGGTTAGGCCAACGATGACTAGCCGCAAGGGAGTAGTCGTGTCACCGGTACGCATCGAGTGCCTCGGCATGATCGTCTCGAGTCTAGGACGGGGTTGCTGAATCTTCCGGTGGAGTCGTCCTGTGCAACCGGGCATGACACGACTGTGTAACGGTCGGGAAGGGTCCGTCGCGTCTCACACCGCACCCGGCCAGGTATGTCAAAGTGAGAAGCAGTGCAACCGGATGTGTCATGGAGTCACGAATGCTTGCCCCCCTGCTTGCAACCGATGATCCGTACGGCGCCGCGTCTATTTTTAGCCAAGCCGGCTGGAAGGTCGAGTACGCGTCTGTCCGGCACGAGGAGCAACCGCGTGCATGCCTGTCGCTGGCCCGATCGCGGGTGGAGCTGGTGCTTCCGAGCGATCCCTACATCGTGCCGCGTGGCGTCGGCATCGAGTTCCAGATCCATGTGCCGCCTGGTGAGCTGAGCGGGCTGTTCTTGCTGCATCGAGCGGCTGGCGTGGTGTTCAGCGAGCTGCGGGAGCGGCGCCCCGGCGAGCGTGGATTCCGGGCAGAGATCATCGGGTATCGCTTTTTGATCCTGGGTGGCGACCCTGACCCCGATCTCGCGTTGATCGCCACCGATCCGAGGATCATCGCGCTCGCGGATGGTCTCCGGGAGCGGGACGGAGACGATGCGCTCACCGATACCGCGTTGCGTCTGGCCGTCAGCTCCGGCGAGAGCGTCAAAAGTCTGCGGCGCGCCATGAGCGAGGGCCTGGGTTACGGCGCTCCTGACGATCTTGGTGGAGAGCTTGCCGAGGTCGTGATCGCTGCTGCGATCCTCGCCCGGCAACTCGGAGTTGATCTTGACAAGAAGATCGAGGCCAAGCTGGGCAGCTTGAACTGGCACGCCCAGCTCTGAGCTTTGTGGCGGGCTGCACTAACGTGGGCAGCGGCTGTAATCATCAGGTCGAGCGGGCGTGAACAGGGGACCTATGAGCGAGACCGAGGCTGACGACCCGGCACCCGCGGCACATGAAGCGAGCGAGATCAGCTACGACGAACAGTTCTATCCAGCGCGGCCCAAGCGGCTTCGACCGAGGGGACGGCTTCGTGATCTTTTCGCTCTGAGACCCAAGGCTGAGCGGGTCGGTAAGCCCCATGGCGACAATCCTGCTTACGTCAACTGGCTTGTCGGGGAGTCGATGCTGGAGGACGCGAAAACGTTTGCGACCCAGTTCTCGGGCCAGGGCAGTATGTGGCAGAACCCGTTCGCCAACCCCGATCCGCGAGCGGCCATCGAGAAGGCGTCCGTCTGGTTCACGGCGTACCCGATTTCCATGATCACCAAGCCCAACACCTCATTCCTAGGCACGCTGGGCGACGATGATCTTTGGGCGGCATTCGAGGCGATCGGCATCGATGGACTACACACCGGTCCGGTCAAGAAGGCCGGTGGCCTGGTCGGCTGGGATTCGACACCCAGCGTCGATGGGCACTTTGACCGAGTCAGCACCCAGATCGACGACGCATTCGGAACCGAGGAAGAGTTCCGGGCGATGTGCGGGGTTGCGGCCGGTCACCTCGGGATGGTGATCGACGACATCGTGCCCGGCCATACCGGCAAGGGCGCAGATTTCCGGCTGGCCGAGATGAAGATCGGCGACTATCCCGGCATCTACCACATGGTGGAGATCGATCCCAAGGACTGGCATCTGTTGCCACCCGTGTCCAAGGGCGATTCAGTGAACCTCGACATCGAAGCCGAAGATCAACTAGCCAAGCACGGCTACATCATCGGACGGATGCAGCGCGTGATCTTCTACGAACCCAGTGTCAAGGACACCAACTGGAGCGCCACACCGCCGGTGCTGGGACCGGACGGTGTCGAGCGGCGCTGGGTGTATCTGCACTACTTCAAGGAGGGCCAGCCTTCGATCAACTGGCTCGATCCGAGCTTCGCCGGCATGCGGCTGGTGATCGGCGACGCGCTGCATTCTCTTGGTGATCTTGGTAGCGGCGCGCTGCGGTTGGATGCCAACGGCTTCCTGGGAGTCGAGAAGAGTGCCGAGGACTCGCCGGCCTGGTCGGAGGGTCATCCGCTGTCGGAGGCCGCTAACCAGCTGATCGCCAGCATGGTTCGCAAGGTGGGCGGCTTCACCTTTCAGGAGCTCAACCTCACCATCGACGATATTCAAAGTTCCGCCGAGCGAGGAGCCGACCTTTCCTACGACTTCGTCAACCGGCCCGCCTATCACCATGCCGTCGCGACCGGCGATACCGAGTTCCTTCGCCTGACACTCAACTTGGCGGTGAAGCACGGAGTCGAACCGGCATCTTTAGTTCACGCACTACAGAACCACGACGAGATGACCTACGAACTGGTGCATTTCGAGACCAGGCACGCGCGCGAGGCCTTCACGTTCCGCGGCCAAGAACTCACCGGTCACGAACTTGCGGTGACCGTGCGGCAGGACCTTCTTGATCACTTGACGGGGGATGCCGCTCCGTACAATGCGACCTTCACCCAGAACGGCATTGCGTCCACGACCGCAACGATCATCGCCGCTTCGCTGGGCCTGCAAAGCATCTCGGCGCTCACTCCGCAGCAGGTGGAGCAGATCAAACAGGCGCACTTAGTGCTGGCAATGTTCAACGCCCTGCAGCCAGGAGTGTTCGCGTTGTCCGGCTGGGATCTCTGCGGGATGCTCACCCTGGAGCGCAGGCTGGTGGGCCGGCTGCTTGCCGATGGCGATACGCGCTGGATCCACCGGGCGGCGTACGACCTGATGGACTACCGCCCGCACGCCCACGAGTCATTGTCCAAGATGCCGCGCGGCGTCAGCCTTTACGGTTCGCTGCCCACGCAGTTGCAGGACAGCTCGTCGTTCGCTCGCCGGCTCGCTGAGATTCTCGCCATCCGCAAGCGGTACGGGATTGCCGCCAGCGTCCAGCTCGACGTACCGCAGGTCTCCAACAAGGCCATGCTGGTCATGGTCCACCAGCTCAGCGACGCCGAGCAGGTGACGGTATTGAACTTTTCGGCGCAGCCCGTTTCGGGCAGCGTGCAGTCCGAATATCTCGTGCCAGGCAGTGTGTTGGTCGACATGTTCACAGATCGGGAGATCGGTGAGGTGGACGACCTGCATACCTTCCCCATCTCGCTTGGACCACATGAGGGCAAGTCGCTGCTGGTGCTGTGCCCAGGTGATCATCTGGCTGAAGCACATCCGCAGGCGACCGAGCGGACCAGCGTACGCGGCGAGGCCGGCTGACACTCGGGAACGGGCTCGCTACTTTCGAGGTTTGAACTGACAGCACGTCACTGTCGTTCTCATCGATGAAGGATGAGGGCAGGACAGTGACGTGGCGACGGCGGTAAGCCTGCAGACGACGGCAGGCCTGGGGTCGGGAGGAGTCTTGGTGGGCGGCGGACAGCGTGAGGCCGCGCTGCAAGACCTGCATGACCGGCACGCGAGCGAGCTGTGGCGGTTCGCGATGCGGCTGACCCACGATCGCCAGCTGTCGGAGGACATCGTTCAGGAGGTGCTGCTCAAGGCTTGGAAGGATCCCAGCCTCGGCCAGCGTGATGAAGCTGCGGCCCGGGCCTGGTTGTTCACCGCGTCCCGGAACCTGATCATTGACCGGTGGCGCAGCGCGGCATCGCGGCACGAGCAGCGGATCGAGGAACCGCCCGAGGAGAGCGTCGGTGATGCGACCAGTGTGGTCCTCGACCGGTGGCTGATCGCGGAGGCGCTGAGCAGCCTGTCAGTCGAGCATCGCTCGGTGATCAGCGCCGCCTACTACGAGGGCAGGTCGGTCGCCGACATTTCCGCGCGGCTCCGAATTCCGGAGGGAACCGTTAAATCCCGCCTGCACTACGGACTCAGAACGCTGAGATTGGCCCTACAGGAGAAAGGAGTGACTCGGCCGTGAACGTCATCCCTGACAAGTTCGCCCACTGGGATGCGGCGTACGTGCTGGGCGCGCTGTCTCCTGCTGAGCGGCGGGAGTACGAAGAGCATCTGGCCAGCTGTCCAGCCTGCCAAGCCGCGGTCTCGGAGTTGGCTGCCATACCCGGGCTGTTGGCACAGGTCTCGCCGGGTGACGCTGCGATGTTGGCTATGGCGGTCGACAGCCAGCCCGACCATGGTGAGCCGGCCGCGGGCGAGGCTGAGCTAGTCGAGTCGGAGCTTGTCGAGACTGGCCCGCCGCCCTCGCTCTTGCCAAAGATGATCAAGGAGGCGCGGAGCCGACGGCGTAGGATGCTGGCCGCGGTGGCAGGGATCGCGGCAGCGGCCCTACTGGCGGTTGGCGGGTTGGCCATTGGCACAGGGCTGATCCCGCTCCGGCCGGAGAGTCCGCAACGTGTTGCCTTCTCCCAGGTCGTTCCGTCGGCGATCACTGCCGTCGCGGATCTGATTCCTGACACGAACGGCACCCAGGTCAAGGTTGAATGCGTCTACGCCGAGGTCAATGATCCCCGACCAGGTAGCGGCCACGAGATCTATTCGATCTTCGTCGTTGACCGGGCCGGTCACGCCTCGGAGATCAAGGAATGGCCCGCGACGCCGAACAAGCAGATGCGACCGAGCGGCACGACTCCGTTGCGGCTCTCCCAGATCGCTGACCTTGAAATTCGTCAGTCAGACACCAACGAGGTGCTGCTCCGGGCTCCGCTCGGCTGAGCACCCCGACCTCTTGCAGACGAACTCGGCGAAGCCAGTCGTGTGCGATCTCCTGGTTGCGACAAGACGACGACTAGTCCCTGGAGATCTCGGTGCTGAGCGGTAGGTCAACCACTGAGCGGCCGGCGTGCAGCCCGTACGTGCCAGGCTCAGTCAGCCAGGCGTGAGTCGAGGTTTCCCAGTGGCGGAAGTTGTGGTCGCCGACAGTGATGGAGGCTTCGGCCGCCGCGCCGGGCTCGGCATCGACAACTGCCGAACCGACGAGCCAGCGCGGCGCTCGCTCAACGCGACTGTCGGCTCGACTGGCGTACAGCTGTACGACCTCGCGACCGTTCCGAGTGCCCGTGTTGCGTACGGTGACCGTCACGTTGTCGCCGTCCGCCGCCATGTCCTCGTACGCCCACGTCGTGTAGCCGAGTCCGTGACCGAAGGCGAATGCCGGAGCGCGATCCGTGGCGAGATACCAGCGGTAACCGATGAGCAGGCCTTCGTCGTAGGGGAGCTCGCCGTTCACGGGCGTCACCGGCGGCAGCCCTTCCTCGGAGGCGGGCCACGTCACCGGCAGCCGCCCACCCGGCTCGACAGCTCCTGTCACGACATCGGCCAACGCATGTCCGAATTCCTGTCCCGGGAACCACGACACCAGCACGGCGGCCACCTCATTCGCCCAGGGAAGCAGCACGGGCGCACCCGAATTCACTACGACAACGGTCCTCGGATTGGCAGCCGCGACCGCGCTCACGAGTTCGTCTTGGCGGCCCGGCAGCGCCAGACTCGTCCGGTCGAAGCCTTCGCTCTCGACCTCCTCACTGGTGCCGACCACGACCACCGCTACGTCCGACTCGGCTGCCAGATGCACCGCATGATCAAACTCCGCCTGCTCATCGATCAGCCGCGCAACATTCAGCTGCAGAGTCAGCATTGTCACCTCAGCACCACCGAGCGCGGTGTTGGCCTCCGGTCGATACGCCAGCTCGACTAGCACATCCCGACCGGCTTCTAGTTCGACGACCGCGAGCTGCTGAGGTGGTTTCATGAGCGTTTCGACCACGTCGGCACCGAGCTCGAGAGTGATCACCTCGTCGAAAACGGTTGTCCCGTCGACCACCAGCCGGAACTCACCGAGACCGGAGCTCCCGACGTAGTAGCGCCCAGAGTCGGGTATCCGCAGCCGCGTATGCAGCGTCAGATGATCAATATCGCCGGCAAACAAGCCTTCCTGCACTGGTCCCCACCAGATCATGCTGCCGGTCTGCCGCTGCTGCCGACCGAGCTCGCGGTCCTCGGCATCGAGGAAGATCACCTCGACACCCGGCCCGCTGCCATCAGGGAGTTGCAGCAGATCGACCGGTGCGACCTCGGTACGCTCGCTGCTGCGCACGCCATGCGTCTGCACGATCATGATCTCCTCGCTGAGGCCAGCACGCAGCCCATCGAGTGGGGAAACCACGTATGGCGGGAAGACTGTCGCACTGCCCCCACCGAGCGTTCGGGCCGTCGCGCCGTTCGGACCGATCACTGCGACCTGCCTCAGCGAACCTACGTCGAGCGGAAGCAGGCCGTCGTTGCTGAGCAACACCATGCCGGCCGCCGAGCTGAACCGCAGCTCCGCAGTCAGCTCCTGATCACTCCAGCGGCGAGCCACAGGCGTCGCCGCCTCGAGGCCATCGAGTGCGCCGACCCGAGCGGCCAGTCGGAGTATGCGCAGCACGTGCCCATCGACCGCCGATTCGGAGATCTGACCGGACCGCACCTCGTCAAGCAGCCACTCGGTCCAGGGGCTCTCGGGTCCAGGCATCGCCAGATCCGCCAGATCCTCACCGGCCGCCGCCACGGAGCGCGTGGCATACCAGTCGGACATGATCACGCCGTCGAAAGCCCATTCCCGCTTCAAGACCTCGCGCTGCAACGCGTTCTCGGTCATGGTCGTGCCGTTCACCTTGTTGTACGCGGCCATGATCGCCCAGGCGCCCGCCGCAACGAGCCGTTCGAACGGTACGAGGTAGAGCTCACGCAACACCCGCTCATCGATCAGCGCATCGACGCTGAACCTGTCTGTCTCGGAGTCATTGGCGACGAAATGCTTGACAGTAGCGGCGACCCCTTCGGCCTGCAGCCCTTCGACGTAAGCAGTGCCGATCATGGACGTCAGTTCAGGATCCTCGCTGAAGCATTCGAAGTGCCGGCCGCCGTACGGGGTTCGGTGCAGGTTGATGGTCGGGGCCAATAAGACGTCGACCCCCTTGCGGCGCGCCTCGCCGGCAAGCAGCCGACCCATCTTTTCCACTCGTACGGGATCCCAGCTCGCCGCCAGCGCCGTAGGCGAGGGCACATTGGCAGAGGGGCTTCGCTCGTCCCAGGATTCGCCACGAACTCCGGCCGGACCGTCCGAGGTCACCAGACGCCGCAGGCCAATCTCCGGTATGGCGTGCAACGCCCAAATGTCAGCCCCGGTCATCAAACTGATCTTCTGCTCCAGGCTCAGTTGTGCCAGCCTGCCCGCGATTTCTGCTTCATGATCGACTGCTGGCGTCTGGGTCATGGTGCCTATCGTCTCAATCGCCCCGCCGCCGTTACCGTGAGGGCATGCCAGCAGCAGACCTGGGGATCCCAGCAGCCACGCTCGCCGCCGAATGCGACCGGCTGCTCGATTTCGGCCGACATTTCCCGCACCCGCTAGGCGGCGCCGCGTGGCTGGACTCCCGCGGCCAGCCTGACCTGTCCCGACCGGTCTATACCTACATCACCGCCCGGATGCTTCACGTATATGCCATCGGTCACCTGTTAGGCCGGCCCGGGGATGCTGATCTTGCTGCTGAGGCTCTCGCCGGGCTGACCGGCCCGCTGCGGGACAACGCCAACGGCGGCTGGCTGAGCAGTATCGACGCAAACGGGAGCAGTCCCGACGAGAAAGCGTGCTACGCGCATGCCTTTGTGGTGCTGGCCGCCTCCTCCGCCGCCGTGGCCGGCTTGCCCGGCGCTCGCGACTTGCTCGCCGAGGCGCTTGGCGTCTTGGATCAGCGGTTCTTCGATACCGACGCCGGCATGCTGGTCGACTCCTGGGACCGCAACTTCACCAAGCTCGACGACTACCGAGGCGTCAATGCCAATATGCACGGAGTCGAGGCCCTGCTTGCAGCTGCCGATGTCACCGGCGATCATGCGTGGCGCGAGCGAGCCCTGGGCATCAGTCGCCGGGTGGTGTTGGAATTCGCCCAGCCACATTCCTGGCGCATTCCCGAACACTTCGACCCGGATTGGCGACCGCAACTCGAGCACAACCGCGATCGTCCGGATGATCCATTCCAGCCGTACGGGGCCACCGTCGGGCACGGTTTGGAGTGGTCGAGACTGCTACTGCATCTCGAGGGATCCTTGGCCGACCCGCCTGATTGGCTGCTGCCCGCTGCGGAAGGACTGTTCGATCGCGCCGTGGCCGACGGCTGGGCGGTCGATGGTGCGGACGGCTTTGTCTATACGACCGACTGGGACGGCAACCCGGTGGTCCGCGACCGAATGCACTGGGTGCTCGCCGAGGCCATCGCTGCCGCGGCGGCGTTGCGAACCCGGACCGGCGATGACCGTTACGCCGTTCTGGCGGCGACCTGGTGGGCGTACGCCGAGCGCTATCTCATCGATCGGACCTACGGCTCGTGGCACCATCAACTCGACACCAGCAATCACGTCATCGAAACCGTGTGGCCGGGCAAGCCCGATCTGTATCACGCGGTCCAGGCCACATTGATCCCGCGACTACCACTTACGCCGAGCATTGCGACGGCCCTAGCAAATGAGCCCTGAGCTTGTCGAAGGGCACCTGCGCTTCGACAAGCTCAGCGCGCGGGGCCAATCAGTCAAGAGCATCTGCGCGGTAAAGAATGGCTTGCTCGGGGTGAATGTCGGCAGCCATGACTCCGGCGGAGGCAAGAGCGGCGCCCGAAAGTACCAGGCCAGGGCCGCCATCAGCGGGAAGTCCCCAGCCAATGGTTGAACGTTCGCCGGAGGCATCGAAGGCCGCCGTGGCCGCACCCCACCAGGGCGCTGGGTTGAGGCCCGCTGGCGGACGTCCGATCACGATCGGCCTGATGCGGTACCGCCGGTCCGGATGCAGGCCCGGGAATCGCAACCGACCAGGCAGCATGACTTCGGACCGGGCCACCGAAGCGACGGTGTAGATCGCGGCTGAGCGATCCGGGGCGATCACGCCGTACGCGAGGACGGTCGGGTCGGGGAAGTCGAGGCGTACCACGTCGCCACTGTTCAGCAGTCCGCGGTTTGCCTTGTAGAAACTCACCCATTCTCGAAGTTCGGCTAACTCCTCGGGCGTCGGCTTGGTCAGATCCCATTCGATTCCGAGGTGACCGAAGATCGCGGTGGCGGCGCGGAAGGACAGGTCATGCCGGCGGCCGGTGGTATGCGAACGCGGTGAGGCAATGTGGGAGCCCAGCAGCTCTGGCGGCAGCAGCTGAGCGGTCCATCGATTCATCTGCTGGCGTTCCAGCGGATCGATGCAGTCGCTGACCCAGATACGGTCGGTGCGTTCCAGTACGCCAAGATCAACCCGGGCACCGCCGGAGGAGCAGGTCTCGATCTCCAGGCCGGGGTGAGCGGCCTTGATCTCGTCGACCAGGCGATAGAAGGCCAGTGTCTGCTCGTGTACGCCGGGCCGACCGTCGGGCGCAGTCCCGGCGTCCACCAGGTCGCGATTGTGATCCCATTTGATATAGCCGATCTTGTATTCGGCGAGGATGTCGAAGATCGCATTTCTGATGTAGTCGTAGCATTCCGGAATGCCCAAGTTGATCACTTGCTGATGCCGGGACTCAACGGGCAGCCGATTGCCGGTGGACATGATCCATTCCGGATGCTCACGCGCCATCTTGGAGTTGAGGTTGATCATCTCCGGCTCGAACCAGAGCCCGAACTCCATGCCGAGCCCGGTCACCTTGTCTACCAACGGATGCAGACCGTGTGGCCACACTTCTGGCGAGACCGTCCAGTCGCCCAGCCCGGCGTGATCATCCCGGCGCGCTCCGAACCAGCCGTCGTCGAGCACGTAGCGCTCCACGCCAACGGCTACCGCACGCTCAGCAAGATCAACGAGATGATCCAGATCATGATTGAAATAGACCGCTTCCCAGACATTGAGAGTCACCGGACGGCTCGGCGAGGGATGATTTTCGCGAGCGCGAAGGAACCGGTGGAAGCGGCCGGCAACCGCATCGAGCCCGCGCCCGTAGGAGCCGTAGATCCATGGAGTGGCGTAGGCCTGGCCGGCCTGCAGGATCACCTCGCCAGGCAGCAGTAGTTCACCGCCGCCAATCATCTGCACGCCGGTGAAGGCCCGCTCCGCGTAGTGCGTATGGTTGCCGCTCCAGGCGGTGTGTACGGCCCAGATCTCCCCGTCGGCAAAAGAAAATCCTGGCACGCCGACGTGCAGCAGCGTTGCCGCCTCGGGGCCGGTGCGGCCCTTCCGGCCCTCCCGCAGATGTACGCCAACACGCAATGGCCCCCGCTGTGGTACTCGCTCCTTGGACCAATGTCCGGCGAAGTCCAAGATCTCCCGGGCACTCTGGGGAAGCGGGAAAGCGATCACACAGTCGTTCACGGCGTACGGGTCCGGGCCGTCGTTGATAACCTTTGCGCGCGCCCTGATAAGGCCGCCCGCAGTCAGCTCGATAGTGATGGTCAGCTGCAGTTGGGCAACCTCGTCCACCGCATCGACCGCTACCGATGACAACTCGGTGTTGATCATGGTCGGGGTGCCATCCGTTCCAACAACGGGTGCGCCGTCGACGCGCACCTCCGTTGCGGTGAACTTGGGCGACCAGTCTCGGCCTGCTCGGGATCCGCTCAGTCCAGGGCGACCCACCCAGCCCGTCCAGTGCTCCGGCAGCACCGCGAGACGGACCGGTGCGTCGACGACGTTCGGGCCGCCCGGGTCGATTGTCGACAGGATCAGGGCTTCGACATCTGTGCGGTCAAGCGTGCCTAGGTCGGCGCCCCAGTGCACGATAGCGGGCAACTGCCCGTCAGAAACATCGAGCACCACTGAGACGCCCTCGGCCCGCAGGGCGATCACGCAATTGGCACGTCCGACCATGATCTCTCCTAGGGCGAGAGGCGAACTAGCAAGCGATTTACCCTACAGAGGACGGACAAACCGGTCGACGGATTTCGCAGAAGCTCACCTCAGGCGGCATCGCCTTGCAGGTCCAAGCGTCTCACGGCAATCTCCTGCGGCGATCGTGTGACAACGGCAACCCGGATTGGACACCGTGTCTGGCAATCACGGCCTGGATGTCGGAATGAGAGGTCTTCATACCTAGTGAAGGCATCCAAAATGGGCCCGATGTGAACGCTGTGGCAATACTTTCGCCCCTCAAACCACACGCCAGGCAGCTGGCAGGACGTTCGTGCGGGCTCAGCGGGCCCGTGGCGCGGGCGCTGGCGTGTGGTTTTGTGGGACTGGTGCGTCCGTGGCCAGCAACTAGCCGCCATCGTCGAGGAGTAACCAGACAGATGCCAAGCACGTCCGAACCGGATGCAGCGGAGGTGATCGCGTTCCGCGACGCTGCCGAGTTTGAGACATGGCTTACCGACAATGTCGATCGGAGCGCCGGAGTGTGGCTCAAAATCGCAAAAAAGGGGTCCGGTATTGCATCGATGACTGGCGACGAGGCGGTTGACATCGGCCTCTGCTACGGCTGGATCTCGGGCCAGCGCAAGTCACTCGACGAGAGGTACTACCTGCAGAAATACGTCCCGCGCCGACCG
>DATLQP010000258.1:0-14434 GCA_035535155.1 Propionibacteriaceae bacterium
CTCGGTCCTGAGTTCTGAGCGCAGATAGTCCCGAGTGGCCAGCTCTCCCACCGACATCCGCAGACTGGCGATTTCTCGGGCTAGGAAGTCCATATCGGCTCGGCTCTGTCCCGCCTGCTCGCGGTCACGTTCTCCGATGACTCGGTCGCGGGCTTCCTGGCGGTTCTGGGCGAGCAGGATCAGTGGAGCGGCGTACGAGGCCTGCAAGGACAAGATCAAGGTCAAGAAGATGAACGGATAGGAATCGAAGCGGGGCCGCGGTGGACCGTACGGCAGATTCCACAGGATCCACAGCACGATGACGACTGTCATGCCGAACAGGAACCGTGCCGTTCCCATGAATCGGGCAAAGGCCTCAGCAAACTTGCCGAACGCTTCCCGATCGACCCTGATGGCGGGGATGGTCGACCGCCGACGCCGGCCAGGTGTGTTCAGTCGCTCCGCGTCCTGCGCGGCCCTAGCCATCGGTGATCACTCCCGCGTCCAGCTTCGCCGACACCGCGTCGAGCTCTGTGCCACGCCAGTCCTCGGGCAGCATGTGATCAAGGACGTCGTCCACCGTGATCGCGCCGATCAATCGATGATCAGCATCGACGACCGGGGCGTTCACCAGGTTGTATGTCGCGAAGTAGCGGCTGACTTCATGCACGTTCGCCTGATCGGTGAGGGTCTCCAGCTCGGTGTCGATCAAGGCCGAGACGAGGGTCGAGGGCGGCTCGCGAAGCAGCCGCTGGAAGTGCACGGCGCCGACGAAGCGGCCGGTTGGAGTATCCAGAGGGGCCCGGCAGACGTAAACCATGCAGGCCAGGGCAGGCGTCAGCTCCGCATCCCTGATCTGAGCAAGGGCGTCGGCGACCGTTGCATCCGGCGGCAAGATCACCGGCTCAGGGGTCATCATGCCGCCGGCGGTGGATTCCGCATAGCTGAGCAACCGCCGAACGTCCTTCGCCTCGTCTGGCTCCATGCGCCCCAACAGCACCTCCGCCATCTCGGGGGGCAGCTCGGCGATCAAGTCGGCGGCGTCGTCGGGATCCATCTCCTCCAAGACGTCGGCGGCCCGCTCGGTATCGAGCTCGGAGATCAATTGCACCTGCTCGTCCTCAGGCAACTCCTCCAAGGCGTCGGCCAGCTTGTGATCATCGAGCGCGGACGCGACTTCGGCTCGACGCTCGCGCGACATCTCGTGGAGCTCCCGGGCGATGTCGGCAGCCTTCATGTCCTCCATCGCGGCCAGCAGTTGGTCGGTGCCCTGGCCGCGGTCGAACGCCAAGATCTTGATTGCAGACCAGTCCACGATGGTGACATGGCCTCGCCGTCCGAACCGCCGGCGGCTTCCGGCTTCCCGCAATGCCACCTGCGACAACTCCCAGTCATGGGAACGCACGGGCCGCATCGCGACGTCGAAGATGACCCACGGGGCGGGATGGTCGGTACGCCCCGCGGTCAGGTCGAAGAGGTCGTCGATCACCAACATTTCCGACTCGCGGCGCTCGAAGCGGCGGGTGTTGACCACGCCGCTGATGACCACCTGAAAGCCGTCGATACTGCGTACCCGGGCCATCGGAATGAAGATCCGGTGGCGTGCGAAGAGTTCGACGACCAGACCCTTCACCCGTGGCGCTCGTCCGGCAGCCCGTCGTTGCACGACAACGTCGCGCTCCTTCCCTACCTGATCCCCGGCGCTGTCGAGGACTGGCAGACCCCGGATGCGCGAGATGAAAACCGAGGGTGCACTCGCTGCCACGCTTCGATTATCACAGCCTGGCGGCGGCATCGTGGACGTCGCGAGCCGTCAAGTAGCTGCCCTTTTTGAGGCGGCGCGCTTGTTCCGGTGCGAGGCGGCAGCAGAGTCACTTCGCAAGATCTCCTCGGCTAGTGTCGGGACATGGCAGCAGCCGAGATGATCAGCTTCAAGGATCTCTGCATTGATGCCGCAGATCCCGAGGTCCAAGCGAGGTTCTGGGCTGCGGCGCTCGGGCTTCGCGCTGAGCCGACGGGTAGTGATTTCCGGCTGGTCGATGAGGTTCCCGAGCACACCCTGTGGGTGAACAGGGTGCCCGAGCCGCGCAGAGCGAAACAGCGTGTGCACATTGATGTGCATGTCGCGGCAGTCTCTGACCTCACCGAGCTTGGCGCGGCAATCGTCGATGACGCCCAGCCGTGGACGGTGCTCGCCGATCCCGAGGGCGGGGAGCTGTGCGCGTTCGTTCGGGACACCGATGCGCTGCCTGATTACCGGATCTACGAGGTGGTCGTCGACGCTGCCGATCCGGTCGCGATTGCGTCATGGTGGGCCGAACGCTACGCCTCGGATGTTTGTCATGATCAAGATCGCGGTTTCTCCTGGATCGACGGGGCGTCAGGGATGCCCTGGCCGATGGTCTTTCAAGCGGTTCCTGAGTCCAAGACAGTCAAGAATCGCATGCACTGGGATGTCTGGGGTGAGACCGAGACCTTCCTCGCGGCCGGTGCCAGGCTGCTCCGGGGCCGGGACGACGAAATTGGCTGGGATGTCCTGGCCGACCCCGAGGGCAACGAGTTCTGCGTCTTCACCCGGCACGAAATCTGACAGCCGATGCACAGCCAATCCCAGGTGGCCGACGAGTAAATTGGAGAGCGAACCCTCAGGAGGACACGATGGCTATCCCGCCGCGGCAGTTCGGCACGCTTTTCGAGCTGCAGTTCCCCCAGTCGGTCGGGATCTACAGCACCTACGAGGACGCACAGAAAGCGGTCGACTTTCTGGCGGACTCCAAATTCGAAGTGCAGAACCTGGCGATCGTCGGCACCGATCTCAAGTCAGTCGAGCGTGTCCTAGGCCGACGGAACTGGGGGACCGTGATTACCCAGGGCCTGCAGTCGGGTATCTCTACAGGACTTCTCGTCGGTTTGTTGATGTTGATCTTCACTCGACCCTCAAGCATCTTGTTGTTGCTGCTCGTGTCGCTGGCGATTGGCGTCGCGCTGGGCATTGGGTTCAGCGCCGCGGCGTACGCGATGAGCCACGGGCGGCGGGACTTCACATCGGTGACCCAGACGGTCGCCACCAAGTATGAAGTGCTGTGCGAGCACAAGGTCGCCGCGCAAGCCCGCGAAATGCTGCAAGGCATGCCTGGCGCAAGGGCTGCTGCGTTCGAGTAGTGAGGCTGGGAAGCAGCTCTAGCCCTATTCGACAGCGGTTGCCGGAGCTTATTTGAGGGCGGTTCCCCGCGCCGTCCAGATGGTCGACATCCAGGCCTCGACATCGGCGCTACGTCGGGGAAGCGCCGCGGTCAGATTCTCATTGCCTGTCGAGGTGATCAAGATGTCATCTTCGATCCGCACCCCGATACCGCGCAACGGCTTCGGAATCAGCTCGTCGTCCGGCTTGAAATAGAGCCCAGGTTCGACGGTGATGATCATGCCTGGTTGCAAGACCCCTTCACGATAGTTTTCCAGCCGGGCCTGTGCGCAGTCATGGACGTCGATCCCGAGGTGATGTGACGTGCCGTGCACCATCCAGCGCCGATATTGACCGCCGTGCTCGCCAAGCGCCTCCGCGACGCTGACCGGCAGGAGTCCCCAATCGTCAAGATTCTGAGCGATCACCGCTATTGCGGCCTTGTGGACGTCAACGAACCGGGCACCCGGCCGTGCTGCGGCAATTCCCGCCTGCTGCGCTTCGTACACGGCGTCATAGACCATCCGCTGCTCGTCGCTGAACGTGCCATTGATCGGCACCGTGCGTGTGATGTCCGCCGTGTAGAGAGAGTCGAGCTCGATGCCGGCGTCCAGCAGGAGCAGCTCGCCCTTACGAAGATCACCGTCGTTGCGAATCCAATGCAATGTGCAGGCGTGATCACCAGCAGCTGCGATGGTGTCATAGCCGACGGCGTTACCGACATGTCGGGCATGCAAGCCGATGATGCCCTCGATCCAGCGTTCGCCTCGTCCTCGCCGAACAGCGTCGGGGATGTCAGCTACGACCGCCTCGAATGCCATCGCCGTTTGCCGGCAGGCTTCGCGCATTTCATTGATCTCGTACTCATCCTTGATCAACCGCAGCTCACTGAGCACCATCGCGAGTTCGCGATCGAGCTCCCCGGCCGCCGATCGCTGTTGATCATCGTCGGTTGTGCCGCGGATCTCTGAGATCAGTTGTCGGATTTCGGTATCGAGGTCTGTCGAGAGCACCCGGAGGGGAATGGTCTCGGCATTCTTGCGCAGCTGATCTCCTAGGTCGGAGGCCGACGCGCACGGAATACCGCAGAGTGCACTCATCTCCTCGAGCGATGCCCGCCGCCCCACCCACAGCTCGCCAAAGCGGCTGTCCGCGTAGAACTCCTCGGAATCTCGTGGGGCACGTGGCTTGAAGTAGAGCGTGGCGTCGTGGCCAGTGTCTGTTGGCTCCAGTACGAGCGCGGCGTCCGGCTCGCGGTCGGCGCCAAGACCGGTCAGGTGGGCGAATGCCGAGTGCGGACGGAACCGGTAGTCAGTGTCATTCGCGCGTACCTTGAGCCCACCCGCGGGGATCACCAGCCGCTCACCAGGGAATTGAGCACTGACCCGCGCCCGACGATGCCGAGCGGGGGCAGCTGCTGCAAGCTCATCCGGGAGTTGCTTCGACTCGGGTGCCCAGCTTTGGACGATGAACTCTTTGAAGGCCTCAGAGAAGGGAATCTGGCGGTTCGGCAAATCGGGCCGACGATCGCTCATACGCGCCATTCTTGCACTCGGTGATCGCTTGGCTTCGATCTTCGGTGCGCACCAGGGGCCTGAGCCGGTCGAGAGGCATGCGCGAAGGCTGTCACATGCCTGACGCGGAGCGATACGGTAAACCGCATGGTGACGCGGCTGTTCCTGGTCCGGCATGGCGAGACCGAGTGGAGTCTCTCCGGCCAGCACACCTCGATCACCGACTTACCGCTCACCGAGCACGGAGAGCAGCAGGCGCGCGCGCTCCATGGCCGTGTGGCACCGCAAGATTTCCAGCTGATTCTCAGCAGCCCGCGTAGCCGGGCTCGCAAGACTGCAGAGCTGGCCGGGTTTGTCGGCACGTACGAGCCGCAGACTGACCCCGACCTCGCCGAGTGGTTCTACGGCAATTATGAAGGCCGGACCAGCAAGGAGATTTGGCAAACACACCCGGGCTGGACCATCTGGAGCGGCGATGTACCCGGTGGAGAATCGACCGCGCAGGTCGCTGGCCGGCTCGATCGATTGATTGCCCGGGTACGTGGGTCAGGTGTCCAGAAAGCGATCTGCTTCGGGCACGGCCATGCACTGCGAGCCCTGACGATGCGCTGGCTGGGACTCGACCTGATGTTGGGCGTGCACTTTCCGCTGGACACGAGCACGGTCTCGGTGCTGGGCGAGGACCGGGGCGAGCCGGCCCTCGAACGGTGGAATGCTCAGCCGTAGCGCGACGGAACCCCATGGGCTTCGTTGAGGACACACTGGCAGTTCCCCGGCCGGACCAGCTCGCGGCTGTCAATCTGCCGCGCCGACAGCACTACCACCGTTCGCCTGACTCTTGGCAGGATGAAGTCGTCTACTTCCTGCTAGTCGATCGGTTCAGCGACGGCGCTGAGAGTACCCGGCCACTGCTCGATCGGACGAAGCTAGCGGAGGCCCGTCCCGATCAGGACAACGGTGAGCCGTCGCGCTGGGATCGCTGGGCGTCGTCCGGAAGCGATTGCTACCAGGGCGGAACTTTGCACGGGGTCACCAGCAAGCTCGACTACCTCCAGGGCCTGGGCGTGACGACCGTGTGGCTGAGTCCGATCTTTCGGCAGCGCGCGCATTTGGACACCTACCACGGGTATGGGGTTCAGGACTTTCTCGATGTCGATCCGCGATTCGGCACGCGTGAGGATTTGGTTGAGCTCGTCGCGCAGGCACACCAGCGAGGGCTCCGGGTGCTGCTCGATGTGATCTTCAACCACTCCGGCGCGAACTGGCTCTACCCGGGCGGCGAGCTCAAGCCGGCGTACACCAGCGGCCAGTATCGGTTTGGAGACTGGCGCGGCGACGAGGGCCAGCCGATACCTACGATCGTGGGTCGGGAGGACGGGGCGTGGCCGACAGAGTTCTCCGACCCAGACCGGTACACCCGGGCCGGCACCGGAGACCTCGACGCCAGCAAGTTTCCCGACGTTGCTGATGCGGAGTTTCGCCGCACCGACTTCGAAGACTTGCGCGACTTCGCGCTCGACGCCTCAGGGACATTGAGCTTTCTCGCGGAGGCGTACATGTATTGGATCGCACTGACCGATTGCGACGGTTTCCGCATCGACACCGTTAAGCACGTGAGCTATGAACAGGCGCGGAACTTCTGCGGGGCGATCAAGGAGTTCGCCACCAACCTCGGCAAACGGGATTTCTTCTTGGTCGGCGAGATCCCTGACGATGACTTTGCCAGCCGCTACCTCAACGCGGTCGGCAGGAACCTCAATGCCGCGCTGGACATCAGTGGCAGCCGGCTCGCACTTCGTGATCTTGCCCGCGGACTGGCCGACCCGGCTCGCTACTTCAGCAGTTTCGAGGCTGGGTCGGCGCCGCTCGGATCGCACCGCAATCTGGGCGACAAGCTGATGTCCGTGCTTGATGATCATGATCATGTTTACGGCGAGAAGCTGCGGTTTGCGGCTCGTGCCAGCAATGATCATCAGGCGATCACCGCCACGGCTGTCCAGTTGCTGACCCTGGGGATCCCGTGCCTGTATTACGGAACCGAGCAGGGCTTTGCAGGTCCAGAGGAGGCGGAGCAGCACTGGCTGCCTGGTTGGGGCGGCCATGATCGCTACCTGCGGGAAGCGATGTTTGGGCCTCGCTTCCCACGGGCCCACGGCCGGGCGGGAGTACCAGGCCTGGGTGGCGGTGATGGACTTGATCATGAACTGCCAGGGTTCGGACCCTGCGGCAGCGCCGGCGCGCACTGCTTCGATGCTGCCCACCCGCTCTACCTCCGCATTGCTGCGATCACGGCCGTCCGAGCGGACTTCCCGGTGCTGCGCTCCGGCCGTCAGTACCTGCGGCAGGTCTCGGTCTTTGGCGACACCTTCGGCGCAGCGCGGCCTGGCGAATTGTTCGGCTGGTCCCGGATTCTGGTCGACGAGGAAGCGCTCTGCGCCGTCAATCCGAACGGGTTGGCTTCTCGGGGTGCAGACCTGCTGGTCGACGCGCAGCTCAACCCGCCAGGCGCGGAGTTCACTGTGATCATGAACTCGGCGGAGGCAGCCGGGGCAGTAGGTGCCACGCACCCGGTCGGCAGCCAGGTGCCGGTACGCCGTGCGGCCTCGGGCGCCGCGTACGTGGAAATCCGGGACATGGGTGCAAGTGAGGCGCTGGTGCTGGTCAACCGCCCCTGATTGGCGCGTGAGCGATCACTTAAGGTGGTGCCCGCGGGCGTAGCGACGCCCGGTCTTTGAGGAGGATGAGGGCGATCAAGGCCGACAAGGGTGCGCAGCTGCGCCTGCTGGATTTGCAGACCGTCGACACAACACTCGCCCGACTCGACCATCGACGTCTGTCCCTGCCCGAGCATGGTGTGATCGCCGGACTGCAAACGCAGCGTTCGGCCCTGGCCTCGGATTTGATAGCAGCCGAGACGACGATCTCTGACCTCGAGCTGGAGCAGGCCAAGGCCGAGACCGACCTCGAGCCGGTCCGCGAACGGCTCAGCCGAAATCAGGCGCGGATTGCCAACGGCACCGTGGCCGATCCCAAGGCGCTGTCCTCGATGGTGGAGGAGGTCAGCCATCTCAAGAAGCGGATCACCGACCTCGAAGATGCCGAGCTCGATGTGATGGAGCAGATGGAGGCCGCCATCGCGAGACGGGAGACGCTGCAGACCCGAATCGAGAAGGTCGATGACGACTTGGGCGATGCCATCGCCGAACGCGATCGGCAGCTTGCAAAGCTCGATGGCGAAATGGGCGGGTTGCGGGCAGAACGAGCCGACCTTGTGCCGCTGATACCGCCGAGTCTGCTGACCCTCTACGACCGGATCGGCGCCACCCATCGCGGAGTGGGCGCCGCGGAGCTGCGACAGCGACACTGCACCGGCTGCCAGTTGGAGATCAACGCGGCTGACCTGCGAGTGTTCTCGGCTGCCCCTGAGGACGAGGTGCTGCGTTGTGAGGAGTGCGGCCGCATCCTCATCCGCACGCCGCAGTCAGGGCTGTGATGGCAGGACGACCACCCGACACCCAGGGCGGACCGGGCTTCTTCGATCAACCTGAGGAGGCCGTGCTCCCGACATCGGGGCGGCTGTTCATCGTTGAGGCGGACGGCGGCTCCCGCGGCAATCCGGGACCAGCGGCGTACGGGGCGGTCGTGCGAGACCCACAGACCTCCGAAGTCTTGGCAGCCGAGGGTCTGCCCATCGGCAGGGCGACCAACAATGTTGCCGAATATCGCGGGCTGATCGCCGGACTCGAGATGGCCCGCGATCTCGATCCGACGGCGGCACTCGATGTGCGAATGGACTCCAAGCTGGTGATCGAGCAGATGGCGGGCCGGTGGAAGATCAAACATCCCGACATGAAGCCGCTGGCGCTGCAGGCAACCCGGCTGCGGCCGCCTTCAGTGACCTGGACGTGGGTGCCACGCGAAAAGAACAAAGCCGCCGACGCTCTGGTCAATCGCGCCTTGGATGGCGATCCCGTTCCGCGACAGTACCCGGTCGATCGACCCCGCTGACTGACCGACTGGTCAGAACCGGATCGCGCGGCCGCCGTGCTGAGGAGGAGTGAGGCGACATGCTTTTCGTTGCCGAGCGACGACGAAGTCGGCGGCTGCTCGGCGAACATTGCAGCGAGCGGAGCGAGCAATTAGACACAGCGAGCGTCAGCGAGCGGAGCAATCAAACACGGTTAAGCTGCGGTCATGCCCGCCCCCCAGCTCGGACTGCCGCCGGCCGTACCTGAGGAGTTGGCCAAGGGCCTGACGGCTATCCGGGAAGCTGCGGAAGTACCGACCGCCTTTCCGGTCGAGGTCGAGGTAGCCGCGGAGAAGGCTGCTGCTGAACCGCACCTTCCTGATCTTGATCGAACCGATCTGGAGTTGATCACCGTCGATCCAGCCGGTTCTCGTGATCTTGATCAGGCGTTGCACATCGCTCGCGGCCTGGGTGGTGAGTTCGTGGTGTCCTACGCGATCGCCGACGTGGCAGCCTTCGTGCGATCAGGCGATCCAGTCGATCGTGAGGCACGCCGCCGGGGGACCACGCTCTATGCGCCGGACTGTCGCACACTGCTGCATCCGCAGGTGCTCAGCGAAGGGGCCACCAGTTTGCTGCCGAATGAAGTCCGACCGGCTCTGCTGTGGACGATCACGCTGAATCATCGAGGTCAGACGATGTCGGCAGAAGTGGTGCGGGCCAAGGTTCGCAGCCGCGCCCAGCTCAGCTATCGCGATGCCCAGGCGGAAATCGACACTACTGCCCCCCGCGAGACTCTCGGCCTACTGAAGCTGGTCGGCCAATGGCGCGAGATCCGAGAACGTGATCGCGGCGGAGTGAGCCTCAAGATCCCCCAGCAGGAGATCCAGCCCCGCAAGAATGGCTGGACTCTCGGTTTCCGCGCACCAGAGCCCGTAGAGGGGTGGAATGCGCAGATCTCGCTGCTCACCGGCATGGCGGCCGCACACATCATGCTGTACGGACAGGTGGGCATCCTGCGCACCCTGCCGCCGGCGGATGCCTCTTCATTGAGCCGGCTGCGCCAGGTCGCCAAGGCGCTGCGCATTGTCTGGCCACGGGAGATGGACTACACCGACTTCGTGCGTTCGATCAGCCCCAATCGGCCTGATCAGGCCGCAATGCTCAATGCCTCGACGAGGTTGTTCAGAGGCGCCGGCTATCGAAGCTTCAGCGGGGGCATCCCCGAAGATGCCACCCACGCCGCACTTGCCAGCGATTACGCCCATACAACGGCGCCCATCCGCCGACTCGTCGATCGCTACTCCGGTGAAATCTGTGTCGCACTCTGTGCCGATCAGCCAGTCCCGGCATGGGTCCTGCGTGATCTTGATGGCCTACCTGAGCAGATGACGGCGGCGGAGCGGCGAGCGAAGAAGTACGAGAAGGCAATCATCGATCTGCTCGAGGTCTACCTACTCTCCGACCGGGTAGGCCAGAGGTTCACCGGCACTGTGATCGATGTTGATCGCGACAAGCAGCACGGCACGCTGATGATCGCCGAACCGGCCATCGAAGCCAGCGTGACCGGCGATCGACTGCGCCTTGGCCAGGAAGTCCTAGCCCGCTTGACATCCGCCGACTACGCCACAGGCGCGCCGGTCTTCGAGATCGCGCGAGACGATCAGCGGCCCATCTGATGTTTGGCTGCTGCAACGACCGCCTCAGGTGTGAAGCCGAACTTCGACTGCAGCGCCTTGAGCGGGGCTGAGGCACCAAAGGTGCTCATGGCGATGATCGCGCCGTTGTAGCCGGCCCAGCGATGCCACCCAAATGAGGAGGCTTGCTCGATCACTACGCGTGCAGTCACATCCGGGGGCAGCACGCTGTCGCGATAGTCCTCGCTCTGTCGGTCGAACAGCTCCCACGACGGCATGCTGACCACCCGCGCCTTGATGCCTTCATCCACCAGTTGCTCGTAGGACGAGACTGCCAGTGAGACCTCGCTGCCGCTGGCTATCAGGATGACCTCTGGTACTTCGTCCGGATCGCCGGCCAGCACGTACGCGCCCTTTGCGACGCCGCTCGCGGAGGCGTACTTGCTCCGGTCCAGAGTGGGCAGCGCCTGCCTGGACAAGATCATCGCAACAGGGTCGTGCCGTAGCGGCATGATCACCCGCCAGGCTTCCACGACCTCGTTGGCATCAGCTGGACGCATGTCGATCATGCCCGGCATTGCCCGCAACGAGGCGAGTTGCTCGACCGGCTGGTGCGTCGGACCGTCCTCTCCAACGCCGATCGAGTCGTGGGTGAACATATGGATCACCGGCAGCTCCATCAGCGCCGAGAGCCGCAGCGCACCGCGCTGGAAGTCTGAGAAGATCAAGAATCCGGCCTGGTACGGCCTGAGCTTGCTGAGCGCCAGCCCGTTGCTGATGGCACCGGCCGCGTGCTCGCGGACCCCGAAGTGCAGGTTGCGACCCTCGCGGTTGTCCGGCTGGAAGTCTCCCGCGCCCTCGAAGGTGAGTCGTGACTTGTTGGAGGGCGCGAGATCGGAAGAACCGCCGATCAGCCACGGGACGCGCTGCGCGACGACATTGAGCACCTTCTGGTTGGTATCCCGGCCAGCAGCACCCTTAGGATCGGCCGGATACTCGGGCAGGTCGGCATCCCAGTCCTCAGGTAGCTGACGACGTTGCATCTTGTCGAGCTGGTCGGCGAGCTCGGGATGCTCCTCACCGTACTTGGCAAACAGCTCGTCCCACTTCCCGCGTAGATCGGCACCACGCTTGCCGAGATCGGCGAAGTGGCTGCGCACCTTGTCGGGAACCAGGAAGCTCTCGTCCTCAGGCCAGCCGTAGTTCCGCTTCGTGCCGCGGACTTCCTCCACGCCCAAGGGCTCACCGTGCGCGGAGTGGCTGCCCTGCTTGGTGGGCGCGCCGTAGCCGATGATGCTTTGGACGACGATCAAGGTCGGCCGATCTTGCTCAGCCTCGAACGCATCGAGCGCTCGAGCCAGCGCGTCAAGATCATTGGCGTCGTCGACGCGCTGGATCGCCCAGCCATAGCCCTCGAACCGCGTCGCGACATCCTCGGTGAAGGCCAGATCGGTGCTGCCTTCGATGGTGATCTTGTTGCTGTCGTACAGCCAGCAGAGGTTGGAGAGCTTCTGATGACCAGCCAGTGAGGCTGCCTCGGAGCCGATGCCTTCCATCATGCAGCCGTCACCAGCAATTGCGTAGACGTTGTAGTTGAACAGCTCGTAGCCGGGTCGATTGAACGTCGCCGCCTGCCACAGGCCAGCCATGGCCATGCCGACGCTGGTTGCGATGCCCGTGCCGAGTGGACCGGTGGTGCATTCAATGCCAGCAGTCCAACGGTATTCCGGATGTCCCGGGCACTTGGAATCCAGTTGGCGGAACTTCTTCAGGTCTTCCAGCGGAACGGCTAGTTCGCCGAGGACCTCGTACTGCGGATTGACCGACTTGACCCCTGCCAGATGGAGTGTCGAGTAGAGCAAGGTCGAGGCATGGCCAGCAGACAGCACAAACCGATCGCGATCGCTCCAGATGGGATGGTCGGGGTCGAAGCGTAGCTTTTTCCAGACTGAATACATCACCGGAGCGAGTGCCATTGGCGTGCCAGGGTGGCCGGAGTTGGCTGCCTGGACGGCATCGATGCACAGCGTACGGATCGTGTCGATCGCGAGCTTCTCGATGGGCTCTCTGTCCAGAGCAGGGAATTCGGTGCTGGCGGTCTGGGTCATGGTCAACCTTCCTCGGTACGCGACCCGGATCGAAGGTCGCGGTCAATCGTGGTCGTCGGCGGACAGGCATGCCTGAGTGCACGCTATCGCCCACAACTCGCCGCGGGAAGAATCGGTGCCGATCGCGAACGAGGTGTGGACGTGGTGCTGAGGGACGAGTCGGTCGGTAAGCCGGATTCTGTCGGTCGTTTCCGACCGGGCGATCATCCATCTGCGACCGCTGTTACCAACGGCCTGGTGCGATCTACCCGGAGGCTCGGGCGAGCAGCCCTCGAGCGCCTCCGCAGATGCGCGTACGCATCCTCTTGATCTTGCTCCGGGTGGGGTTTACCAAGCCATCCCAGTCGCCTGGGATGCTGGTGGTCTCTTACACCGCCGTTTCACCCTTACCTCCGTATCCATGAGATGCATGCACCTCATCTGAGTCAGAGGCGGTCTGTTTTCTGTGGCACTGTCCCGCGGGTCACCCCGGGTGGGCGTTACCCACCACCTTGCTCTGTGGAGTCCGGACTTTCCTCGACGACGCATCCGCGCCGCCGCGATCGCCTGACCGACTCGTCCACTGTTCAGCCTAGCCAGTAACGCTACGGCCGGGTGAGGACTTCCGCACCGTTCTCCGAGACCACCAGGGTGTGCTCGAACTGAGCGCATCGGCTGCCGTCAGCGGTGAGCACGGTCCAGCCGTCGTCCCACATGTACCACTCGGCGCTGCCGAGGGTGATCATGGGCTCGATGGTGAAGGTCATCCCGGGTTTGATCACCGTGTCGTAAGCCGGCTCGTCATAGTGCGGGATGACCAGCCCGGAGTGGAAGGCAATGTGGACGCCATGTCCGGTGTACTCGCGGACCACGCCGTAGCCGAAACGCCTGGCGTAGCTTTCGATCACCCGTCCGACCACATTGACCTGCCGTCCTGGCCTGACGGCCTTGATCGCGCGGACCAGCGCCTCGTGGCTGCGCTCGATCAGCAGGCGGCTCGCCTCGTCGATCTCGCCGCAGCAAAAGGTTGCACAGGTATCCCCATGTACACCGCCGACGTAGGCTGTGACGTCGATCTTGACGATGTCACCGGCCTGGAGTGGGCGGCCATCAGGGATGCCATGGCAGATAACCTCATTGACCGAGGTGCAGCACGACTTGGGAAACCCGCGATAGCCAAGCGTCGAGGGATACGCGCGGTGCTCGATCAGGAACTCATGAACCACTTGGTCAAGATCATCGGTGGTTACGCCGGGCTGGATCACGGCGGCGGCGGCATGCATAGCTTGTGCGGCGAGCCGGCTTGCGAGCCGCATTTTCTCGATGGTCTCCTCAGATTGGACGTCATCGCCGGTGTAGGGATCGGGCGCGAGCCTCCCCACATAATGCGGCCGAGGGATGCTGGCCGGCACCTCACGCGGTGCCAAGACGGTCGCGGGCTGGATGGTCACTTCGCGATCTTACGGGCCGGGAGCGCGACGGTGGGTCCAAGACGGCTCTTAGCGTCAGGAGTAACGTCAAAGCTGCTGGAAGTGTAGGGCCCGAAGGAGGGTGTGAGATGGCTGAGGGCGATTGGTGGTTTGATCTCAAGACCCATCAGGTGGTAGCCGACAACAACGACACGAAGGTCACTGACCGGCTCGGTCCGTACAAGACTCGCGAGGATGCCGAACGCGCACTAGAACGGGTAGAAGAGCGCAACGAGGAGTACGACAACGACCCGCGCTGGAATGACGATCCCTGACTTCTACGCCTTGCGGGACGGAGATCTGTCGCACGCTAGGTGTGCTTTCCGGGTGATTGCGACGTCGCATTGTGGGAGTGATCACCAAAAGCTAGGTTGCGGCACCGCGTTGTCGGAGATTGCGCTCGTCGGCACAGCTGTGCTGATGCGGACCTTGGAGGCGTTGGTCACGGGTGTGATCCACACCGGTACGCCCAGTCCCAGGGCCTTAGCTGTCGCTTCCGCCCGCGTCAACGTCACAAGCACGGGAGGCGCTTCGTGGTCCTCGGCTAACCGAACGTCGAGACGCACCTCGAAGCCGACCCGGTTGAAGCGCTCGATTCGG
>DATLQP010000259.1:0-9890 GCA_035535155.1 Propionibacteriaceae bacterium
GAATGCCGCTCCAGGAAGGCGTTCTGATCGTCCGCGCGTGGCTGCACCTCGCCCCACTCGCTGTTGAGCACATATTGCCGAGCGTCGATCAATCGGCGGCAGTTGGCCACTGCTGCCTCGTTCAGCGCGTATTTCGCCATCTGCTGCCGCCTTTCCGAGTCGCTTCTACAGCGCCGAGATCAGGGTCTCCTGCGCAAAGCCAAGCCAGTCGTACACACTCACCATGAAGCTGCGCGGGTCATCGTCGGGCAGCGCTGCAAGATCATCGGCCGCGGCCGCGTCGTGGATGCCGAGCCGAGTTGCCACCGCGAGCCGCACGCTGGTCAGGGTCCGCAGCCAGCTCTCCACCTCGTTGGCCGGGATCTTGAGATCGCGGGCCCCCAGCTCGGTTGTCGCAAGCCGCTCTAGCACGACGCGCGCTTCGGCGACTCTGGTCGCCTTCATGTCCCGCTCGGTGAAACGCCGAAAGTCTGCCGAGGCTGCGGTGTCGTCGGGATAGGCATCCGGGAATAGTCGTTTGAGCACTGGGTCGTCCAATGGTCCAGGCTCATCGGGCTCACCCTCGAGATTCTTGACGATCTCCTCGAATGGATCATTGGCTTCGGCTGGCGTGGCGAAGCCCTCCGGCTCACCATCAGAGATCAGCTCGATGAGTTGCATGATCAATGAGGCCAGCAGTTCCACCTCGTACGCGCTCAGCTGAGTGATGATCACACCGCGCCTACGATGAAATTTCTTCATGTTGAAATGCTCCGCACTGCTTTGATTGCCTCGCTCGTCGAGCTCGCTCGGCGCGGGTCGCGCCTTTGGAGTCCGCCTACTTCGTCGTCGCTCGGGGACGAAAAGCATGTCCCCTCACTCCTTCTCAGCACGGCGGATGGCGCGATCCGGAGTGCCGCCGGCAGCGTTCGGCACTCGTTGAGCAGGCTCATTTGTCCGACTTGTCCAGGGTCGCCCACAGGCCGTATTCGTGCATAGCGGTGACATCTCGCTCCATCGCCTCGCGACTGCCGCTGGAGACGATTGCCTTGCCCGTGGTATGCACCTGCAACATCAACTTCTCAGCCTTGGACTTGGTGTAGTGAAAGTACGTCACGAAGACATGCGTCACATACGACATCAGGTTGACCGGGTCGTCCCACACGATGGTGACCCACGGGGTTTGCGTCACGAGCTCCTCGACCGGGCGCTCGGCAATAGCAGTGCCGCCTGCGGGTGTCAGGCTCTCCCCGTCCGAATCAGGCATAACAACCATTCTTGCAATGTCCCGGTCGTTTCCGGCACAGCGCTCACGCAGCACATCAACGTGACCTAGTGTCGCGCGACACTGGCTAGGCTGACGCCGTGACCGCGACGGATCCGGCGCCAGGTCAAGCAGCGGCTTGGGGACCGAGCGAGGTCCCGACCACTGCGCTCTTGACCGACCACTACGAGTTGACCATGGTCCGAGCCGCGCTGCGAGCTGGAACGGTAAACCGCCACTGCGTGTTCGAACTCTTCACCCGTCGGCTGCCGGAGGGCCGCCGTTACGGAGTGGTCGCTGGGGTGGGCAGAATGCTGCGCGCCCTGCGGCAGTTCCGCTTCGACGAAGAGTCCCTCCGCTTTCTGCGCGACTGCAAGATCGTTGATCAAGCCATGGCCGACTGGCTCGCCGACTACCAATTCTCCGGCGACATCTGGGGCTATCCGGAAGGTGAGATCTATTTCCCCGGCTCGCCGATCGTGAGCGTCGAAAGCACCTTCGGCGAGGCCGTCGTACTGGAGACCCTGCTGCTCAGTATCTACAACCACGACTCCGCCATTGCCTCCGCGGCCTCTCGGATGACCGCGATGGCCGGCGATCGGCCATGCATCGAGATGGGCTCCCGTCGAACACACGAGCTGGCGGCGGTGGCGGCCGCGCGGGCCGCGTACATCGCAGGCTTCGACTCGACCTCCAACCTCGAGGCCGGCCGCCGATACGGCGTACCAACCCGAGGTACGGCGGCGCACTCTTTCACCCTGCTGCACACCAGCGAGCGCGCGGCTTTTGCTGCACAGATCGCCGAATTGGGAGCCGAAACCACGCTGTTGGTGGACACCTACGACGTTTTCGAGGCTGTGAAGACGGGGGTGGAGCTCACCAATGGACGGCTGGGTGCGGTGCGACTCGACTCCGGTGATCTTGGCCTACTCGCTGCCCAGGTGCGCGAGCTGCTCGACTCACTCGGCGCGACCCGCACCAAGATCATCGTGACGAGTGACCTCGATGAGTTCACCCTCGCGGCTCTCGCGGGTGCACCGGTCGACGGCTATGGGGTCGGCACCGCATTGGTAACCGGCAGCGGTCATCCCACCAGCGAGTTCGTCTACAAGCTGGTGTCTCGAGCCGACTCCGACGAGGTGGCCGCACCCATGGTGGCCGTCGCAAAGAAGAGCACCAACAAGATCTCGGTTGGCGGTCGAAAGTACGCGTTGCGACGGCTGAGCGAGCAAGGCACGGCCGATGCGGAGATCGTCGGAATCGGCAAGCTCCCCAGTGGCGACTCCAACGATCGACCGCTGCTCATCCAGCTGGTAGCTAGCGGCAAGATCATCGGAGAGGAGACCCTGGAAACCAGTCGAGAGCGACACAGCCGCTCCCGCGCCGAGCTTCCGCTCGAGGCTCTCAAGATGTCTAGAGGAGAGCCAGTGATCGACACGATCTATCCGGGTACTGGCGAAGTTGCAAGCAACCCTTACCAAACCGAGCCCAGCAGTGGTTTTCATGGCACCGGCGAAGCTGTAGAGGCAATCGCTGAACCAACAAGGGAGTTGTGATCATGACACATGCCCTGATCGTCGCCGATCCGCAGCGAGACTTCTGCGAAGGTGGCTCGTTGTGTGTGGCGGGCGGAGCTGTCGCCGTCAGTCGCATCGATCGGCTGCTCTGATCACTTCGGCCAGCGCCACTCCACGACCTCCGGGATGTCGACGCCGTGATCGCGGGTCCACGCCCTAGCCCGCAGCCGCGTGTCGACCATCTCCTGCCGTAGTCCGGCGGCGCGCATGCCGAGCGTCTCAACCCGGTCGATCACATCCATCACCAGATGGAAGCGGTCCAGATTGTTCAGCATCACCATGTCGAACGGAGTGGTCGTGGTGCCCTTCTCCTGGTAACCGCGGACGTGGAGCTGCGAGTGATTGCGGCGTCGGTATGTGAGCCGGTGCACGAGCCAGGGATATCCGTGGAAGGCGAAGATCACTGGCTGCGACTCGGTGAACAAGGTGTCGAACTCGCGGTCCGGCAGCCCGTGAGGATGCTCCGACTCGGGCAGCAACCTCATGAGGTCGACGAGATTGACGACCCTTACCCGGAGGTTAGGCAGCCGCTCGCGGAGGATGCTGGCTGCGGCAAGTGTCTCCAGTGTCG
The DNA here is from genome assembly GCA_035535155.1 of Propionibacteriaceae bacterium. Lineage (GTDB taxonomy): Bacteria > Actinomycetota > Actinomycetes > Propionibacteriales > Propionibacteriaceae > Microlunatus. Next base: position 3,392 of record DATLQP010000259.1, read on the forward strand.
GGATTTCGCCCGCGCACGCCAGCACCACATCTGGCACCGAGCCCAGTTCGTCCAGATTCCCCGCCCATTCCCAGATGCCGATGCCCCGCGCGCAGTGCCGGGCGGCGTCTGCGACCGACAGCCAGTCCTCCTGCGGCTGCTTTCCGGCGACCACCACGTTGGTGTAATGCCGGGACCGGAGGCAGTGGTCGTAGGTGCAGAGCAGCGTATTGGTGTCCGGCGGCAGGTAGACCCGGATGATCTCGGGATTCTTGTTCATCACTACGTCGAGAAAACCTGGGTCCTGGTGGGTGAAGCCGTTGTGATCTTGCCGCCAGACATGCGAGGACAGCAGGTAGTTGAAGCTCGCGATCGGGCGGCGCCAGGACACCTCGGCGCTGGCTTGCAGCCACTTGGCGTGCTGGTTGAACATCGAGTCGACGATATGGATGAAGGCTTCATAACAGGTGAACAGGCCATGCCGACCGGTCAGCAGATAGCCCTCCAGCAATCCTTGACACATGTGCTCGCTGAGCACCTCGATGATGCGGCCGCGGCGATCGAGCTTTTCGTCGAATTCGCCGATCTCGGCCTGCCAATCCCGCCCGGTGACCTCCAACATGTCCTGCAGCCGATTGCTGGCCAGCTCGTCGGGCGCGAAGGTAAGAAAGTTGTCGGGATTGGCACGCGTGACCTCAGCGAGCCAGCGGCCCAGCACTCTGGTCGCCTCGTGCCGAGTGGCGCCCGGGTGTTCGACCGGTACGCCGAAGTCACGCCAGTCCGGTAGCCGGAGGTCGCGTAGCACCAGGCCGCCGTTGGCGACCGGATTGGCGCTCATCCGCCGTTGACCGGAGGGATTCTGCGCGAGCAGCTCGGGCAGCGGAGCGCCGTACTCGTCGAAGAGCTCCTCGGGACGGTAGGAACGCAACCAGCCCTCCAACGCAGCCCGGTGACCAGCATCGGCACGAGCCGCTGGCAGCGGGACCTGGTGAGCACGAAAGGTGCCTTCGACCTGATTGCCGTCGACGATCGGCGGGCAGGTCCAGCCCTTGGGAGTCCGCAGCACGATCATCGGCCACGCGGGTCGGCTGTCATCTCCGCGTAGCCGGGCGGCGTGCTGAATCTCGCCAATGCGGTCTAAGCAGAGGTCGATGGTTGCCGCCATTTCCTGATGCACGGCTGCTGGGTCGTTGCCGGCTACCACGAATGGTTCATAGCCATACCCGCGCATCAAGGTGTTCAACTCCTCAGGCGGGATGCGAGCCAGCAAGGTCGGGTTGGCGATCTTGTACTCGTTCAGTGCCAGGATCGGAAGCACCGCCCCATCGCGCGCTGCATTGATGAACTTCGTCGCATGCCAGCTGCCGGCCAGCGGACCGGTCTCGGCCTCACCGTCGCCGATCACGCAGAACACCACGAGGTCCGGGCGGTCGAGCGCAGCGCCCACGGCGTGCAACAGTGAATAGCCGAGCTCGCCACCTTCGTGAATGGAGCCGGGTGTCTCCGGAGCGCAATGGCTCGGCACACCGCCGGGGTAGGAAAACTGCCGGAAGAAGGCCGCCATCCCATCGACATCGGTCGGCGTGTGACTGTACAGCTCTGAGTATGTGCCTTCCAGCCAGGCGCAGGCGTTGGGACCCGGGCCACCGTGGCCGGGTCCTGCGATGAACATGGCGTTCAGGTCACGCTCCCGGATGCCCCGGTTGGCGTGGGCATACACCAGGTTGAGACCGGGCACAGTGCCGAAGTGTCCGAGCAGCCGCGGCTTGACGTGCTCCGCTTGGAGAGGTTCGCGCAGCAACGGGTTAGCTAGCAGGTAGATCTGGCCGACGGCAAGGTAGTTGGCCGCCCGCCACCACGCGTCGATCGACCGCAGGGCCTGGCGATCGAGCGGTCCAGGGACGTCGCCTAGCTCATACGGTTCGGGTGCACGCGTGACGCCGGAATCGCTGCTGTCCTGGTCGGCGGCAGTGTCGCCGCCCATGCTGGCCAATTGCGACATGATCGTCCTCGCTCCTACTCGGATTCTGGAGAATTAGTGACATCTAGCCGTCAGCCGTTTGTGCGAAACAACCCCTGGAGCTAGTTGGTATTGAGAACTTTGAGCAAACTCGGAGGCGCAACCGAGGCAAACGCCTCCCGACAGATCGCGCCGAGCTCGGCTTGATCAATTCCTGGCAGCTGGACACCGAGCCAGCCGAGATGACCGACGTAGGGTGGTCGAAAGTAGCGCTCTGGCTCGGTGTCGACCATCTCGACCTGAACACCATCGGGCGCGGCACACCAGATTGCGAGCCGGCCGTCGTCATGGTGGTCGTTCAGAAACATCACGAAGCACTTCTTGCCCCGAATGAAGAACGCGGGTCCGCCATGACTCAGCCGTTCCGAGGTTTCGGGCAGTATCAGGCACGCCTTACGCACCTTCGCAAGCGCCTCGTCGACCTCATCCGTCGGAAACCCGCTCACGCAGGAAAGACTAATAAGTGGTGCTCGCGCATGTCTGCGTAACCTGCTGACCATGGAGCTGTTCGACGGTCTGTTCGACGACGAGACGCTGCTCAGGGAGCCACGCGACTCTGCTATCGCCCAGGCGGTCGCGGACCATCACAAGCTACGGGCCGCGTACCGGAGCACCATGGCGACATTGGTGGTACCGGATACCCAACTCACAGCGGTCAGCCGGCAGCTCTCCGCTGGTGTTGACCTTCCAGTCAGCGTGATCCCCACCGGCGGCGCTGGCGGACTCCTCGCGCTCGCTGGACGGGGTCTTCGAGGCATCGACATCGTGTCGGTTGAGCCCGCGCTACGCGACCTTGATGATCTTGCCGGCAGCGCCGCGAGAGTGGCGTCCGCCGCGGCAGCGCTGGGCCCCGAGATCGCCGTGTTCGTCGCCCTGCCGTACGCCTCCGGCTGGGAAGCCGCCGTTGAGCTCATCGAAGCCGCCGGTCTGTACGGCAAGATCGAAGCCGGCGGCAGCTCGCAGACCATCGACCAGCTATCGATCTTGATCGAGGCGGATCTGCCGTTCAAAGTCACCGGACGCATCGAGGGAGACTGGGTCACGATGCTGACGGTGATTCACGCTCTGGTGGACGGCGCTAGCCGCGAGGATGCGGCACTGCTTATGGCAGACCACGATGATGATCAGAGTGCCGCACAGGTCTCCACCTGGGACCAGTCAATCCAGTCGCGAATCCGGCGCCGACTTCGCCGAGTGGGCACCGATCGGGTCAAGCAGGTGATCAACGACCTGGCAGAACGTGGAGTGCCCGCAGCACCCTGAGCCGGGCTGGTTGCCTAGAGCTTGCGTCGCCGGCGAGCAGCTACCAGAAAACCTGCTCCGGCCAGCGCAAGCGCTGCGCCGATGATGGGAGCTGCGGAGCAACACCGGCAGTCGATGCGAGCGCTGCGTCAACCGCGGCGCTATTGGAACCTGATGCGACATGGTTGCTCGCCGTCGTCGTCAGCCCGGCGTTGATGGTCGTGTCAGAAACGAGACCCGCATTCAGTGTTCGATTCTCGAAATCCGTCGAGCTTGCGTCAGCGTCGATGGCAGGTACTAAATCGGGTGCTCCTTGGGCCAGTGTGAAGAGGTTGGTCCGTCCGGTGCGGGGATCGGGGTCAGAGTCAAGGGCCGGATCGGTCCCGGAGGCGCGCAGCGTGAAGGCGCGATCGGCCGGCAAACCGGCGAACTGAAGCCGATAGCTACCACTGGCCAGATTGAAGAAGTGGTAACTGCCGGCCGCATCGGTCGTTGTCGTCGCCACCACATCGCCGGCATCGGTCAGCAACGAGACGGTCGCTGACCCCGCTGGCTCGTCAGGTTGTTGGATACCGTCGCTATTGAGATCGAGCCAGACATGATCGCCTACGCCGTACCGAAGGGGGGTGATGCCCGCATCGATAGTTGGATCGATGTACGCCGCTGACACCTGATCTGTCGTCGTGGTCGGCCGGACATTCGGTTCGCCGACGCCCAAGGTAAACGGTGGAGTTACGCCGGAGAAGTCCGGATCGGAGTCGCTCACGCGCTGGCCACGGCCCGCGGTGGTGAGTCGCTTGCCCTTGGGGACGCCCGCAAACCGGACCGAATAGGTGCCGGCCGCAAGATTGTCGAACACATAACGCCCGGACGGCTGACTCACTGTCGAGGCAACGACCTCGCCGTCGACATTGAGCAGCTGGACGCTGATCAGGCTCGCAGGCAGTTCGCCGGGATCCTGTACGCCGGACCGGTTGTCGTCCATCCAGACCAGATCACCGACGGCGAACCGAGCGAACTGCGGCCGGTCCGAGCCGCGCGACACGCTGGTCGGTTGTGGCTGGAGAGGCTCGGCCGGCGTGCGACCTACGGCAACACCCATCCGCACTGTCTGCGTCTCCGACGTCAGATCGACGGTCGTGCTCCATGGCTGAAATGTGCTGCTCTCCGGAACCGGGGTAAGCCCGGCGAGCGAATGGGGAACCTTGGCCACAACGAAATACCGACCGCCCGCCAGCTTGGTACTTGCCCGATGGACGAACCGGCCGTCGCGACCGGTGACTCCGTGCACGCTGTGCCCACTGGCATCGGTCACGGAAATCTCGATACCGGGCTGCGGTTGATCAATATCGCTGCTGTAGCTGCCGTTTTGATCAATGTCTCGGTTGACGATGACGGTCAATGTGGCGTCAGTTGGCTGGGCACCCGCGGAAACTGGCAGTAGCGCAGTGCCGACCAATGTGAGCAGCACCGCCGCCACGATCTCCGCGAGATGAACTCCAGCGCGCGCGGCACTTGGGTGCTGAAGACGGCGAGTACGCAGCACGACAACCTCGTTGGACGTGGCCCCCGCGCCACGAAAGCTGCGGGTAAGAGCGCCCCGAACGCTCCGACCTCGGCTCAATATAGCCAGGTGCCCAGCGGTGTTGAGCTAGTTGCGGTGTTTTGCCGAAGAACCGTGACACAGAGCTGAGACAGGGCTCAGCCGTGGTCAGGTTCGCGCGGGCGGATGACCTGGGTCTTGGCGGCCAGGTCGTGCAGCGCCTGTCGTTTCGGATGCCAGAGCGGGAAAAGCACATCCAGCACCGTGATCAAGCTCAGAAACGAGTTGATGCTGGGCAGCACCCAAATGGCGGATCGAATCAGAATTGAGCTCCACGGCAAAGGGCCCGTGGCGTGGCCATGATCAACGGGCACCACCCGCAGACCGCAGAGAAGCTTTCCGGGTGTCGCCGACTTCCAGCGCAGAAAGCCCACGTGGTAAAGCATTCCGATGCCTAGCGTCGCCATGGTCAAAATCATCTGGTTGCGACCCGAGATCAGATCGGTCACGCTCATCGTCGGCGGTGCGACTCCAGACCGTTGGGCTTCCAGCACGGCGTTGAAGTAGCTCGACCACGCCGCGTACAGCGATTGCCATACCGGGAAGGTGACGATGGTGATGATCACACTGAGGATCACGTTGTCGATCACGACAGCGAGCGCGCGCCACCACCAGGAGGAGAGCGGAACACCGTCCGCGGTCATGGTCGCCTGCGCCGAAGCCGTACGCGGCCCCGCATAACCGAGCGGGGGCCTTGCGTTGGCGGCTCTTACATTGGGATTTGGATAGGGCGGGTACGAAACCTGGCCATAGCCGCCGCCAGATGCAGGGTGCTCGATGGGTCGCGTGTTACGGGACCACTGCCAGCCGTCCCAGTACCGTTCCTGCGCCGAGCTCACCGGATCCGGGTACCAGCCACTTGGGGCGGCATGACGTCCGGGCGGGGCCGGCGGAGAGCCTACGGGGATGTCGGACACCCCTTCATCGTAGTGTCGCGTTGAAATCCGTCTTGGGGTCCAAACACAGATGATCAACAGCTAAATCTCAGCGATCAGCTGGACCTCCCACACCTTAAACCAAGCAACGACAACAACCGATTGTTGCAGTTTCGAAATGATTCGGGCTTCCTTCCAACAAGAGTGGGCAAGCCAGGGGTGTTTACGTTATACATGGACGCAAGGCACTCAAAGCCAGTTGTACTGAGCGAGGACTACTGATCAGCGTGAGATCAGGTGGGAACGCAAGGGCCGTCGCAGGGGCGCATCAGTCGAGCCGGTCGGCCTGTCAGCGTGTCCCCATCGGGACCAGCTGGTACGCCACGCCCACCGCAGCGAATCTTTGCTGCGCTGAATCTGATCACACTCAGCACCACAGTTGTCAACGGCGGATATGGACTATCACCACCGCCGCTGCGCAACCTCGCATGCAGCCAGCGTTCCTCCTCCGGCTGCACGCCCAGCCCATGAACGGCCATTAAGGCCCAGAAGCCTTTAAGGCACAGACCCCTCAATAGGGACGACCAGGAAGGAATTACTCCAGATGCGCTGGAATCACAAGGTAGCGGCGGCCGCAGGCTTGTCCGCGTTATTGGTCGCAACCGCTGGTTGTGCCGGAGCCGGTGGAGGAGGCGGCGGTGGCGGCGGCGCCAGTGGCGGCGCCCAGTCGATTAACGTCTTGATGGTCAACAACCCGCAGATGCTCGCGCTGCAGAAACA
>DATLQP010000260.1:0-16468 GCA_035535155.1 Propionibacteriaceae bacterium
GCGCTGCCCGCCGGTGACTTGCCTGCACTCGACGATCGGCTCTCGCACGCGGTGATGCCGCTCTCCAAGCCGGTCAAACACGACGACGGGATCGAACTGATGGTCGTTCTGGGAGGCGACGGCACGATCCTGCGCGGCACGGAATGGGTGCTGGCCAGCGAGATTCCGCTGCTTGGAGTGAACTTGGGACATGTCGGTTTCCTTGCCGAGGCGGAGTCTTCCGAGATCGACAGCATCGTCACTCATGTGGTGAATCGCTCCTACACGGTCGAAGAACGATTCACCATCGACGTCACACTCCGTGACGCCAAGACCCTCCAGCCGGCCTGGTCGTCGTACGCGATCAACGAGGTGTCGATCGAAAAGGCCGCGAGGGAGCGGATGCTCGAGGTCTTGGTTGAAGTGGATGGCCGCCCGCTGTCGCGCTGGGCCTGCGACGGCATGCTGGTTTCCACGCCCACCGGCTCGACCGCGTACGCCTTCTCCGCCGGCGGCCCGGTGGTCTGGCCCGGCGTCGAGGCGCTCCTGGTGGTACCGCTGAGCGCGCACGCGCTGTTCGCTCGGCCGCTGGTACTCAGCCCGACATCAAAGGTGGTGGTCGAGGTTCTCGACGCCTCCGCGACGCACGGTGTGGTGTGGTGCGATGGCCGCCGGTCCGTCGAATTGCGGACGGGAATGGAGATCGAAGTGAGCCGTGGCAGGCAACGCCTCCGACTGGCCCGACTCTCCCAGGCGCCGTTCACCGACCGACTGGTCCAGAAATTCGGACTCCGAGTGGAAGGTTGGCGCGGATCAGCCGACCCTGCCATCACCATGATTGACACTTCTGCATGATCACCGAGCTGCGGATCGCCGACCTGGGCGTGATCAACGACGCGACGATCAGTCTGCATCCCGGCCTCACGGTGGTCACCGGCGAGACCGGCGCAGGCAAGACGATGATCATCAGCGGGCTCGGCTTGCTGCTCGGCGGGCGGGCAGACCCGCGTTCGGTGCGCCGCGGGTCGGACCGGGCGCGCGTGGAGGGGCGCTTCACGATCGAAAACGGGGCCGTGCTGCGGCGCGTAACCGAGGCTGGCGGTGAGCTGGACGACAACGAGCTCATCGTCGCGCGCCATCTCACCTCGGCCGGCCGCTCACGTGCCTACCTGGGCGGTGCCCAGGTTCCAGCCAGTGTCTGCGCCGAACTGACTGCGACGCTCGTCCGGATCCACGGCCAGGCGGAGCAGGAGCGTCTCACCGAGGCGGACCGTCAGCGCCAGTTGCTGGATCGCTTCGCTGGTGCCGCGGCGCTCGAACCACTCGCGAGATACTCCACCCTGTGGGCCGAGGATCGCGCGGCACGGACTGAGTTGGCGCAGCTGCGAGCCGAAGCCCAGGGTCGGGCCCGTGAGATTGATCTGCTCAGGTTCGGTCTGGACGAGATCGAGCGGATTGCCCCAACGCCGGGCGAGGACCTGGCACTCGCAGCCGAGGCGGTCCGTCTGCAGTCGGCTGATGATCTCCGCGATTCGGCTCAGTCAGCCGTTCAGGCGCTGGCCGGCCAAGATGATGAGGCCGGCGGCGCCCTGGCGATGCTGTACGCGGCACGCAAAGCGTTCGAATCAGCGGTCTCCAGGGATCCCGTGGCGAGTCAGCTGGGCGAACGCTTGGCGGAGGCGAGCTACCAGTTGACCGACCTCACCGCCGATCTGGCGCGCTATCTGGACAGTCTGGAGAGCCAACCTGGCCGGCTGGAACAGATCGCCGAACGCCGGGCTCAGCTGAACACCCTCACTCGGAAGTACGGCAGCACGTGCGACGAGGTGTTGCAGTGGGCTGCCGAGTCCGCGATCCGGCTCACTCAGCTCGAGCAGAGCGATGATCGGATCGCGACGTTGGAAGACCGCATAGCTGAGCTCACGACCGCGCTGGCATCTCTCGCTACCGCGGTCAGCGTCGCGCGACGTGAGGCAGCCGGCAGATTCAGTGAGTTGGTGGTTGGCGAGCTGGCCGCCCTCGCCATGCCGCACGCCCGGCTGAACTTCGAGGTAACCGGCACAGATCACGGACCGTGGGGTGCTGACCGAGTAGATCTGATGTTTGCAGCCAATCCGGGCAGCGAGCTCCGCAGCCTCGGGCGGGTGGCCTCGGGTGGCGAGTTGTCGCGTGTCCGGCTGGCCTTGGAGGTCGTGCTCGCGGCCGATCGCGAGGCCGTGACGTTCGTCTTCGATGAGGTTGATGCGGGTGTCGGCGGCAAGGTCGCCGTTGAGGTGGGACGCCGGCTCGCCCGCCTGTCCCAGCACACCCAGGTGATAGTCGTCACCCATCTCGCCCAAGTAGCCGCTTTCGCGGATCGGCACTACGCCGTCGTCAAGGCCGACGATGGCCAGGTGACCACCAGCGGGGTCGTCCAGGTGGCCGAGAAGGACCGTGCTGTCGAGCTGGCCCGCATGATGGCTGGGCTGGACACGACAGACTCAGCCTTGGCCCACGCCGGTGAACTCGTGGAATTGGCGGCCGCCTCCCGCGCCGTCTCATGAGGCTCTCATCCGCCGCTGCATAGCTTTCCCAGCATGCGGGTGCTGGTCGTCGAAGAGGACCTACCGATGGCGGCTGCGATCAGGCGAGCCTTGCGAGCCGTCGACGTCGTTGGAGACGTGGCAGGAACATCGGGCGCCGCGTGCGCCATGCTCGCGGATACCTCGTACGACGTCGTCGTGCTGGACGCGATGCTTCCCGACGCAGACGGCTTCGTGACCTGTCGCCGGCTCCGCAGTTCCGGCGAGTGGACTCCGATCATCATGGTCACTGGACGTGATGGGGTCGATGACCGGATCCGTGGGCTGGACGCCGGCGCGGACGACTATCTCAGCAAGCCCTTCGCGTTCGGGGAACTGCTAGCGAGGTTGCGGGCGCTGGCGCAACGCGATCCGGCTGAACGCCCGGTGATCATCGGGGTCGGTTCGCTGCGACTCGACCCGGCGTCCGCTCAGGTTTGGCGAGGAGAGCAGGAGATCCGGCTGTCCATCCGAGAATTTGCGCTGCTCGAGGCGTTCATGCGGTGTCCCGGCCAGGTTCTCAGCCATAGCCAGCTACTGGACGCCGCGTGGGATATCGGACATGAGTACCGGTCCAACGTGATCGAGGTGTATATCCGATATCTACGGGAAAAGATCGACCGGCCGTTCGGCGTACGGTCCTTGGAAACCGTACGCGGGCTGGGCTACCGGCTGCGCCGCGACGGCGGCGTATGAGTCGCTTGTTCTAACCTTCCGGCTGGTGCCGAGGACCCAACCCGAGTTGCTTCGGCGTTCGGCAGCTATCCGTTCGCTGATATTTGAAGACCCTTGCAGCACGGGTGGGAGGATGGACGGCGACATGCGACTTCCCACCCTGCTGCGCAAGCGCGGAACACCGAGCCAGATCGGGGGTGTCGCGCGCCTGGATCGGCGTACCAAGAACCTCACCAAGCGGCTGCGCCCCGGCGAGATTGCGATCATCCATCACAGTGATCTTGACCGAGTCAGCGCAGAGGCCCTCGTCGAGGCCGGTGCCGCGGTTGTGGTGAACGCGGTGTCATCGGTGTCTGGCCGTTATCCCAACCTAGGTCCTGGGATTTTGCTCGAGGCCGGCATCCCGCTGATCGACAACGTCGGCGATCACGTCTTCACCCGAGTCCACGAGGGGGACCGGCTGGTCCTCGACGGCGGCAGCTTGATGGACTCCGGAGGAAGTGTGGTCGCGGAGGGAACCTTTTACACCACTGAGATCCTGGAAGATCATCTGCAGTACGCACGGCATGGTCTTTCTGATCAGATCGAGGCGTTCGCCGATAACACCATGACCTACCTGCGGGTGGAAAAGGAGCTGCTGCTTGAGGGTGTCGGGGTACCCGAGGTTGCGACCCAGATCGAGGGGCGCCATGTCTTGATCGTGGTTCGCGGCTACGACTATCGTGGCGACCTCGCTGCACTGCGGCCGTACATCTCGGAGTACCGGCCTTTGCTGATGGGCGTCGACGGGGGGGCTGATGCGCTCATCGAAGCCGGATATCAGCCCGACATGATCATCGGCGACATGGATTCCTGTTCTGATGAAACCCTGCGCACCGGCGCGGAACTCGTGGTGCACGCCTACCACGACGGTCGCGCGCCTGGGATGGAGCGAATCGAGAAGCTCGGCTTGCAGGCCGTCGTCTTTCCGGCCCTCGGCACCAGTGAGGACGCCGCCATGCTGCTCGCCGACTCCAAGGGAGCGAGCCTCATCGTTGCCGTGGGCACCCACGCGTCACTGGTGGAGTTCTTGGACAAAGGTCGGGCGGGGATGGCCTCCACCTTCCTGACCCGGCTCCGGGTGGGCCCCAAGCTGGTCGACGCGAAGGGTGTCTCGCGGATCTACCGCAGTCAGATCAAGACCTGGCACTTGATCTTGTTCGTGTTGTCCGGCGTCATTGCGCTCCTGACGGCGCTGCTCTTCACCGACGTCGGTTGGGCCTTTGGCAATGTCATCGCTGCGCGGATGCGGGACTTGCTCTACTGGATAAAGGAACTCTTCACTTGATCAACTTCCGCTACCACATCGTGTCGTTGATGGCGGTCTTCATTGCTTTGTCGGTAGGGATTGCGGTGGGTGTCTCGCTCAGCCCGTCGGTGGACCAAGGGCTGCTGCAGCAGGCCGCGCAGGATCGTAAGCAGGTGACCGATCTGCGTACCGAGCTGGATCGACGCAAGGCGCTGGACGACTACCGCAATGCCTACGACGAGCAGGTCGGCGTCGCCGTCACCGCGGGCGTCCTGAACGGGCAGCGCGTCGCCATTGTTGCGATGCCGGACGCCCCTGCCGGCGTGCTGCGGACCATCTCGGATGCAGTCGTTGGGGCCGGCGGTACGGTCGTACGCGATGTCAAGGTCAACGCCGAGGCTTTCGACACGGCAAAGTCTGAGGATCTCAGCCGGGCATTGGCTAATTACATCGGCCCGCTCGGCCTCAGCGACGCCATGTCTCCCGCGACCCGGCTCGGTGTCGCCCTCGGCAGGTCTATTGGATCCAAGGACACCGAAGACCGCGATGCGCTGGCGATCGCGGTCGGGGAGTCGCTCGAGAAGCGCGGACTGGTCACCATCAGTAAGGATTCTGCCGCCCAGGCGCAGCTGATCATTGTGGTCACCGCTCCGGCATCGGATCCGCGACCGACTCCAGAGCAACTCACCGCGCACGTTCAGTTCGACGTGGGGATGACCAGTCGGGCTGGGGTGCTGCTGGCCGGCCCGAACAGTGAGGACATCGAAGGCACCGATGTACTTGCCGCGCGGTCGGACCCAACTGCGGTGGATAGCGTGAGCACTGTGGATGTGGCCGACCTCAGCAGCGGCGTCACGACCGTCGTATTGGCGGGCAAGGAGCGGCTGCTTGGCCGGCCGCCACAGCACTACGGTGCGCTGGCAAAGGCGGATGCACCGCTGCCCGACCTGCCGGTCCGATAGTGGGGCGCCGGCTGTTGGCCTGCGCGGCCTCAGGGATGAGTGCTGCCTTGGCGGCCGCGGCCGTCAACCGAAGAGCGGCTCGAGCTCCCCAAGGGTCGCGCTGGACCCGGACCAACTTCGCTGGGAACACCGTGACGCTTGCTGAAGGCCCGATCGCGGTGGCCGCAGTGCTGGTTGGTGCCGGGGCAGATCGGCTGCTCGACCCCGCGGGGCGGCGAGGTCTGCCCGTAGCCGTAGCCAGCATCGGATCTGGGCTGGTCGGGGCGTACGACGACCGCTATGGATCGAGTCAGGCCAAAGGATTTCGAGGCCACCTTCGGACGCTTGGCGCCGGTCAGCTGACCAGCGGGATGATCAAGGTGCTCGGCGTGGGCGTCAGCGCAGCCGCGGCAGCAGCCTTGGCGCAACGCTCTCGGCCTGAATGTCCCAAGCCGGCGTGCCGGGTTCTTGCGGGATTGCTCGATACCGGGCTGATCGCAGCGATGGCCAACTTCATGAACCTCCTCGACCTGCGGCCAGGTCGGGCGGCCAAGGTGGTGATCTTGCTTGGCTCGGGCCTGCTCGGCTCCGGCGCCGCACCAGCTGTCGGTGCAGCCGTGGGCAGTCTGCCGACCGACTTGGCTGGCCGATCCATGCTCGGTGACTGCGGCGCCAATGCACTAGGTGCCGCAGTCGGTACAGCTGCCGCTCAAGCCTTGCCGTGGCAGCTTCGGTTGCTTGCCTTTGCAGCCGTTACCGCACTCAACGTCGCCAGCGAGCAGGTCAGCTTCACAGCGGTCATCGAGGCTTCACCGCTGCTCCGGCGGCTCGATGAACTGGGTCGCCCGGTTCCCGCAACCCCCACGGCTGACGGGCAAGCGTGAGAGCCGGTCTTGCCTCGGTCGCCGCTGGTGTCGCTGGGCTGACCCTCGCTTCGCGGCTCGTCGGATTCGGCCGGTCGCTGGTCTTCTCCAAGACCGTCGGCGACACCTGCCTCGGTGACACCTACAACGCCGCCAACAGCCTGCCCAATGTGTTGTTCGAAATGGTCGCTGGCGGGGTGCTGGCCGGTGTCGTTGTCCCGGTGGTCGCGCGGCACGTCGGGGCAGGCCGAGGGGAGCACGCATCACGCACAGCGTCTGCGCTGATCACTTGGACCCTGCTGGTACTGACTCCCGCCGGGTTGGCGGTGCTCGCCGGCGCGCCGCTCTTCTCTCGTGCCCTTGCCAAGGCGGACTGCGCCGGCAGCGCTGACACACTGGCCGCGCTCGTGCTCATGTTCGCTCCGCAGGTGTGGTTGTACGGCCTGGCGGTGGTCAGTGCCGGAGTGCTGCAGGCGCATCATCGATTCCTGGCAGCTGCGGCGGCGCCACTGCTCTCCAGCGTGGTCGTGATCATCGCCTACCTCAGCTACGCCGCCCTCGCCGTACCCGCCGCTAATGACGACCCTTCGCAGCTGACGACGCCCGCGCTTGCCGCGCTGGGCTGGGGTACGACCCTGGGCGTGCTGGCGCTGGCTGCCTGCACCCTCGTACCGCTTAGCCGGATCGGGCTGCGGCTCAGGCCTCGGCTGCGGTTCGGCGAAGGTGACCGATCGGTGATCATCACCATCGCGGCAGCAGGGATCATCGGCCTGGTACTGCAGCAGCTCAGTGTTTTGTTGATCAACTGGTCGGCTCAGCAAACTGGAGATCAAGGGGCGTTGACCCGGTTCGCCTGGGCAAACGCCATCTATCTGCTTCCGTACGCGGTACTGGCGGCGCCGTTGTTGCAGCTCAGTTTCCCGCGGCTGGCGGCCGCCGCCGAGCAGGGCCGAGCCGAGGTCAGCAACGTGCTTGCCGAAACGGGCCCGGCAACCGTGGTGATGGCATGGCTGGGAGCGGCCTTGCTCGTGGCGACCGCGGTCCCCGTCGCACGAGTGTTCGTGCTCGGCCCCGGGTCGGAACGCACGGTCGCGCTGGCCTGGCCGATCGTGGCGTTCGCGCCGGCAATCGTCGGATTCACCCTGCTCGGCCTCGCCTCGCGCACGTTGCTCGCCCAACACCTCGGCAAGGCATCGGGAGTCGCCAACGCGAGCGCCTGGGCCGTAGTGATCATCAGCGTTGCGGTGCTGCGCCTCGTGGTTCCGGCGGTGTGGCTGGTGCCGATCATGGCGGCCAGCGTGTCCCTGGGAATGGTCGTGGGCGCCGCCGCGGGTTGGATGCTGGTCCGGCGATCCGGGCTGCCCGCCGTTGGATTGGCCCGGCCGATGCTCGTCGGGCTGGCGGCTGCCGTGCTGGCGGCCGGCGTAGGCGCGGCAGGCTCACAGCTGCTGAGCGACGTCGGCATTCTGGCAGCGGTGCTTGGGGCCTGTGCTGTGGCGCTGCTGTGTGTCTTAGTGTTCACAGCGATGCTGAGACTTCTTGCACCCTCGGTCCTATCCCAGATGTGGGCGCTGCGGCGCCGCAAACCGGCGGCGGAAGTAGGTTCGCCGTGAAGATCGCACAATTGCTGACCGCCAGCACCGGCGGCATCGGGCGACACGTCGCAAGCATCGCTCCGAGACTGGAGCAACGTGGCCACCAGGTGCGGGTGTTCTGCACGGAGGCCACGGCAGAGGCCCAGGGTTTCACCAAGCTCGGCCTCGACGTCTGGCCGCTGCGCAGCGTGCGTCGGTTCACCGGCGCCGATCTAGTGCACGCTCATGGGCTGAAGGCGGGTTGGCTCGGGCTTCCGATCGCTTGGCTCTTCAAGGTGCCGCTCGTCGTGACCTGGCATAACGCTGTGCTGGGCGAGGGGCTGGCGCCGGCAGCGGCGCGACAGACGCTTCGAGCAGTGGCGATGGGAGCAGATCTCACGCTAGGAGCCAGCCGCGATCTTGTGGCCCTGGCGACCCACCTGGGAGCTCGGAACGCCCGGCTTTGTCAAGTCGCAGCCCCCGTGGTTCCGCCGGCGACAATCAGCCGCGAGGACCAGCGACGCGCACTCGGTGCTCAACAGAGCGATACCGTGATCCTGACGGTTGGTCGGCTCGCCCCACAGAAGAACCTAGGGATGGTGCTCGACATTGCCGCTGCGGTGGATGGTAGACCCGACCTTCGCTTCGTCATCGCGGGCGACGGACCGGAGCGTGACACATTGCAGCGCCGGATAGCGGCCCAGCGACTGCAGGTGAGGATGCTGGGACCAAGCGATGACATCGGTTCGCTGCTGGCCGCGGCCGACCTCGCGTTGCTGACCTCCACCTGGGAAGCGCGCGCACTGGTGGCTCAGGAGGCTCTACTGGCCGGCGTACCGCTGATCAGTACGCGCGTAGGCGGGATTGCTGAACTGGTCGACTCGGCAGCCGTCCTGGTGCCGCCCGGCAATGTCGAGGAGGTAGCGCGGCAGATCGTGACTCTTGCTGACAACCCGATCGAGCGGCGCCGGCTGAGAGACGCTGGGCTGCGTCAGGCCGCCCTATGGCCCGACGAGGACGATGTCGTGGACGACCTGGTCAAGGCGTACGCAGAAGTCAGTCGCGATCGACGCTACAAGGGCTTCTGGAACTCCTCCGGCGGGTTCACGGTGCGATAGGGCAGCACGACGTAAGCTGGAGGCCCGTGGGGTACCGCGAGAAATTCACCAAGCACCTCTTTGTGACCGGAGGCGTCGCCTCGTCACTCGGTAAGGGTCTCACGGCTTCCAGCCTGGGTAACCTCCTTGTTGCTCGTGGGCTGAGCGTCTCCATGCAGAAGCTGGACCCATACCTCAACGTCGATCCCGGCACCATGAACCCGTTCCAACATGGCGAAGTGTTCGTCACCGAGGATGGTGCGGAGACCGATCTTGATGTCGGTCACTACGAGCGCTTCCTCAACGTCAACCTGTCGGGTGAGGCCAACATCACTACTGGCAAGGTCTACTCCTCGGTGATCGCCAAAGAGCGGCGCGGGGACTATCTCGGTGACACGGTGCAGGTCATTCCGCACATCACCAACGAGATCAAGGAATCGATGATGGCCATGGGTGGGCCGGACATCGACGTCGTCATCCATGAGATTGGTGGCACCGTCGGCGACATCGAATCTTTGCCATTCTTGGAGGCTGCCCGGCAGCTGCGGCATGACGTGGGTCGAGAAAATGTCTTCTTCCTGCACGTTTCGCTGGTGCCCTACATCGGTCCCAGCGGTGAACTGAAGACGAAGCCGACACAGCACTCGGTTGCTGCGTTGCGCCAGGTCGGTATCCAGCCTGACGCTGTGGTGTGTCGCTCCGATCGTGACATTCCGGAGTCGGTGAAACGCAAGATCTCGTTGATGTGTGACGTCGACGAATCCGCCGTTGTGGCCGCGATCGACGCGCCGAGCATCTATGACATCCCCAAGGTGTTGCACTCCGAGGGCCTGGACGCGTACGTGGTGCGGCGGCTCGACCTGCGCTTCCGGGACGTGGACTGGACGCGCTGGAACGACCTGCTTGATCGCGTACACCACCCCAAGGAGGAGGTGACGATCGCGCTCGTCGGCAAGTATGTCGATCTTCCTGACGCCTACCTCTCGGTCTGCGAGGCGCTCCGCGCGGGCGGCGTTGCGAACCATGCCCGGGTGGTGATTCGCTGGGTGCCATCCGACGATTGCCAGACTCATGAAGGCGCGGCCCGGGTGTTGAGCGAGGTGGATGGCGTAGTCATCCCGGGCGGCTTCGGCATCCGCGGTGTCGAGGGCAAGGTGGGTGCGATCCGCTACGCTCGCGAGAACCAGATCCCGATCTTGGGATTGTGCCTCGGCCTGCAATGCATGGTCATCGAGGTGGCCCGGCATCTTGCCGGACTCGATGGTGCGGACAGCAGCGAGTTCTGCCCCGACACTCCGCATCCCGTGATCGCGACAATGGCCGAGCAGGTCGCTATCGTCTCCGGCGACGGTGATCTTGGTGGCTCGATGCGTTTGGGCTCCTACCCTGCGGAGTTGCTGCCTGGCTCCATCGTCGCCAAGCGCTACGGGCAATCCCACGTGGCGGAGCGGCATCGACATCGCTATGAGGTGAACAACACCTATCGCGAGCGGCTGGAGGACGCCGGTCTGGTGATCAGCGGCATGTCGCCGGACTCGAAGCTGGTCGAATTCATCGAGTTGCCCGCTGATCTTCATCCTTACTTTGTCGCCACCCAGGCCCATCCTGAACTGAAATCCCGGCCGACCAGGCCGCACCCGCTTTTCGTCGGCCTGATCGAGGCTGCACTCGATCGCAAGCTGGCAACTCGGTTGCCGGTCGACGATGATCATCGATGATCGTTCTCGGTCGTGACGAGCTGGCCGACGTGCCGCTCGCTTGGCCCGTTGAGTCGTCGACCGAGCTTGCCCGCGGCAAGATCACCAGCTATGTGCAAGATCAGGTACGAACGCCGGATGGGCAGTTGATCTTGCGCGAATACCTTCGGCATCCCGGCGCAGTCGGGGTGATCGCCCTTGACGATCATGAGCGAGTGGCTTTGGTCCGCCAGTATCGGCACCCCGTACGGCACCGGCTCATCGAGCCGCCCGCGGGGTTGCTCGATGTCGGAGGCGAGGACTACCTAGCGGCCATCGAGCGAGAGCTGGCCGAGGAGGTAGGACTCGCGGCTGGACGGTGGGCCGTGCTGGTGGACCTGTTCACTACGCCGGGAATCCTCGGCGAATCACTGCGCATCTATCTCGCCCGTGATCTGGAGGCGGTCGACGGGCCAGACGGCTACATCCCCGAGGGCGAGGAGGCTCACATGGACACCGTGTGGGCATCCCTGGACGATCTTGTTGCAGCCGTCCTCGACGGTCGACTGCACAACCCAACTGTTGTCTCGGGGGTGCTCGCTGCCTGGACCGCGCGTGAGCGGGATGGTTTCTCCAGTCTGCGCAGCGCCGATTCGCCATGGCCCGCGCACGAGGTACTCGTACGGAGTTAAGTGCTGGCACATGGCAGCGGTCCGGCCGCGGAACCTGCGAGGTGTCAGCACTTGGTGCGACGAGTCGCGCTCAGGCTGCGGCCGCCTCGTTTTCTGACACTGACTGGACGGCGGGCTGCTCGGCCATCGCGCGCATCAGGTAGCGGGCGTCCTGATCGAGGCCCTGGATGGTTGACGAGGCGGCGGCGTACTGGAACACAACACCAATGAAGTACAGGCCGATTTCGGGTGAGACGCCACGCTCGGTGATCGGGTGGCCGGCGTCATCGGCTACGGGAAGATCTATCCAGCTGTAATCCGGCCGGTACCCGGTGCACCAGACCACGGTTTGTGGCTCCAGGACCTGATCATCCTCGGTGATCGGCAGACCGTCGCGCATTCCTGCGAGACGGCCGACCCGTTGTACGCCGGCAGCTTCCAGGTCGCTCTGCTTAGTGCGGACGAGTGGAGTACCGTGCTCGATCGCTTCGCGGTGGACCTTGCGTCCCAGCGGCGTGTCGAGGTTCAACACCCGCCGGAATGCGAACATCACAATCGGCACCAGCAGCTTCGCCTTGCGGGTCTCAATCCGGAACGGCACCTGGCCAGGATGGCGTCCTGAGAGCCACGCCTGGTGGCCGGACCTGACCGCCTCGAGGGCAATCTCGGCACCCGAATTTCCCGCGCCCACGACAAGCACGGTTCCCTCCAGCTGGCTGGGATTCTTGTACGCGGAGGAGTGCAGCTGCCGAATTTCAGGCGCAACCTCGGTGGCGAAGGGTGGAACAACCGGCCGGCTATAGCCACCTGTGGCGATGACCACACGATCGCACTGCAGCACGCCATGCAAGGTCTCCACGCTGAAGCCGCTACCGCTGCGCGACACTCGGGTAGCGCGCACGCCACTGCGCACGGGAAGGTCGAAACGCTGCGCGTACGCCTCCAGGTAATCCGCCATTTCGTTGTGGGTCGGGAAACTGCTGAGCTGCATCGGCCATCCCGGCAGGCTGGAGTACTTGGGGAAGGAGAAGAGTTTCAACGAATCCCAACGATGACGCCAAACGTCGCCGATGCGTGGTTGGGCATCGAGAATCACGAACTCTTCGCCAGCGCGTTGCAGGTGGTAGCCCATTACCAGGCCAGCCTGGCCGCCGCCGATGATCACGGTTGGGACCGATTCGATGCCATCGGCCGCGGGTGAAGTCTGCACGAGTTGGATGCGCTGTGTGGTCATGATCTGACCGTAGGAGCGGGCCACCGCCTGCTACATCGAGCAGATTGTGCATCTTTTCCCAGCGGGCATGGGTAGAAATACTCATGGCCAAGCCGTCACACCAGTCCGTGCTGATAGGCGTATGCGGTGGCCGCGGCTCGGCTGCTGACGTCGATCTTGGTGAAGATGTTGCTGAGGTGTCGAGCCACCGTTTTCTCGCTGAGGAACAAGATCGCCGCGATTCCTCGGTTGGTGTGCCCCTTCGCCACCAGCACAAGCACCTCACACTCACGCGCAGTGAGCGGGTGCCCAGGGCCTGCGCCTTCGATAGGAGCCAGCGCCGCAAGATCAGATTGTGCGCCCAGTTGCTCGAAGATCGTACGAGCGGCGTCGAGCTCCATCCGGGCCGCGTCGTCGTCACCGACCGCTCGACATGCCGCGCTGACCAGGACCCGGGTACGCGCAGCCTCGTACGGCGCGTCGACCTGCTGCCAGAGCGTCCACGCCTGCCGGAGCAGCGGCAGGGCAGCCTGCGGATCACCCTCTGCAAGCTCAACCTGACCGCCGGCATGAGCTGAGAGTGCCGCCAGGTAAGGAGTCTGGATCGCCGCGGCGTTCTGGTCCAGTTGGATCAGTGCCGATCGAGCTCCCTCGACACGCCCGTCAGCAAGTCCGATTTCTATCTTTGCGGCAAGCAGGAGGGCCTGCCTTGCGGGATCCCGGCCCTCAGCCAGCGCGCGATCTAACCCGGCGATCGCTGTTGCGGGGTTTCCCTGCGCCAGCCTGAGGAGCGCCAAGCCGGGCTGCACCTCACGTCCGCAGCTGGCCGCGACGGCGTACTCGCGCTCCGCCAAGTCGAGCTGTCCGCGTAGTCGATGCAGCTCCGCAAGCCGGTAGTGCGCCCCACCAGCCACGAAGCCCGCGCGCGGGACGCGTTCGCTGACCTGGGCCGCCTCCTCCACGGCTTCGGTCCACGATCCGTGCAACTGGAAAATCTCGGCTCGGTGCACCTGGCACTCGCCGCGGTAGGGCATCAGCCCAGATTGCGCATCGCACCAACCCGTGAGTGCCTGGGTCCACTCGGCGGCACGTTGAATGTCGAACCGTTCCATGCAGAGGGAGATCACAATGCAGTACGCCAGGCCCACCACTTGCGGCGCTACTCGATCGGCCACGACATAGACCATGACCTCATCAAGCGTGGCGAGCGCCTGCGCTGTCTGGCCTCGCGCTATCAGACAGCGTCCGCTAGCCAGGCCAGCAAGGACGAACACATCGTCATCTCCAGCAGCGCGAGCTCCGGCAGCGGCCTGCTCGAGCAGGGGCAGCGCCTGAGTCACTGAGCCGGCCTGCATCAGCGGGACTCCATCGATAAGCAGCGGAAGATAGGACTGCTGGCCCTTCGGGTCGCAGTCGTCGAGGATGCGGTGTAGCCGGCCGAGCCAACCCGCCGACCGGGCTGCCTGGTGCGCATTCCGGAGGTGGAAGCCCAACCAGAAAACCGCCCGCGCCGCCTTCTCGGGGTCGCCCTGGTCGAGGTAGCCGCTATGAGCCTGATCAAGCAGTCGGTACGCCTGCTCGTCCTTGCCGAGCAGATGGGCCGCGACCGAATAGCGTTCCAAGTCCTCTGGGGTCAGGTCACCTTCACGTGTGGAGAGTTCGGCGTACTCCTGCAGCCAGTCGCGGGCAGGTTGTCGCCCACTCGTCACGTCGGTTTTCATGCAGCATTCCGTGTTTGATTGCTTCGCTCGCTGGAGCTCGCTCCGCGCGGATCGCGCTCTGTTACCACCTACTTTGTCGTCGCTCCGGGACGAAAAGCATGTCCCCTCGCTCCTCCTCAGCACGGCGGTGCGCGATCCAGTGTTCCCTACCGGAGCCTAGCCGTCGCTGCGATGTGCGCCCAGCCAGCCACCCGCCGAATCTTGAGTCACTGCGTGGCATGATCAAGGTGAGCGCCCAGGTTCAGTCGGGAGGACGCCCAGGTTCGGTCAGGAGGATCCATGAGAGTCGGCGTGCCCACTGAGGTCAAGAACCACGAATATCGGGTCGCCATCACACCAGCCGGCGTCAACGAGCTCAGCAGGCACGGTCACGACGTGCTTGTCCAGGCCGGTGCCGGGATTGGCTCATCGATCACCGATGACGAGTTCGCCGATGCCGGAGCCAAGATCGTTTCCGGCCGGGACGACGTCTGGCAGGACGCGGAGCTGATCTTGAAGGTCAAGGAGCCGATAGCGATCGAGTACGAGTGCCTGCAGCCCGGCCAGGTGCTGTTTACCTATCTCCATCTCGCGGCGAGCCGGGACTGCACCAGGGCGCTGCTGGAGAGGAAGGTCACCGGCATCGCGTACGAGACGGTGCAGCTGAGCGGTGGCGCCTTGCCGCTGCTGGCACCGATGAGCGAGGTAGCCGGCCGACTCGCGCCTCAAGTCGGGGCTTATCACCTGATGCGGCAAGGCGGCGGTCGCGGCACCCTGATGGGCGGGGTCTCGGGCGTGTACGCCGCCAAGGTCGTGGTTATCGGTGCTGGCGTATCGGGCATGAACGCCGCAGCGATCGCCCTCGGCATGCAAGCCGAGGTGCTCCTCCTGGACCGCAATATCGACAAGCTGCGTGAGGCCGACCGGATCTACCAGGGTCATCTGCAGACCATCGCATCGAACGCGTACGAGGTCGAGCGGGCAGTGCTGGATGCGGACCTGGTGATCGGCGCCGTGCTCGTGCCGGGAGCCAAGGCGCCGACCTTGATCAGCAACGAGCTGGTCTCCCGGATGCGCACCGGGAGCGTACTGGTCGACATTGCCATCGACCAGGGCGGCTGCTTCGAGGACAGCCGGCCGACGACCCACGCGGAGCCGACGTTCCGGATACACAATTCGGTGTTCTACTGTGTGGCCAACATGCCGGGCGCAGTGCCGAACACCTCCACCTACGCACTCACCAACGTCACACTGCCGTACGCGCTCAGTCTCGCCGATCGGGGCTGGAGAGAGGCGCTCAAGGCCGATCCGGCGCTAGCGCTGGGATTGAACACCTATGACGGCAAGATCACCAACGGTCCGGTCGCGCAGGCGCACGGGTTGGAGCATCGGGAGCTGGCCGACGTCCTCGGCTGACGCCTCCATGGTGGGGCTGATCCAGACCTACCTCGACCACCTCACCGTCGAGCGCGGCATGTCCAGGCACACCGTCGCGGCGTACCGTCGTGACCTGCACCGGTACGCCGACTACCTGGCCGAACTGGGTGTCACTGATTCGTCCCTGGTCAGCAGCGCGATGATCGGCAGCTACACGGCCCGGCTGCGGGAGGGCGTAGCTGCGCCGAACGGTGAGGGTTGGGCTGAGGCGCCGCTGGCACCCGCGAGTGTCGCTCGCGCCGTGATCGCGGTGCGCAGCCTGCACCGCTTCGCTGCTGCCGAGGGTCTGACCGCTGGAGATCCGGCGCGGAGCATCCGCCCACCGAAGCCACCCCGTCGACTGCCCAAGGCGCTGAGCATTGATCAGGTGCAGGGCATGCTCGCCGTCCCCGCCACCGACACCGACGTTGGGGTTCGGGATGCGGCACTGCTGGAGCTGCTGTACGGGACGGGTCTGAGAATCTCCGAGGCCGTAGCGCTCGACGTGGATGACGTGCATCGGCTGGTCCGGGCGCCGGATGGTGAGCACATTCCCGGGCTCCGAGTGCTCGGCAAGGGCGGCAAGGAACGCATCGTGCCGGTTGGCTCGTACGCGCGGGCGGCGCTGGACGCCTACCTGGTACGCGGTCGGCCGGCACTGACTGCACAGCGGCGAGGTACTCCGGCACTGTTTGTCAACACGCGGGGAGCCCGGCTCTCCAGGCAGAGCGCCTGGGCGGTCTTGCGATCGGTGGCGGATCGGGCCGGCATCACAGCCGAGGTGTCGCCGCACACGCTGCGGCACTCCTACGCG
>DATLQP010000261.1:0-3141 GCA_035535155.1 Propionibacteriaceae bacterium
CGTGCCGCGCAGGATCGTGCCGTCGCCTCCCAGAACGACCATCAGTTCGATCCCGTCGTCGTGTTTGACCGGCTTGGAGAGCGGCATCACCGCGTGCGAGAGCCGATCGTCGAGTGCAGGCAAGTCACCGGCGGGCAGCGCTGAGACGATGCCGGCCGCGCTTAGCCCCTCAACCAGTCGATTCGCCGCGGCGATCGCGGCCGGCCGGCCCATGTGCGTAAGAACGGCGACGCGGCGCACCGAATCTGCGTCTCCACCCCTCTGCTCACCGCCCCTGTGGGCTGCAGCCTTGGTCACCTGCCACAGCATATTCAGGCTGGGCGCGGTCGTGATTTCCGACGCTCTCAGCATTCCCGTGTTTCGACGATTGCGGAGAGATCCAGGTCTGGTGCTGGCGCCGCTCGCTCGAGCAGAACGAAGAACTCACGGTTGCCGGCCGGTCCGGGCAGTCGGCTCGGAACTGCGGCTACGCAATACCAGCCATGCCCCGCGGCCGCCTTGATCACCTTGGACACTGCCAGCACATGATGGGCCGGCGTCCTGACAACACCATCCTTGCCCAACAGTTCGCGTCCGACCTCGAACTGCGGCTTGACCAGCAACAACAACCGGCCGTCATCTCGAGTGACCGACACGAGCGGGCCGACAAGAAGGGTCAATGAGATAAAGGAGACATCGGCGACCACTAGATCGACAGGAGCGCCTCCGACGTGGTCGAGCCGCAGGTCCCGGAGGTTGGTTTTTTCGTGGACCCGGACATGTGGATTGCCTCGTAAGACCGAGGCCAGCTGATCGCTGCCGACGTCGACGGCGATCACCTCCTGGCAGCCGCGTTCCAGCAACACCTGGGTAAACCCACCGGTCGACGCGCCCGCGTCGAGTGCACGTCCAGCCACCTCGAGCTGCAAATCATCAAGCGCACCGATGAGCTTTCGAGCACCTCGCGAGACGTACCGATCGATAGGAGCAGAAATGTCGGCAGACCGCGGCACTCGGTCACCAGGACCCTCGACAACCGCCCCGTCCACCACGACCTCACCTGCGCTGATCATGGTCTGGGCGTGGGTGCGTGATCGGGCCAATCCTCGCCTGACCATCTCACGATCAAGGCGGTCGGTCATTGCTCAGGCCGGCTCAGCCTGGTCGGACTGATCCTCATCTGGCGGATCCAATGCCTCGTGCAATACGGCGTGGGCTTGTGCCAGCCGGTCGTGATGATCGGCAA
Organism: Propionibacteriaceae bacterium; assembly: GCA_035535155.1. Taxonomy (GTDB): domain Bacteria; phylum Actinomycetota; class Actinomycetes; order Propionibacteriales; family Propionibacteriaceae; genus Microlunatus. Next base: position 1,226 of record DATLQP010000261.1, read on the forward strand.
CCGGAGCCGAAGCCAGGTCGGCTAATCCAGCCAGCGCGTCGTCTACTGCGGGATTACCGGTTTGCAGCGGACTGATCGCCGGATCGGCGTCCTCGGGCTCGCCGCGACTATCCTCGGTCACTTCTCGCTCGACTGCCCGCCGCGCTTAACAGTCGCCGCTGTCTTGCGAGCCGGCTTTCGGCCGGCAGACCTCGCCGCCGTCCCCTTCTTCGTCGAAGTCATCGTCGCGGCCGATTTGCGGGCGGGCGCCTTCTTTGCCCCGACATTCTTCGCACTCACATTTTTCGCAGCCACATTCTTCGGCCCTGCCTTGTTTTCCCCCGCCTTCTTGGTGGCTGCCTTTGTCGCCGGCGCAGCGCGGGCCACAAAGGCCTCGTCCAGTTGGACTCGCAACGAAGCGACCTCGTCGCGCAATGCCTGGACCTCTTCGGCACGCGCGAAGCCGAGCCGACCCGCAGCCTTGTCGACCTCCGCGGTCACGTAGTGCTGCAAGAGCTCGCGATTAGTGCGGCTGGCGTTCATGATCTCTTCTGCCAACTTGGTGACGCGCTCGCTCGCCTCTACAGCGACATCTTCCAGGCCGGCTTGCTTGAACAACGCCCGAGCCGTGGCTGACGCCTTAGCCTGGGTGCTCTTGGTGACACCGGTCACCATGTTGATGTAGGTCTGAAATGCCTCAGTCACGATGGACGCCTTTCTACCCTCTGATGCCGGCGGGTGGCACGGAACTGCACCGCCACGCTACCGCAGCGCCACCCAGGGTGATCATTCCTGGCGAAGCTGCCGCAACGCATCGCGTGAGTCGATGACCAAGCCATGATCAGCAGCCCACCATGCGGCATGCACCATGGCCCAGATCGCCTCAACCTCGCTCGATCCGTTTTCCTGGATGACGAGCCGGCCGTCGACAACAGACACACGGGCACGACCACAGCGGAACTCGTCGCGGCTCTGGCTAACAGCCAGCGCCGGACGCAACAGCGCTCGGAGATCCTGCCCGACGAAGGTCGGTCGCTCCCGCGGTGCGGCGTTGAGCAGCTCCTCGGCACTATGGGAGCCCGAGAGCACCAGCATGCTGTCCAGACCGGCGTTGACCGCCCCCGCGATGTCGGTATCGAGCCGATCCCCGACGAACAGCGGGTGGTGGGCGCCCAATCGGCTGACCGTGTCGTCAAGGAGCGGCCGAAAGGGCTTACCAGCCACCTCCGGCTCCGCCGCGACAGCCATCCGGACGGCAGCCACCGCAGCACCATTCCCCGGAACCAGTCCACGATCGGTTGGGCGGGTCGGATCGATGTTCGTCGCGACCCAGTGCGCCCCGTGATGGATGGCGATCGCCGCCTCGTTGAGCTCCTGCCACGTCAGCTCGAACCCATAGCCCTGCATCACCGCCACCGGGTTGTCCTCCGCGGAATGCACCGGCACCAGGCCTGCCTCGCTGAGGGCCACCGTAACTCCTTCGCCGCCGACAGCGAGGACTCTGACGCCGGGCCCGAAACGGTCGATCAACAGATGCGCGGCTGCCTGTGCGGAAGTGACGACATCCGCAGCGGTCGCCGAGATGCCTAGCTCCACGAGATGATCAGCGACCGCGACGGGCGGGCGGGCCGCGTTATTGGTCACGAAACCGATCTTGGTGCCACGATTGTGGAGGGCTGCAATGCATTCCGCCGCGCCCGGTACGGCAACCGTACCGAGGTAGACGACACCATCAAGATCGAACAGCACCGCATCGTAGCAGTCGATGATCACCTCGCCCGCGCTCACGGGCTCTCCGGCTGCGCGCCGTCAACGTCAGCGTCATCCTCGTCGTTGTAGTCGATCACCATTCCGTCGAGCTCGTCGACTCGTTGTTGCGCATCAGTTTCCTGATCATGATCGAGCTTGGCTGCTGCGACAAACCACTGATGTGCCTC
>DATLQP010000262.1:0-8048 GCA_035535155.1 Propionibacteriaceae bacterium
CTCATCCGCTCCCGATACTCGCGCATTCCAGCCATCACGACCGTACGCCGGTCAGCGGGGGAGAAGCCCCTATCACGTCCCATAACCTCGAGGCTGGCTGCGAGCCGCTTGACGTCCCACTCCCACGGGCCCGCCAGGGTCTCATCGAAGTCGTTGATGTCGAAGAGCATCCGGCGCTCCGGCGTGCCGAAGAGGCCGAAGTTTGACAGGTGCGCGTCACCGCACAGCTGCACGGTGACCCCTGACACCGGTGTTGACGCCAAATCCGCGGCCATGATTACGGCGGCTCCGCGGAAGAAGGTGAATGGGGAGACAAGCATTCGCCCATAGCGAATCGGAATCAGCTCGGAGACTCGGTCCCTCGACTGCTCCTGGAGAAGCGTGACCGGATCGACGCGGCCCGCAGCCGGCTCCCAATGGGCGTGGGCTGACCTTGGCGTCTTGTTGCGAGCGTCCCTGCCCCGGGCCGTGCGCTCTTCTGCCGTTAGCCGCGCACGCCGCCACGCTGATCCGAAACGCCCGTCGAGCGTGCCATGCGGCTCGATCTGCTCGGTTCCACTAGAGCGGGTGCTCGCCGCCATCTCGCCCCCAGTCACGCTGCTGTTGATGACAGTTTTCACAGCTCACAGCGACTTTGCTAGGGGCGTGCCATGGGATTGCATTCGATAATCGTTGCCCGACGGGCCACACGGACCAAGCTTTCCAGAGAAAATCACTCCGTCATGTCAACCGAAGAGCCCACTGCGGCGTGTGACTTTTTGATGGAAAGTCAAGGGGTAGCAGCAGCCGCCATCGAACCTTCAGTCGAGGCGCGTAGCGAGTCGCTGACGTTCGACGACTTCTACAGAAGTGAGTACCGACATGTGCTTGGTCTGGCGTTTGTACTGACCGGCAACCAATGGGTGGCCCAAGACACCGCACAAGACGCGTTCACGGCTGCATTTCGGCATTGGCGTTCCATCGTTGCCTACGACTCGCCGGGGGCATGGGTTCGGCGAGTCACCTGTAATCGAGCGGCCTCGGTGTTGCGGCGACGCGTACGCGAGGCAAAGGCGTTGATGCGTCTTGCTGCGTGGACCCAGACCCACATCGAATTGGAAGAAGGCGATGAAGCGTTCTGGCAAGCGGTTCGCCGTCTGCCACCTCGCCAAGCACAAGCGGTAGCCCTTTACTACCTGGAGGACTACAGCGTGCGAAAAATAGCCGAGGTTCTTGATTGCAGCGAGGGCACCGTCAAAACCCACTTGAGCCGGGCGCGGAATGCAGTCGCGCGTCAATTGCAGCTAGAGGATGAACAGTGAGCGACTTCGATTCCCGAGCACGAAGAGCAGCCGATGCGGTTCGGGACCAAATTGCCGATAACAGCTCCGACCACGAAAAGGGAATTCAGCGCGCGCAACGATCACCCGGCCGCGTCGCCATTCCGAGCGCAGTTGCCGCGGCGGCAGTCCTCATCGCTGGTCTCGTGGTCGCTTTGCCTCGTGTCGGCGACAGCGGAGCACTATCGGGCGGGGAAGGCGGCGCAGCCTTCGCGATGGCGGGGGCGTTGCAGCCGTTTGACACCTGTGACAACGTCCTGCAGTACTTCAAGGACCAGGCTCCCGACTATCTGATCGAACGGGCGCGCGGCGGCAACATGAGTACGACGACGGAGGCCGGCGCCCCGGTGCCGAGAATTGACGAGCCCAAGCAAGGCCGTGCGAATGACTCGGCGGGCGCGGAGTCGGGGGGCACGCAACGTGAGCACTCGACGACGAACGTCCAGGAGGCGGGAGTTGATGAGCCTGACATCGTGAAGACGGATGGGAATCGCATTGTTGCGGTGGCGCAGGCTCGAGTGCACTTAGTCGGGCTCGACGGCGGCAAGATGACGCTACGCAAAACTCTTCCCGACACGATGGTTCGCAATGTGTTCCTTTCCGGGCAGCGTGTGCTCGTCTTCAGCGGTCAAGCGGTTCAGAACTCCGAGCCAGGGTCAGGCTGGGAAGGTCAGCAGGCCGTTCTGAGGATGTATGACATCTCGGACCTGAGCGATCCACAACAAATTGCCACATTGACAATCACCGGCAACGTGCTCGATGCCCGACTTGTTGGAACGCAGGTGCGCGTTGTGACGGCTTCGTCACCCGACGTTGATGCTCCGTCGCCGGTCTACACGCCCGATGGCGGTATCGCTCAGAAGTCCAAGGACGAACTACGCGCTGCGATTGCGAAGACGAAGGTCGACGACTGGATTCCGACGTACACACTGCAAGATGGTGCCGGCGTGGACGTGAACAAGGGGCGGCTTGTGGATTGCGCCAATCTGGCTCATCCCGAAACGTTCTCGGGGCTCGACACGGTGGCCGTGTCCTCCTTCGATATGGGTTCGGCTTTACAGTCCCGCAAAACAGTGGGCGTGATTGCCGGGGGACAGCAGATATACGCCACCGACAAGTCGACGTATGTCTCGACGACAGATTGGAGTCGCGACGGTTCACCCGCAAAGACGAGCTTGCATAAGTTCAGCACGGGGCCATCGGCGGCAACGACTTACAAGGGATCCGGTGAGGTGCCCGGAACCTTACTGAATCAGTACGCGATGTCGGAGTACAACGGCGTGTTGCGCGTCGCCAGCACGGTCTCTGAGCGCCGGGGTTGGGTGAGTTCTCGTGAGGTCACCGAGGGTGTGGTGACCACGCTGGATGAGGAGGGCGGCGCGCTTCGCCAACTGGGACAGGTCGGCGGGCTTGGTAGGCAGGACAACGAATCGATCCGAGCGGTGCGATTCATCGAGGAGCGCGGGTATGTCGTGACGTTTCGTCAAACGGATCCCCTGTACGTTCTCGACCTCCGCAACGCTGCAGCGCCGAAGGTCGTGGGTCAGCTGAAGATCCCGGGCTACTCGGGCTACCTGCATCCGATCGGTGCGAACCTGCTGCTCGGTGTCGGACAGAGTGGACTGGACAGAACGATCGACAACCCGCCGTCTGCGCCGGTCCGTGGCGGCCAAATCGGGGTGCAGTTCTCGTTGTTCGACATCAGCGACCCTTCGTCTCCCCGCCGCATCGACACACAGACCTACGGCGGAGGTGCTGCGGCAGCCGAGTTCGACCCAAAGGCGTTCCTCTACTGGCAGCCGCGCAATCTGATCATCGCTCCGACCAACGTGCATGGTGACTACCGGGGGCGCGGAGCGTTCAGCGGCCTTGTGCTACTGAGAGCCGACGCGGATGGACTCACCGAACTCGGCCGCCTCGCGACCACTGAGGCCGACGGCGCTGTCAACCGGTCTCTGGTCATCGGTGACATCGTCTACATGCTCTCGGACAACGCTCTTCAGGCCAACAGCCTCAATACTCATCGTGAGGTCGACAGGCTGACCCTCGGGTGACCTCCTCAGCCTAGGTCGAGTACCGCAGAGTTGGCCGCGCAGACTTGTCGTGAAGCGTGACTTCCATGAGGAGATCCTTCGGATCCGCGACACCGAATCCGACGTCAAACTCCGACTTCTGGCCTTTCGAGATTTCCGTATCAGGAGGTCCTTTGAGACCGCTGACGGAGTCGAAGAGTTCGTCTTCCTCTTTATTCCGAGACTCAAGGCTGATCGCTGTCAGTCCGATATCGATGCGCTTGTCGGACTTGTTGACCACGGTGATGTCGAACCTCACATAGCGCTTTGACTCTTTGACCACTGCCCACTTGCTCGGTTTGAAATTCTTGGGCTTCCCGACGGTCACGGTGAGCCCGTCGTCCCAGGTGTGGGATCTACCGAAGGCAAGCGTCTTTCGCTCGGGCTGCCCGTCAGCAGTCCAAGGGGTCGACGTTGGACGGTTCTCGCCGCCAGGCGACGGGGTTGACGTTGGGCTGGCCTCGCCGCCAGTCGAGGGAGTCGACGATGGCCGATTCTCGCCGGCTTGACGACTGTCGTCGGGGTTGGGATCGGGCGTGGCCAGGCAAGCGGAGCACAGCGAGGCGACAAGAAGCGCGAGGGGGCTGAGGACGAGGCGTTTCACGCGCCGCGATACTACGGGACGCGATCGGGATTCGCCCGGCACGCCGCGCCGGCCTAGGTCCAGAACTCGTCGGCGGCGTAGAGGTCCTCAGGGCGCCACCAAGCCTCCGCGATCTGTCCTTGGCGCAAGTGGAACACCCATGCGTCCCGACCCTCATAGCTGCGAGCATCGCGGTTGGCAGTAGCTTGCGTCAGCGCGACCGCATGGCCCTCGCTAGCCAGTACGTCGTGGAGTTCCTGATTGAAGGTTCCCTCGGACGCTTGCATCAACCGGCCGAACATCTCGAACACGGCGTCTCGCCCGTGGTGATCGCCGGCCAGGGGCCCGCGGCCCGGAATGTGGTAAAGGGTGTCCTCGGCGACAAGCGACCTCATCGCCTCAATGTCGCCGCCGGCGAACGCCTCAAATGCCCGTCGGATGGGCTCTGCGTTAGGGTGCTCAGCCATTTCGCCTTCTCCCGGTCGTTGTCTTCCCCGGTAGCTCTGTGCTGTTCCGAGCCGTCATCCTCGCTCCGGCCCGGGTCGACTCCTCTGACCGACGATAAGACCGGTCGAGGTAGCGAAGTCAAGGTCCTCGCCGACTTGATCGGCTGCTACATCTGAGAAGCTCATGGGATGAGTCGAGAGCCAGCGTGGGCAGGGATGCAAGTCGCGGAGGTGCTTGAAGTGCTTGCCGACCTATGCGGCGCCGGTTGTCGCATCTGGGTCGCTGGCGGGTGGGGAGTCGACGCCCTCGTCGGGCACCAAACGCGTCCGCATCGTGACATGGATCTTGCTGTTGACGCCGATCACGAAGCTGCCGCGATCGCGACCCTCGAACGCCGTGGATACCACATCGAGACTGACTGGCTCCCGGTACGAATGGAACTCGCCGCGCCAGACCGTGGCTGGGTGGACCTTCACCCCGTGGTGTTCGACTCGTCCGGACACGGGCGCCAAGCCGATCGGAACGGTGGCCACTTCGATTACTCATCCGACGCGTTCGACCACGGGATCCTTGGCGGAATGTCAACGCCGTGTCTCTCTCGGACACATCAAGTCCAATTTCACCGCGGGTACGAGCCGCGGCCAGTTGATATCCACGACCTCGATCTCCTCGAGCAGATCTCACGGTGACACTGATTCACGCCGATCTGAACTGCCGAACGCGGGACCTCACCAGAGCGTGCGCACTGGATCGGTCCCGCGTTCCAGCATCCCAGGGAGCCCGACGGTTACACGACTCGGGAGCGCGACCTGGCGGTCACGCCGGCGGCGATCATCACTAGGACGGCGGCTACGACGATCGCGATGATCCACCGCACCCAATCGATCCCGGGGCTGCCGTTGCCCCCGAATGCGGTGTAGATGAACCAGCCGATCAAGACCCCACCGATGCCGCAGATGATGGTCAGCCAGATCGGGATGTTGTCTCGGTTGCCAGGAGCTACGAACTTGCCCAGCAAACCGATGATGATACCGGCAACGATGACACCGATGATCTCCATTGCTTCCTCCTAAAACGTGATGAGTGTTTCTGGTGCGAAGCGAGTGCGGTACTTGGCAACGATCCCGCTCCGTCGACAACTTAACCACCCCAAGGGTGGATGCATTACACCCTTAGGGAGGTTAAAGTCACCCTATGGAGCCTCCGGCAAGGACGCCTATCACCATCGCGTTGGTTGACGACTACGACATCGTCGTGATGGGCGTCGCACACATTCTCGAGCAGTACGGAGATCGCGTAGTGATCGCCGAGCTGGATACCAACAAGGCCTTGTCCGACAAGGTCGACATCGTTCTCTACGACTCCTTCGCGCAGCCGGAATCCGACCACGACGAGATCAGCGTGCTGATCCAAAACCCGCGCGCCCGGCGAGTTGCGGTCTACACCTGGAACTTCCACCCCGACTTGATCGAGAGCGCTCGCAAGTACGGCGTCCACGGGTATCTGTCAAAAGCCTTACCGGCGCGCGAACTAGTCGCTGCCCTCGAGGCGATCCACGCCGGCGACATTGTCATCAGCGACCCACCCTTTCGAGCGCGCAGCACCGGCGGACTGAATTGGCCGGGACGAAGTGAGGGACTCACAGACCGTGAATCGGAGATCTTGGCACTGATCACTCAAGGCAAGAGCAACGCCGAGGTGTCAACGCTTACGTACCTAAGCCCGAACACCGTCAAGTCCTACATCCGTACGATCTATCGCAAGATCGAGGTGACCAGCCGCACCCAGGCGGTTCTGTGGGGCGTTCGGCACGGCTTCGCACCCGACCATCACCGGATCGAACACTGGCGGGGAGGGCCCTGACCGGGTGCGATTTGGGTCGGCCTCCTAGCTGAATGCATGTCCGGAGCTCACTAGGGAGGAGCGGCTCGAACAAGATGATGCCTCCGACACAGGACCCGGCGGAGTAGTTATTGACACGTCGATGCGAAAAAGGGAATAGGGTCTAGGCCAGCATCTCGGGGGAGGATCACGCATGGCTCGACTGTTGGGCTCGCGAGCGTGGTCCGTTCTGGCGTTGGTTGCCGGTATCGCATCTGTCTGGGCGGGGGAAGCCATCGGGCTGCGACTCGCCTGCGCTGCTGGATTGGCTATCGGGATCGCGCAGCAGCTGACGCTGCTCGCGCTCAGCATCCGCATGCTGGGCACGTTCTGTGTTCGGCTGAGCGCCGCGATCATGCTGTGCGCTGGAGTTGCAGGCTGGCATCTGGCGAACTCCCCGAGCCTGCCGTTCCTCGTCGTCGCTGGCTTGCTCGTGGTACTTGCTGGGCTCTGGTGGTTTTGCACCGCCCTAAAAGACGCTGACGTAGTGCAGCTCAAAGCCCGGAATCTGCCCGGCGCTCCCGAAAAGCCGGTTGACCCTCCGCGCTTGCCGTACGGGTGGGGCGGGGTGGTGATATGCGGGTTTCTTGTACTCGGCTTTGTCGCTGCCACACTGCCGCTATCAGGGGCGGCATTTGCCATGCTGGCCGTGCTAGCCGTAGCAATGCTGGCCGTTATTCGGGTACAGCTTGCACGCTTCACCAGATACAACAAGAAGGTGCTCGACAAGCTTCGGGCATACCGTCCGGTACTGACGATGCCTTATAACGGGCATGCCGAATTCCACATCGGTTTGTGGTCACCTTATCTGGAGAGAACGGGACAACCTTTCACCGTCGTGACCACTGACGCACTCTCATTCCAGCGCGTCGCTGACAGTTACACGATGCCCGTGATCTACGCGCCGAGGGGAGACCGTCGGGCAATACGGGCGATGCTGCCAAAGACAATCCGCGCCGCGGTCTACGTTTACAGCGGCAACAACGCCGACTTCCTGAAGGCCCGGCGGCGGCTGACTCACATCTGGCTCCACCACGGCGACAGCGACAAGGAGGCTTCGTTCCGGCGGAAGGCAGCGGCCTACGACGTCCTCGTCGTGGCTGGCCAGGCTGCCATCGACCGCTACGCCACACATGGGGTCTGCATTCCGTCGGAGAAGTTCAAGATTCTTGGACGTCCCCAGATCGAAAACATCGAAACAGCGACGGCCTCGATCTCCAGCGTCGACAAGCCGGTCGTGCTCTACGCACCGACCTGGTACGCCGCTGATCGCGAGATCAACCACTCCTCCCTTCCTCTTGGCACAGAAATCGTCTCCGCTTTACTCGCGCGCAATGCAACAGTGATCTTCAGGCCGCATCCGGCCCGCCGCAAACTGCCGGAGGCCGCCGCCGCGATTGGCGCAATTCACGAGCTCCTCCGAGCCGACGCCGAGGCGACGTCCCGGCCCCATCGTTGGGATTCGGCCGCATCCGACCCGACGTTTGCTGAGCTGGCAAATGCTGCGGACGCCATGGTGGCGGATGTCTCGGGGGTCGTCACCGACTTCATGCAGTCGCTTAAGCCGTTCGCGATGGTTGCGACGGGCGACAAGACAGATATCTTCCGAGCCCGATTCCCTTCCAGCCGCTCTGCCTACGTCATCGAATGGGACCTTTCGACGCTCGACGATGCGCTTGACGCCATGCTGGGTGACGATCCGCTCGCAGCCACCCGGGTCGAACGTCGCACGTACTACCTCGGAGG
>DATLQP010000263.1:0-32235 GCA_035535155.1 Propionibacteriaceae bacterium
GTCCTTCATCGATGCGCTGGCTGGGGACTTCAACCCAGAGGACTTCACAGACTCTTATCGCGAGGCGCTGGAAACGCTGGTACAGAGTAAGGCCGAAGGTGTGCCGCTGGCCGAGGAGCCGGAGGCGCCCAAGGAGGCGGAGGTAGTCGATTTGGTGGCAGCGCTGCGTGCTTCGGTCGAGGCTGCCAAGAAGCGTCGGGAGGAGGCTGAGACCGCCAAGGCCATGTAGGCCTCAGTCCGACGCGCCGATTCTGCACCGCGCCCGCGATCAGTTGATCTTCTTCGGAACTGACCGCTGGTGTCTTCTCCACGACCTTGGTCGTCGTGCGAACCACGACCGGCCGCGAGACCTTCCGAGTGACTTCCGTATGGCTGATTCGCAGGCAGGCGCTACCGCTGCGCGCGCTCTTCGACAGAGACGGCGGCCAAACGCTGCGCACCTACCCACTGCCGACCCTGCTTGCTGACGGCTTGGATGGCTTCACCATCGTCGACGTGTCGATCGAGCCGTACGACGGAAACCCCGAGCACTCGCGCATCAGTGAGGTTCGAGGCACTCTGCCCGAGGAGCAGATGACATGGCGCGAGTAGCGTGGCTTTGTGGATGCCGTGATCAAAGTCCCCGCTCCCGTCAACGAGGCGGTCAGGTCGTACGCGCCAGGCTCGGCCGACCGGGCAAGCCTCGAATCAACCCTCGACGAGCTGTCCAACGCCGATCCCATCGAGCTGACTGCCACCATCGACGGCGTGACCAAGCCGGCCTCAGGCGAGGCATTCACGGTCACCATGCCGTCCGACCACTCCCACACCTTGGGGCACGCGGCCAATGCGACGCGTACCGATGCGGTACAGGCCATCGATGCTGCGTTGGCGGCCGCTCCAGAGTGGGCAGAATTGGGCTTCGAGCAGCGCGCGGCGGTCTTCCTGCGTGCCGCCGACCTGCTGGCAGGACCGTGGCGGGACACGTTGAACGTCGCCACCATGCTGGGTCAGGGCAAGACCGTACAGCAGGCCGAGATCGACGCAGCTTGCGAGTTGATCGACTTCTGGCGTTTCAATGTCGCCTTCGCCAGCCTGATTTTCGCCGCCCAGCCGTTGTCATCACCTGGCGTCTGGAACACGATCGACTATCGCCCCCTCGAAGGCTTCGTCTATGCGATCACGCCCTTCAACTTCACCGCCATAGCGGGCAATCTTCCGACGTCACCGGCGCTGCTGGGCAACGTGGTCATCTGGAAGCCGAGCCCGACTCAGCAATATGCCGCGCACTTCCTCCTGCGGCTTTTGGAGGAGGCCGGTCTGCCGCCCGGGGTGATCAACATGCTGCCGGGCGATGGCCTTGAGGTGTCAGACGTCGCCCTGCGCCATCGTGATCTCGCCGGCATCCATTTCACCGGCTCGACAAAGACGTTCCAGCACCTCTGGCAGAGCGTCGGTGCCAACATTGCCAGCTACCGGGCGTATCCCAGACTGGTGGGGGAGACCGGTGGCAAGGACTTCGTCATCGCCCACACCAGCGCCAACCCAGATGTGCTCCGTACCGCGCTGGTGCGGGGAGCTTTCGAGTACTCCGGGCAGAAATGCTCGGCCGCGTCCCGGGCCTACATTGCGCGTAGCGTCTGGGACAAGATGGGCGACGAACTGATCGATGCCACCGATGCCTTGACGGTGGGTGACGTCCGCGATCTGTCCAACTTCACCTCCGCGGTCATCGACGAGCGGGCCTTTCGCAAGCAGGCTGAGGCCATCGCTCGGGCTCGTGAGGCCGCCGACGCGAGGATTATCGCCGGTGGCGAGACCGACGACCGCGAGGGCTGGTACGTCCGGCCGACCTTGATCATCTCCGACAACCCGAGAAACGACATCTTCACCACGGAGTATTTCGGGCCCATACTCGGCATCCATGTCTACGATGACGCCGACTTCGACGCGATTCTCGATGAAGTTGATCAGGCGTCTCCGTACGGTCTGACCGGTGCGATCATTGCCGATGATCGTTGGGCACTTGATCGTGCCAGCCGGCGGCTGCGGCATGCGGCTGGAAACGTCTACTACAACGACAAGCCGACTGGTGCTGTGGTCGGTCAACAACCGTTCGGCGGCTCGCGGGGGTCAGGAACCAATGACAAAGCCGGCTCGATGTGGAATCTGATTCGCTGGACAAGTCCACGTTCGATCAAGGAGACCTTCGTTCCGGCGACTGACCATCGCTATCCGCACATGAGCTAGCACCTGCCGCGCCGTTATTCGTGGTGCCTCACAACTCCGCGGTACTGCTGGGAGGTGAGGGACAACTGAATCAGCTCGCCAACCAGCGGTCGCCGACCTCCTGCTGGGTGTGGTACCCGGAGATGACCGCGGGTGCTGTCGCCTCCTCGAGCTTCCTGCCGAGCAGCGGGATGGCGACCTTGAGCTCGCCGACAATGTCGAGCACAGTGCCCCGACCTCCGGGCGCCAGCTGCGCCGTCGCCTTGAAACCGACCGGCTGGCCGAGCACGGTCATGGTGACAGCGCCGCCTCGGGAGCCATCGGCCGAGCCGTTTCCCCAGGCGACCTCCTCGTTCACGGTAACGGTCGGCCCGGTGAACCTTGCTGCCGATTCGGGTGCCGGCAAGGTCCTTGAGGTCTTCGTGATCGAGCCCTCAACTGAAGCGTTATAGCTGGAAGACCCGCTGGCGGCGCATACCTCGTCGAGGAACTTCTGGTCGGTCAGCATCGCGTAGACATCGGCGGGCGGGGCGGCAAACTCCAGGTGGCTCGAGATCTCCATGCCGCTCATCCTGTCATCGGCTGGGCCGCTGCCGCGGCTCGGAGGGTTAATGTCGGAGGTAGCCGGTCAGCGGGGTGCGGCGGGCATTGAGGATGGATGACGTGACAATTTTCCAGGTGGAGCTCGAGCAGGAGAAGGAGAAGACCCAGAAGATCGCTCAAGTGGCCGCTAGGGGCGCCAGCATCGCAGCCGAGTTCGGTCATGACCCCGATGCAGTTCAGGTTTTCCTTCGGCACTACTTCCGACACGTTGATGCCGTCGACGTCGACGAGCGGAGCGTCGCGAATCTCCTTGGTTTGGTGGAAAGCCACTACCGAGCAGCGATGCAGCGGCCCCCCGCTCGCGCGGTGATCTCCATCCGAAAGCCGAGTCAGTCCGACGGCGGGTTGACCGCCGGGGGCGGGACAGTCGTACAGATCGTCACCGACGATCGGCCTTTCCTCGTCGACTCGGTGACCATGGAGGTGCTGCGCCAGGGTTGGAGTATTCGCGAGGTGTTCCACCCGCAGTTTCTGGTGCGGCGCGACCTCGAAGGGAATTTGCTCGGCATCGTGCGCGCCGGCGAGGCCGAACACGATCGCAACGTCATTCCCGAGTCCTGGATGCACCTGGAAATCCTTCCGCCATCTCGCACCGACAGCCGCGAGATGCTGATTCCCGAACTGGAGCAGGGGCTCCTGGAGGTCCTGCGGCTCGTCGAAGAGACGGTCGAGGACTGGCAGAAAATGATCACGCGGTCCGAAGACACCATCGAAATGCTGAAGGATCCCGAGTTCATCGGTGATCATGCGGATCAGGCCGCTCTGGCCTGCGAGCTGCTCAGCTGGCTGAACGCCAACCACTTCACCTTCCTCGGATACCGCGAGTACGAGGTGATGACCCACAAGTCCGGCATCGACTTCAAGGTTCGTCCTGGGACTGGCCTCGGCATCTTACGGCCGGATCAGGACCCGCCGGGCACCTTCCATGCCATCCCCCAGAGCAACGGCAAGCCCGAGTTGATGATCATCACCAAGGACAACCAGCAGTCCAGGGTGCACCGGCCGGCCTACCTCGACTACATCGCCTTCCGCATCTTTGACGGCAATGAACGAGTCATCGGTGAGCGGCGCTTCCTTGGGCTCTTCTCCTCCTCGGCATACTCAGAAAGCGTCGCTCGCGTCCCGGTGCTCCGGCAGAAGGCCGCCGCCGTCATCCAGCTTTCCGGCTACAGCGAGCACAGCCATGGTGGCAAGGCGATCATGGACGCGCTGGAGACGTATCCGCGCGACGAGCTGTTTCAAACCCCGCTTGCTGAGCTGGCCGCCGTCGTAGAGAAGGTGGCTCACCTCAAGGAGCGCCGGCAGGTGCGCATGTTTGTGCGGCGCGACCCGTACGGGCGCTATCTCTCCTGCCTGATCTATCTGCCGCGTGACCGTTACACGACGTCGGTACGCAAGCGGATGGAGAAAATCCTGATGAGCGCACTCGGCGGGTCCTCGATCGGATACACGGTGCGGGTCACCGAGTCCGTCCTCGCAAGACTTCATTTCGTGGTTCGCATGCCGGTCGGCAAGATCCTGGCAGAGATTGACGTGCGCTCGCTGGAGCGGGAGCTGACCTTGGCGACGCGCTCCTGGGATGACGAGTTCGCAGACTTGATGGTCGGTGTTGATCATGCAGATCGGCTGGCAGGTTTGGTTGCTGCGCTGCCCGAGGGCTACAAGGAGGACTACACCGCCCGACAGGTGCTGAAGGACCTGAGCGCGCTGATCGCCCTCAAAGGTGAGCACGACACGTCAATGGCGATCTACGTCCCAGACCGGCCTGACGACGAAGCGGACCTGCGCTTGAAAATCTTTAGGCGCGAAGCGTCGTTGTCACTGTCGAGGATCTTGCCCCACTTGTCCTTGCTGGGCGTCGATGTGATCGACGAACGGCCGTACGAGCTGGCCATGGGCAACGGCGAGCGGGGGTTCATCTACGACTTCGGCGTGCAGGTGCCCGGGGGAGCGGAAGCGGTCCAGAGTCGCTGGACCTCAGAGGCACGGCAACGATTCATGGCGGCGTTTTCGGCCTCCTACGTCGGCGACAGTGAGTCCGACCGTTTCAATGCGCTGATCATGGGCGCCGATCTTGACTGGCGCGACGTCAGTGTGCTGCGGTCGATCGGCCGCTATCTCCGCCAGGTCGGCATAACCTATAGCCAGAGCTATTTCGCCCAGGCCCTGAGTAGCAACGTCGACATCGCGCGGCACCTCGTCAAGCTGTTCCAGACGCGTTTCGATCCGAAGCTCGCTCTCGATGGCAAGGCGCGCGGGATAGCTGCCGAGGAGCTGGCGGACAAGATCAAGAAGTCACTCAACGACGTCGCCAGCCTTGATCATGATCGAATCGTGAGGTCTTTCCTTGCGGTGATCCAGGCCGTGGTCCGCACGAACTTCTACGTTGCGGACTGCCAGGCGATTGCGCTGAAGCTGCTGCCCAGGCAGATCCCCGATCTGCCGGAGCCCCGGCCGGCGTTCGAGATCTTCGTCTATTCGCCTCGCATGGAGGGTGTCCATCTGCGCTATGGGCCCGTCGCACGGGGCGGCATACGCTGGTCGGATCGTGCGGAGGATTTCCGTACCGAGGTACTGGGCTTGGTCAAGGCCCAGATGGTGAAGAACACCGTGATCGTCCCGGTCGGGGCCAAGGGCGGCTTCTACTGCAAACGTTTGCCGGAATCTCGCGAGCGGGAGGCCTGGCTTGCCGAGGGTTTGGCGTGCTACCAGCTCTTCGTAACGAGCCTGCTCGACGTCACCGACAACATCGTCGACGGTGTCGTCGATGCCCCAGCTGATGTCGTCCGCTATGACGGCGACGATCCCTATCTCGTCGTCGCGGCCGACAAAGGAACCGCCACCTTCTCCGATGTCGCCAACAAGATCTCGGTCGACGCGGGATTTTGGCTCGGCGACGCGTTCGCCTCCGGAGGCTCGGCCGGCTATGACCACAAGGCCATGGGCATCACAGCTCGAGGTGCCTGGGTGTCGGTCGGCCGACACTTCCGTGAGATGGGTCTCAATTCCGAGACCGAAGATTTCACCTGCGTCGGGATCGGCGATATGAGCGGCGATGTCTTCGGCAACGGGGTGCTGCTCAGCAAGCATCTCAAGCTGGTGGCCGCGTTCGACCATCGGCACATCTTGATCGACCCGCAGCCGGATCCGGCAGGTAGTTGGGAGGAGCGTGCCCGGCTGTTCGCTCTGCCACGCTCCAGCTGGGCGGACTACGACGCCAGCTTGCTCTCTGAGGGCGGAGGCGTGTTCCCCCGCACCCTGAAGTCCATCGTGATCACTGAGCAGATGCGCAGCGCTCTCGGCATGGACAAGTCGGTGGAAGCCCTGACGCCGGCAGAGTTGATCAAGGCCTGCCTGCGGGCACCAGTGGACCTGCTGTGGAACGGTGGCATCGGGACCTTCGTCAAGGCGCTGACTGAAGCCAACGACGCGGTAGGCGACAAGGCCAATGAAGCCTTGCGGGTGGATGGCTGCGAGCTACGGGCCAAGTGTGTAGCAGAGGGCGGAAACCTCGGCTTGACCCAGCTCGGCCGGGTGGAGTACGCGGAGAGGGGCGGCCGGATCAACACCGATTTCATCGACAACTCTGCCGGCGTCGACACGTCTGATCATGAGGTGAACATCAAGATACTGCTGACTGGAGAGGTGGCTGCCGGTCGGTTGTCACCCGAGGATCGCGACACGCTTCTGGCCTCGATGACCGATGAGGTCGCCCAACTGGTGCTCAAGGACACCTACGACCAGAACCTGGCCCTGGCCAACGCCGTACACCAGTCGGTGTCCATGGCCGGCGTTCACGAAGACTGGATGGAGCGCCTGGAGAGCCAGGGGTTGGTCGATCGAGAGATCGAGTTCCTGCCCTCCACCGAGGCCATGGAGATCCGGCGCGGTAACCACAAGGGTCTGACCTCAGCAGAGCTTGCAACATTGCTCGCTTACACCAAGATCGTTCTCGAGGACGAGATATTGGCATCGGACATGCCCGATGATCCGTATCTCAGGGACCGCTTGATCGAGTATTTCCCGACTGCGATGCGCGCGCGCTACGCCGATCAGATGCGAAAGCACCGACTGCACCGGGAGATCATCGCCACGGTCGTCGTCAATGAGTTCGTCAACGAATCAGGCATCACGTGTTTCCACCGACTTTCAGGGGAGACTGGCGCTCACGCGGCCGACGTGATCCGCGCACAGATCGGCGCGCGCGCGATCTTTGGCGCCAATGACCTTGATAAGGCCATCGCGGCACTTGATTACCAGATCGGCGCACAGATGCAGACTGCGCTTCGGATGGAAGTGCGCACTCTGGTGGAGCGTGCGACCCGCTGGCTGATCAACAATCGGCGTCAGCCGATCGACATCGGTGCCGCAGTTGCCGAGTTCTCCGACGGAGTTCAGACGGTTCAACACGCGCTGCCGACCGTCCTGACTGGACGGGAGAAGGAGGCGTTCGAGCAGCGGCTCAAGGGTTACCAGGCCGCCGGCGTACCCGACGAGCTGGCGACAGCGATCGCGGTGCTTCCTCAGGCGTACTCGGCATTGACGATCGAGCAGACGGCTGCGCAGTCCGGGATTGACGCCCTAAAGGTGGCCGACGTCCACTTCACTCTCGGTCAGCGGCTCGGGCTCGACCGACTGTTGGTGCGCATTATCGACCTGCCGCGTGAGGACCGATGGCAGACGATGGCGCGGGCGGCGCTGCGTGATGACCTGCACGCAGTGCATGCTCAGCTCACGGCGGAGGTCCTCGGCGCGAACGGGAACCTCACCAAGAGTGCCAAGGACGTGGTGCTGGGCTGGGAGAAGTCGAACCGTGCCGTGGCCGACTCGGTGAAGACCCTTCGCTCGATTACCAACAGCCGTGCCGACCTCGCCCGAATGTCGGTTGGTCTCCGAGTTGTACGCCGCCTGCTTTCCAGATAGTTGTGAAGTATGCGGATTGACCTGCATACGCACTCGTCGGTCTCGGACGGAACGGATACGCCCGCTGAGCTGGTGCGCAGGGCTGAGGAGGTCGGACTTGATGTGGTCGCGCTGACCGACCACGACACGTTCGACGGCCTCGATGAGGCAGCCGCCGAGGGGGACCGGCTGGGCGTCGGTGTAGTACGCGGAATGGAACTCTCCTGCTCCCGACGCGGCAGCAGCGTGCACGTCTTGGCGTACGGGGCTGATCCCGCCAGTCCTGGGCTGAGCGCTGAAATGGCACGAGTCCGCGATGGTCGGCTGGGACGGCTGGCCGGTGTCCTGGCGAAATTGGCCGCTCTCGGAGTTCCGGTCAGTGAGGCGGAGGTGATGGCTCAGGTAGGCAACAGTCCCTCGGTCGGGCGCCCACACATCGCCGACGCTCTGATCAAGGCGGGACACGTTCGTGATCGGCAGGAAGCCTTCGACCGGTTCCTGGCTGACGGAGGTCCGGCCCACGTGGCGCGCTACACGATCGACGTGGAACGCGGAATCGACCTCATCCACCAGGCGGGCGGGCTAGCGGTCATTGCGCACCCGTGGGGTCGCGGTCGTGAGCATGTGCTTCCGCAGAATGTCCTCGAGGCGCTGGCTCGTGATCACCAACTGGATGGCATCGAGGTCGATCATCAAGATCACGATGTCGATATCCGGCAGCGGCTGCGCTCGTTGGCCGACAGCCTTGGCCTGCTGGCGACCGGATCAAGCGATTATCACGGCACTGGCAAGCTTGATCATGATCTGGGCTGCAATACCACCGATCCTGCGGTCTTCGCCGAGATCCAACGACGGCTGTCATGAGCCCGAGGCGTCCGGGCAAGGCCACGGTGATCGCCGTGGCAAACCAGAAGGGCGGAGTCGCCAAGACCACCACGGTGGCATCGCTGGGTGCAGCATGGTCGCAACTCGGCCAACGAGTGTTGATCGTTGATCTTGATCCGCAGGCGTGTCTGACCTTCTCCGTCGGTCACGACCCGGAGTTGATCAGTTGCTCGGTATATCAGGTGTTATTGGGTCAGGTGCCGGCGCAGGACGCGCTGATCGAGACCGAGGAAGGCCCGGACCTGCTGCCCGCCACCATCGAGCTGGCCATGACTGAGCAGCTGCTCGTCAACCGCTCCGGTCGGGAACGACTCTTGAAGGATTCGCTGGAGCCGCTGCTCAGCTCCTACGACTTCGTCGTTGTGGATTGCCCGCCCACGCTAGGCATCTTGACCACCCTCGGCCTCACCGCCGCGCAGGGCGTACTGATTCCCCTGCAGTGCGAGACGCTCAGCCACCGCGGTGTCGGTCAGCTACTCGACACGATCTATGACGTGAAGAAATTCGCCAACCGCAGGCTGGCGGTGCTCGGCGTACTCCCGACGTTGTTCGATGGCCGGACCAGTCATGGCCGTACTGTGTTGGAACGCATCGGCGACGAGTACGGCGTCACCGTGCTGTCACCGCCGATACCCAGGTCCGTGCGCTTCGCCGAGGCGCCAGCAGTGGGCCGGACCGTCCTTCGTACAGCCCGGGCAGGTAAGGGCGCTGCAGCGTATCGGAACGTCGCCCGACAGCTACTGGCGCTCCGGGCTTGATTGCTCCAGTCGCTACGCCCGCTGTGCCTATTGGCTCGCTGCGCTTGCTGCGATGTTCGCCAGGGAGCCGCCGTCTTCGTCGAATCCGACGAAACGACTGTGTCGGGGAATCAGCTCTGCTGTCGAGCTGTTTGTCGGCTTCTCCTGCAGATCGAACATCGCCGGCGCGTATCGCGCTTGGATGCCGCTGCCTTCCTCGCTCGTTCGGAGACGAAGACCGTGTCTGCGTGTTTCCTAGCGCGCCGCGTAGTCCGCGGTTGGGCGGTCGACCAACTCGCCATAGAGCTGATCCAGACGCGCCGCCGGCTCACCGAGTCCGTCCAACGCATCGAGCTGTCGGCCGATTTTTTCTGACCGCCATTCGTACGCCAGCAGGTCCAGCGTTACTGACACGGCCAAGGCGTGGTGATGCAGGATTGCGTCCAGCTGACGGCGCAACTCCTCGTCGGCCGCGTTCGGACAGGTTGTCGGCAACTGATCCCGCAGACCGAAGAAGCGGCGTACCAGCGGTCCTCCCCGGGGAGCCAGAAAGCCGAGACCCTCGCGGGCCTGGGCGCCTCGGACCACCGCCTCGGCCTGATCTTGGAGGATCACCGCCTCTGCGGCGATGCGGCGCATGGCAGCCCTCGGGTCAACGAGTGGGTCGACGCGCCCGATTGAGGTCTGCCCGGTCCCCGCACCCTGATCGGCTGCCCTGGCCTGCGCAGGCAGGCGGCGTCGGATGCCGCGCATGCCCCGACCATATCTCCGTCCACCGTATTCCGGATCGCGCGGCGGCTATGGATGTGGCGCCACCATCACCAGTAACGATGTTGTCGACAAGATCACAAATGCGATGCAGAGCTCCGCCCCCATCGCCACCGCGAGGCCGGAGACACCGGCGCTCTTTCCGGGCACATCCGGCTGAAGATGCGATTGCCGAAATGCCGCACGGGCTGCGTACTTGCGGCCCTGGTTCCCCATCAGCAGCATCAACGCGAAGATCGAGACCTTGATCAGCAGCACCAGTCCGTAGCGGGAGCTGGCCAGCCGGGATGGCCCACCTGCGACAGCGAGTGCGTGAATGATCCCGGTCACCAACAGGGTCGCCACACTCAGCTGCGCGACCCGGGAGAACCTCGGAATGAGCTGGTCCAGCTCCTGCACCCGGTCTCCAGGTATCAACACCGCGGCCAGCGCGACCAGCCCGCCGAGCCACGCGCAGGTTGCCAACACGTGCAATCCGGTCGCAACGATTTTGGTGATCTCCCAGCGACCGCCGATGGCGTTGGTTTGCGCCACCATGGAAGCCGCGATCACGAGCACCACGCTGAGAGAGAGGACGCGACGCCAGCCCACCACGGCTCCGCTGATGATGTCGGGAAGGAAGAACATTGCGGCCACCAATGCCGCCAGCCGAGCGAGTTGGGCGGCACCACCCAGGGGCGTAACGATGTCGCCGAGCAGGCGGTGCTCGAAAATCAGCTGAATCCCCGGACCGGCGAGCGTCCCGATGATCATCACCGCGGTTCCGGCTAGTGCCAGCGCAACAAGCCGGCGATTCCTTCGGCCGTCGGGCCAGACCACGCTCCAGAAAGTCAAGGTGCCGGCGAGCAGTACATAGCCGGCGTAGGTCAATATCCGGTTCGCACCGAGGGCCAGGACAAGGAGATCCTTGTTCACTATGTCCTCGGCAGATTGAACTGAACGACAATCACGGCGCGGCTCAACGGCAGCTCTCCCCTGGCACGAAGATGGGGTACGCGGCCGGCAACGCACGCCTGTTCGCTGATTCCCCGCCGCATCGGACACTCGATGTTCAGCACGGTGTCTCCGCTGACCGTCATGACGACACGGAGATTTGGAGAACCCGAGGCGAGGGGGGTGATGGCAGCCACGGCGCGGCCGGCGCGCGACGGGATGCTGCGTACGGTGACGCCGCTCAGGTTGTAGCGCAGCTCCATCTGCTTCGCCGGTTCGACCAAGGCGACGTCGACGCGGTTACCGACACGACCCTTCGGCACCACAACCGGCTGATCGCCAGCGCTCATCTGAACCTGAGAGGCAACCGGCTTGAGCTTCGCAAAGCGGTCGCCGGCCATCGTCACCTCTGGTGGACCGAGTCGTACCGAAGACACCGGAGCCGAAAGGTACACCATCTCCGCGATATCGAAGCTACCGTCGCGCAGCGGGCTGGCCATCAGGAGCACGCCCGGCTGAGTGGTGCCAGGCCCCTTCGGCAGTCTTACTTGGCGCGGAGCAGTCGGACCAGCAGGTGTCGCAGAAATCGTCGGCGACGGCGAGGGCGGCGTACCGGCCGTGGATGCCGGCGCTGTCGGGAGAGGCGTGCTCGTTGCGGCTACCGGCGCCGATCGCGGAAGCTCCAGAGCATCCCGATAAAAAGTGACGGCGGAGACACACAACACCGCTACCAAGATCAAGCCGAGTGCGCGACGCAGCCCAGCTGGCGGACGACCAATGGTCAATTTGCCCAAGACAACCGCTTCCCCCCGTCGCAATCGGCTAGCTTTCCTGGATACTCGACGGCGCAGGCTCTCCGGGGCCATATATTACGCCTTGGATCTTGAATCCCAGGGGATGAACAACGAGCAGAGGGGTGTGAACAACTGTGAGCACTATGCGGACCGCGAGATGGTCCAAGCTAGCTCTACTAGTAGCAGGGGTGCTGGCGCTGGCGGCGGCAACCATCAGTCCGAGCTATGCGGCCAATAGCACCGAGGTCTATATCGTGCAGGGTCTGCCGGGCAAGAGTCTCGACGTCGACATCGACGGAAAATCCGTCGCGACAGGTGTCAAGACGGCCGAGGTCGCCGGTCCGTTCAAGGTCAAGCCGGGTAAGAACATGGTGACCTTCAGTGAAAACGGCAATCAGGTGCTCGAGAACAGCTTCTCGATCAAAGAGGGCGGCAAAGCTGACATCGTCGCACATCTGCCGGCTTCTTCGTCAGGTGATCCCCTGGTGACGGTGTACAAGTACGAGGACGTCAAGGTGCCCAAGGGCAAAGCGATGCTCGCGGTTTCGCACACTGCTGCCGTGCCACCGGCCGACATTCGAGTCAATGGCCAGGTGCTGTTCGCCAACATTGCCAACGGCGAGTCACTCGACCTGACGGTGCCCGTTGCCACGTACAAGGTCTCGATCGTGCCCACCGGTGATACCAAGCCGGTCTTCTTCGGTCCGGTCAGCCTGACGGTCAAGGGCGGCGCCATCAACCTCGTCTATGCGGTAGGCGACCCGGAGAAGAAGACCATGAACGTCGCTGTGCACGTCGTGACAGGCGACACGACAGGCTCCGACAAGCCTTCAGAGGTGAACACCGGAACCGGTGGTCAGGCCGTCGGTGACGGACCGGCATTGCAGGTGAACCTCGCCCGTTGACGCAACCTGCCTTGCAGTCCCGGTCCCGGTTCCGCGAGCGGAGCCGCCCGGGACTGCGTCGTTCTCTGCTGAGCGTGCTGTGCCTGATGGCAGTTCTCTGCGGTTGCACCGCTCAGGCCACATCGGGCACCTCGTCCTCGAACGGCGATGGGCCCAAAGCTCAGTCGTCGGTCGCGCCGGCCCGCCAGGGCACTCCGGCTGCCAGCCAGCGAGTCATGTTCATTCCAGAACGCCTGACGCTTCCCGGACATGCGAGTGCGGAAGTGCAGCCCGCGGCCACCGTCGACGGCTTGCTGAAGGTGCCGGAAAACGTCCAGCACGTCGGATGGTGGGATGGCAGCGCTCAAGTTGGGGAGCCATTCGGCTCAACCGTGATTGCCGGACATCTCGACTCAGCCACGGAGGGTATCGGATTCTTCGTCCGGCTGCGAAGGATCAAGGTCGGCGACACGGTGACTCTGCGAGCGGGCTCATATCAGCTCAAATATCGGGTTATTTCAGTGCGAAAGGTGGCTAAGAAGGCACTGGCGACGGACAGCCAGGCTTTCAAGCAGACCGGACCGCATCGGCTGGTGCTGATCACCTGCGCCGGCAATTACCATCGCGATCGCGGTGGTTACGACAGCAACCTGGTCGTGATCGCAAAGCCGCGAGGGCTGGCTCGCTAAGTCCTGCGCGCTGAGCTTGTCGGAGGCGCATGGTGCCCCTCGACGAACTCAGGGCGCAGAATCACCCCGTTCCACCGGAACACCGTTGCGCAGTCGCCGCCGAGCGCGGCTCCGGGTCGTGGGCCGCGGCGCAGCGCGGCTTGATGTCGAGGGCTTGGATTCCCGTTTGGTGCTCTGCGGTTCGCCAGCGGGGCCAATCCTGCCCCTCGCTGCCGGGTCAATCCCGAGATCGTGATAGAGGTGGGCAGAGGTGGAGTAGGTCTCCTCTGGCTCCTCGAATGGCAGACCCAAGGTGTTGTTGATCACCGTCCAGCGCACCAGGTCCGCCCAATCAAGAAAAGTAATGGCGATGCCGGAGGCACCCGCGCGACCAGTACGACCAATCCGGTGCACGTAAACCATCTCGTCGTCCGGGCACTCGTAGTTGATCACATGAGTGACACCCTCGACATCGATCCCCCGGGCGGCAACGTCGGTCGCTACCAATACGTCGATGCGTCCTTCCCGGAAGCGTCGTAAGGCTTTCTCGCGGGCGAACTGGTTGAGGTCACCATGGATTGACGCTGCCGCGAAGCCGCGCTCGGCAAGATCATCGGACAATCGTTGGGCAGCTCTCTTGGTTCGACAGAAGATCATCACGCGGTTGCGGTTCTCGGCCTGCAGGATGCGGGCCACGATCTCTGGCTTGTCCAGATCATGAACTTGGTAGACGAACTGAGCCGTGGTTGGCACGGTGGTGGTGTCGTCTCCTGATTCCGCGCGGATGTTGACCGGATGACGCATGTGGCGCCGAGCCAGCGACACGATCGCGGCTGGCATGGTCGCCGAGAACAGCATCGTCTGACGGAGTTCAGGCGTTTTCCGCAAGATCCGTTCGACGTCAGGCAGGAATCCCAGGTCCAGCATCTTGTCGGCTTCGTCAAGCACCAGCACCTTGATATGACCAAGATCGAGCGCACCTCGGTCGACCAAGTCGAGGAGTCGTCCAGGAGTGCCGACGACGACATCAGCGCCATGGCGTAGCGTGCCGAGCTGATCTTCGTAGCCGACGCCGCCATAAACGGTGAGCACCCTGGCCCGCCCCCGGTTCGACGCCGTAGCCAGGTCTGAACTGACTTGGCTGGCCAACTCGCGGGTAGGTGTCACCACGAGCGCCTGCGGAGCGCCCGGCTTGGAGAGCTGGGCATAGTCGCGGTCACCTGGCACCACGATCCGCTGCAGCAAAGGGATGCCGAACGCGAGGGTCTTTCCGGTGCCTGTACGCGCCTGACCAATCATGTCAGTGCCAGTCAGGGCGATGGGTATAGCCATGGCCTGAATCGGAAACGGTGTGGTGATGCCGACTTGGTCGAGGGCCTGCACAATCGGGTCCATCACGCCGAGACTTACAAAGGTCGTCGGCGGGACGTCGGTCTGGGGGGCTGCCGGTTCGGGCTCCGCCTGATGAATTGCGTCCGTACTCAGAGTTTCGCCTCAATGCTTGTGGAACGTCGATGGATCGCGCTGGCTAGCGCTCGTACGCGCGCGGTGTTGCAATGCGGCCTCATCGGTTGCGAACGATGCATTCTACTCGCAGTAACCCCCGGGGCCCTTCAGCGTGACACAGCCATAGGCTCCTGATCGTGCTGTCCCGCATCGTTCTCGATCGACATGCGCGGGCCGAAGACGCGTGCCGGCGGTTGAGAGGGGCGGTGTGATCAGACCTGGGCAGGTGTGGCTCGACACGAAAGGCGAGCGAATCCAGGCCCACGCCGGGTCGGTTCTCTTCGCCGACGGAACGTTCTTCTGGTACGGAGAGAACAAGGAGCGGAGCACCGGACGCGATGGTGTCTGGCACTGGGGGGTCCGCTGTTACGCCTCGACGGACCTGTCGAACTGGGAGGATCTGGGGTTGATCATCCCACCGGTGTTGGACGATCCGCGATCGCCGCTGCATCCCGCGCAGCTTACCGACAGGCCGCACATCGCCTTCAACCCCGAGACCGGAAGATACGTGTGCTGGTTGCGGGTGTCGTCGCGGGGCGGGCGGCCACAGACGTTGGCCGTGTTGGTCGCCGAGGCGTTGCTCGGCCCGTACCGGATCGTAGCGGCCGGACTGCGGCCGCTCGGCATGGACGCCGGGGACTTCGACCTGGCCATAGACCCCGACGACGGTAAGGCCTACTGCTACTTCGAGCGGGTGCACCGTGAACTCGTGTGTGCCGACCTGACGGCGGACTACACCGGGCTCACCGGCTACTACACCACCCACTTCCCTCGAGCCGGCCCACCTTGGGTGCGGGAGGCGCCGGCGTACTTCGCCCGCCAAGGCCGCCACTACTTGATCACCTCGGGCACGACCTGGTACTTCCCGAACCCCTCCGAGCTCGCGTCCGCCGACACGTACCACGGGCCATGGACCGTGCTCGGAGACCCGCATCCTGGCGACCCGACGCGTACGTCATTCCATTCGCAGGTGAGCTCGGTGTTCAAGCACCCCGGCAAGCAGGATCTGTACGTCGCGCTTGCGGATCGCTGGCTGCCCGACCTGCCACTGGACGCTCCGCGCGCGGCTGATCTTTTCGCACGGGCCACCGACGAGGAGGCTGCGGAGCAGCTGCGCCCGTATGGATATGGCGCCGACCCTGACACCTCATGCGCCGACTACGTGTGGCTCCCGCTCCGCTTCGACGGCGATATGGCATACCTGGACTGGCACGACGAGTGGCGGGTCGACGACCATGATTAACCAGCGCCAGCCGACAAGGTCGCTGGGCGGGCCAAACCGTCCAACGCGTCAGGTGCTCGTGGTGGTGGGCGGTCTTCCAGCGACTGGCAAGTCGACGATAGCGACGGTCCTCGCCAAGCAAACCAAGACGCCCTACCTGCGTGTCGACCGCATCGAGCACGCCATCGTTAGCTGGTCTGCGCTGTCGCACCCGCTCGGACCGGTCGGCTATGCCGTCGCGCACGAGCTCGCCCTAGAACAACTGCGGCTCGGTTTGGACGTAATCGTGGAGTGCGTCAATCCCCTCGCTTTGACTCGCGACGCGTGGCTCGACACCGCTGCAGCCGCTGGCGCTGCGATTGTCGAAGTCGAGGTCGTCTGCTCGGATGAAGCTGAGCACCGGCGCCGCGTCGAGACTCGAACCTCCGATGTCGAAGAGCTTGTGAAGCCCGGTTGGACGGCGGTCATGAATCGTGAGTACGAGCCGTGGAGTCGGAAGCACCTGGTCGTGGACTCGGCGACGACGTCCGCGGAGAGTGCCGCCGAGCTCATCACGAGCATGATTTCCGCTCGAGCGGCAAGCCGTTGATGTTGGACTTCACACCAGAGGAGGAACTCGTCGCGCTCGGCAGTGCTCCTTGGCACGTTGATCGGCACTATTCTGCGGCCATGAGCGAAGCGTCGCAGTGGTCTGGGGCTTCCCATGCTGCGGCTGAGCCCTGGGTTTCGGAGCCGGCGTATCGGCCGGGTGCGATCGATCTGCTGGGCGTTTTGGCGTACGGAGCTTTGGCGGCCTTCGACCGGCTGGCCGAGGATGCCAGCCGGGCACCCACGGTGGCGGACAAGGTGTATGTCGCGTCGCTGGCTGCCGTTCAGATGGCCCACTTCGATGCAGTACGTGCGCGGCTGGCCGAGCTAGACGCAGATGTCATGGTGGCGATGAAGCCGTTTCACGTTCCGTTCAACGAATTTCATGCGCACACCAAGCCGAAGGATTGGCTGGAGGGTCTGGTGTTGGCATATGTCGGAAATGGTTTCGCGGCTGACTTCTATCGAGAGGTTGCGGCCTTCGTGGATGCGGACACGCGCACGCTGGTGCACCACGTGCTGGCTGACGAGGGTCATGCGGACTTCGTCGTCGAAAAGGTTCGTGCTGCGATCGCCGCGGATCCCCGGGTAGCAGGCCGGCTGGCGCTGTGGGGACGCCGCCTCGTTGGCGAGGCGCTAAGCCAAGCTCAGCGGGTAGCCGCCGATCGGGATGCCCTGACCCATCTGCTGACTGGGACCGTTGACCGCCCCGGGATGGACCTTGCCGCGATCAGCCGGATGTTCTCAAGGCTGGTGGAGAACCACACGCGCCGCATGGCCAACCTCGGGCTGCAGGCCTAGCTGGCAAACTCAAGCCCGCCCTTGGTATCAAGAGAGCGGGATAGTTCGCGAGCGTCGGGAATCGCGCGCCCCTGTCGGACGACTGAGTGATCAGACAACCTCCCCAGCCGGAGCCGCTTGCGCTTCATGATCGTCTGCGAACGAAGGAGGAAGACAGGGGATCTACTGCGCGCGATGCGCGAGCGAACAAGCCTCCTACAAATCTGCGCGAGCGAACAGAACAAACTAAACAGCACCAAAGCCGACATGGCGAGCGTTCTCTTCGCCCAAGTCGATGTAGGCGATCTTGCCGACCGGAATCAGTACTTTGCGGCCTCGCTCGTCAGTGATCGTGAAGACACCGTCGCCGCCGGCGCCGATCGAGCTCAGCAATTCCTTTTCAACATCAGCGGCCGACTCTGTGCTCTCCAGCACGATCTCTCGATTCACGTGCTGTATGCCTATCTTGATCTCCACGGTTCCTCCTGTTAGCGCGACGCTGATGTAACGGTGCCACACTCCGAACGCGAAACCTTGCCCTGTTCGCGCAAAGCGTTGCAGCCGGTCCTGACCCGTTAGGAAAGTGTCGCCTGCTCGTCCTCGGTTGCTCGACGGATCACGATACGAGTCCAAGCACCGACGTAGATGCGATCATCGGCGGCCAGTTCTTGCTTCACACCAACCGGGATCGGGTTGCTCGGGATGGGGTCGGTGGCCGCGGCTACGAACGTCCCGTTGGCGGAATCCAAGTCCTCGACCCGCCACCGAGTGCCGTCGGTGGTCAGCTGGGTTTGGCGGCGGCTGACACCGGAGTCAGGCTCACAGTCGATCTGAGGATGGATGTTCCGGCTATGCGAGATGCGTCCTATCAAGATCGATTTCTCGCGTAGCGGGATGACGACCGGGAGGCCGGGTGAGGGCATCGGATCGGGGCTTTGCTGGGCCTCATACCACGCCGGATCAATCCACACCTCGGCTACCCAGTCAAAGGTGGACGCTGGCTGGGCGTTATTGCCAGCGGCTGGGGATGCCGGGGCCTGGGCTGGCGGCGATTGAGTGGGGGAGGGTGCGGTCTGCGACGCGGCGTCAACGAGCGGCCGGGGCATGGTTCCCGTCGTGAAGTCGTAGCCGCAGTTCTCGCAGAACAACGCATCGACGGAGTTGTCGGCTCCGCAGTTGGGACATGATTGGCGGCCTGAGGGCGTGGCGCTGCTGGTGGGAGATGCGACCGCCGTGGGCGCCTGCGCTGCGTCAATTGGCAGCCCGCAGACGTCGCAGTAGTCCTGCGCCAACGAGGAGTGACCGGCAGGACAGATGGCGATCATCGGCGCGCCCCAGAGGCCGGGCGGGCGGGCGGGGCTGAGGTAACGATCATGGCCTCGATAACGATCATGGCCCAGATAACGATCATGGGTGCGCATTCTCCTATTGCAGGGGAGCGATCATCCCCTGATCCTGGTCGTCTTCGTCGACGCTGTGTCCAAGGCCATCTCATCAGCCTTGTCCACGGCACGCTTCAGACGCACCGTACCTGTTTCGGAATCTTCGATGTCGACCACCTTGCGGAGTCGCGTCGTCGCCTCTTCGTTGCCCGTCTCGGCGGCGAGTTGTACAGCCCGACCCAGTTTCATGGTGGCCGTTTCCTCATCGCCGGCCGCCTTGGCGGCCAGGCCGTCCTGGATTGCCTCGGCAAGCTCGGTCTGGCCGGTGTAGTGAGCCACCTCAGGATTGATTCGGGTGGTCAGGCCCTCATCGTCAGACCACTTCGCCTTGACTAGGCTCTGCGCGACCACCTGATTGGCGACAGCGAGTTGTACGCGGGCAGCGAGCTGCTCCTGGCCGATACCCTTGGCGGCCAGCCGCACACTCACGTGGTAGTCACGAGACTCATCACCCCAGGATCCAGTGGGATAGCCGCCGGTGAGCGGATTGACCTCCACGCGGCGGCCCGTCAGGTCCTCGACAGTCGGTGCGACCTGGCGTACAAATACAACCTGCGCGCCTTGCGGCGCCCACACCCGAAGCTGTGCATCGGCGACCCCGCGGCTCATGGACTGCTGCATGAGCTCGGAGAAGACCTCGCTCATCTGGGCCGGTTCGGGAATGATGTCAACGCTGCCCAGCAGCGCCTGGGCGATCCGGCGTACCTCGGCAACCTGCCAGTCGACGCCCACGCCGCGACAGTCGCATTGGAACTTGCCTGTCACGCCATTGATCGCGTTCGTCAGCTGTTCTGGCGTCTCATTGTGGTTCTCGCCGTCGGTGAGCAAGATCGCATGCCGCTGGACGAGCCCGGGCACCGAGTCGAAGAGCCGGCCGGCGAGGGTGAGCCACGTCCCCATCGCCGTGCCTCCGTCGGAGCGGAATTGGCTGATCGCTTGGTGGGCGGCCTGCCTCGCGGCACTGTCCATCCGAACCATGCCCGTCCCGGCGCGTACCAGCGGAAACGCAAGATAGGCCTGGTGAGTGCCCGCGACGACCGCAAACAAGGTGCCGTCGAGGATCTGATCCACGGCAGCCGACGCAGCCACTTTGGCGGCATCAAGCTTGGCCCGACCCATCGAACCCGAAGTGTCGACGATGATGATCTCGCCGGCATCGCCGGACCCGGTTTGGCCGGCCGAGCCGGCTCCCGAGCACGTCACCGTGACGATGGCGTTGACATCCGTGCCGCCTTCCGGCAGGAACTCGTTCTGGTACACCTCGGCCGTGAACTCGGCCATGATCAACTTCCTTTCGCATCCTGGCTGGACGGTTCAGTATGCCTGGGGGCCAGCCGCGCGAGAGCCACCGAGACGTTGTCTTTGCCGCCCTGCGCGTTGGCCCAGTTGACGAGTGCGATCGCGAGCGTCAGTGGGTCGGGGTCCGACCGTGTCAGGTCGGCGACGAGCGATTGGATGGCGCTGGCCTCCGAGGCGTAGTTCCACAAGCCATCCGAACAGACCAGCACCCAGCCGGGTACGGCGACGGTGAGTGATCCGGTACGTGCCGCGAAATCGGGGCTGTCGCGTCCCAGCCACTTGGTGATGGCATGTGCCTGTGGGCCGTTCTCGGCCTCCTCGCGGGGCGTCCCCATGGCAATGCGTACCTGGGCAACCGAGTCGTCAACGCTCAGCTCAGCGGGATCCTCGCTCGAGTCAAGATCAGGAATCCAGTAGATCCGGCTGTCGCCGACGTTGCCGTACACCACGAGGTCACCCTCGACAACAGCCGCGGCGAAGGTGCAGGACGCGGCATTGTCACTGGCCGGCGCGGTGCTGTCGACCACGGCGGCATTGGCTGATGCGGCCGCCTTGACCACAGCATTCGAGATCGCTGCCACCCGGCTGGTCGGCGTGCCGAGTCCCGCTGGCTTGTGCGCCACCAAGACATCGCGCGCGGTTCGAGCGGCGGCCAAGCTGGCGACATCGGAATCCAGCGAGGTGGACACGCCATCACAAACCACGAGTACGGCACGCGAGCCTGCATCCGGCTCAGCGGCGACCGCCGTCGCGTCTTCGTTGCGGTGATGTCGTACGCCGCGGTCGCAGCAGGCGGCGACCCAGAGGGCCGGATGCTCGGTGTAGTGGTCCCGTTCCGTCGGCGCCTTGGTGCCACAGGTTTCGCAGTAACCGTCGGCCCCAATAACGCCGCCGCAATTGGCGCACGGGCGAGCAACGACGGCGGTGTCCTCCTCCTCAGGCTTGGTCTGAACCGACCGCGTCAGATCGATAGGCGCGGCCATCTCATCGGGCTGCTCAGCCGGCCCGGTCACGCTGGGCGTCAGGGCGCCGCCACAGGCCTCACAGAACGCCTCCTGCGGGGCGACCTCGGCACCACAATGCGGACAACTCAAGCTGCCATCGGGTTGCCGGGTGGCAGCCGGCGGCGCTGCCGCGGGGGACTGCGTCAGATTGTCGGTCATCGTAGGGTCCACCTTCGCACGGCGTTCGCTTTGTCAACGAGGGCGAAGCGACGGCCCGTATCGGTTTCGATTCCCGCCAGCTGGCGATAGGTCGATTCCAAGCCGTCCCGCAGGGTATCCTCCTCCGCCTCATAGCCGCCGACTTTGACGCCGTTCTTCGCGCCGTCCTTGCTGACCTCGGCGATTGCACGCTCGAGGATCTGAGCGGTCAGCTCGCCCCGCTCGCGCGGATCGAGCTGAACTCCGTTGATGCTGTCCATCGCCTGGGCCAATGCAGGCAATCCCTGTCCCGACTCGTACAGCTGCAGGGCACGCAACCGACGCGCCTCCGGATAGCTGCGGCTGGTCGAGGGCACCAGATCCAGTGCCTGGACCGCGCCGGATACGTCGCCGCGCGCGGCTCGGATTCGTGCCATGCCGAACGCGGCGGGAGCGACGTAGTTGGCATCGGTGCTGGCGCAGGTCCGATACAACCCCTCGGCAATCTCTCCTTCTCGGCCACGCTCGCAGGCCAGCGCCAATCCGAGTTTCGGCGCAAGCTCGCCAGGCACCTGGCCGTAGACCGCATTGAAGGACGACTGCGCCGCCGCGAAATCGCCCGCGTCAAGTGCTGCGAGACCGCCGACCCAGACAGCGCGCCATTCCCACGGATCCTCGATCAGCATCTCGTTGACGACTTGATCGACCAGATCCCGGCGTCGTAGCTGCAATGCCGCTCGTGCCTGGGCCAGCCGAACCTCCGCTGTTGCCTCTGGTGCCTGTCGCAGCTGCGCAAGCCGCTCTTCGGGGTCATCGACGGCGATGTTGCTCAGCCAGGCGTACTGCGGGTCGCTGGTGTCAATGCGCAGCCCCGGGAGCTCGTCCCACTCCAGCGCTTCGCTGGTGATCGCCGGTGCCTCGAACAGCACCGACGCTGCTGACGTCAGCGCCGTACCGGACGTCCTCTGGGCGACCACCTCACGCAGCACACCGAGCAGCTGCACGCGGAACTCATCGACGGAGGCGAAGCGGTCCGCGGGGTCGGCAGCGCAAGCCTTGGCCAGCAGCCGATACAGGGAGTCGTAGTCGGCGAACAGCGACGTCTCGGCGACGGGCGGCAGGCTCGCGACATACTTGCTCTGGTAGCCCCGGAACTCCATCATCAACACCAGCAGCGTGCGTCCGATCGTGTAGATGTCGGATGCCACGCTCGGGCCGACCTGGGCCACCTCAGGTGCCTGGTAGCCGACGGTGCCGTAGATCGCGGACTCTTGATCATCTACTCGCCGTACGCCACCGAGATCGATCAACTTCACCGCATCGCCGACCTGGATCAGGTTGTCCGGCTTGAAATCGCAATAGATCAGACCAAGATCATGAAGGTAACTGAACGCTGGCAAGATCTCCAGGATGTAGGCCAGGGCCTGATCAACCGGCAGCGGATCGAACTTGCCCTTGTTGGCCCGCATCCGATCCTTCAAGATCTGCTTGAGCGAGGTTCCGCCGACGTACTCCATGACGATGTAACCGGCATCGTCATGGGTGACGAAGTTGTAGATCTCCACGATCAGCGGATGTTCCACTTGGGCGAGGAACTGCTTCTCCACGATCGCTACCGCCAGCGCGTCCTTGTCGCCGGTGTTCAGTAGGCCTTTCAAGACCACCCAGCGATCCGACACGTTGTGATCTTTTGCGAGATAGATCCAGCCGAGCCCACCGTGGGCCAAGCAGCCAGCGACCTCGTACTGGTTGGCCACCAGGTCGCCGGGCTGCAGCTTCGGTGTGAACGAAAATGCGTTGCCGCATTTCGGGCAGAAGCCTTCGGTTCGTCCCGGCTGCCCGTCGCGGGACCGACCGACCGGTGACCCGCAGTTCGGGCAGTTCCGCTTCTCTTCCGGAACTTGCGGATTCTTCATGATCGCCTGAGCGGCGTCGATCACCGGAGCCGGTGGAACACGGGTCAGACCCGCCCCGAGCCGGGCCGATCGGAGTCGCTGGGAACCAGAGCGAACCCGCTTGGTGATCTTGGAACCGTCGCCGGCGCGCTGCGAGCCGAGGGCAGTCGATTGCAGCCGGCTGGAGCCTGTAGTGATCGCCGAGGCCGGGGCTGCGGCGGATATCGGTGCTTGATCATCACCGCTGGCCTGGGCGGCGGGAGTGCCGCATACGTCGCAATAGCCGTCCACGATCGTGCCGGTGCAGCCGGGCTGAGTACAGGGTGCGCCGTCGGCGTTGGGCATCGCTGCGACGTTGCCGCTCGCGGCGGTCGAGGGGTCAGCCGATGCGCCGACAGGCCCTGGGCTGCCGCAGACATCGCAATAGCCATCGACGATGGTGCCCGGACAGCCGGGCTGGGTGCATTTCATGCTTCCTCCGCGGACGTTGCCGGGTGCGCCGCACGCGGCGCGGGGG
The DNA here is from genome assembly GCA_035535155.1 of Propionibacteriaceae bacterium. Taxonomy (GTDB): domain Bacteria; phylum Actinomycetota; class Actinomycetes; order Propionibacteriales; family Propionibacteriaceae; genus Microlunatus. The sequence continues at coordinate 23,774 of DATLQP010000263.1, forward strand.
TCGTTTGCAGATAGGTCTGATAAACGGCAACGAGCTGCTGAGCGAGCAGCATTCTGCTGGGCCGCTCGGTCAAGGCGGCCCGAGCCAGCTGGTACGCCTGAGCGACATCGGAAACCTCGGCGACGTCTTTTGCCACCGCTTTGGCGAAATACGCCTCGAGTCGGCTCTCCAGCTCCTCATGATCATTCAGTGCCTTGCTGTAGGCCGTCTGAGCGATGGTCATCGCGCGGGACACCTGATCGAGGCGACGCAGGTAGGTCTCGAGCTCCTCGCGGGTGTTCGGCACCGGGCCTAGGGCTGCGGTGTCCGGTACGGCGTAGCGGGGTGCCGGGTCGACGCGGCGTACACACTCCTCGACAATGCTGCGCAGCGCGACTTCCCGTGCTTGGAGGTCGGCCCGCTGGTCGCGTGCTCGCCCCAGCAATGCGGCGGCGTCGCGTCGTCGGGCACCGTTGACAATCAGGTCCCGTTCGAAGGTCGCGGCATCGATTTCCAACGGTCCGAGCGATCCGGCAACATCCCCGCCGCGGCCGGCCTTCTCGGCGAGCTCCTTGAGCCGGCGCGCCAGTCGCGACTGCTCGAGTGCGGCCTGCTGCTGTGCCGCTCCAGCCGGTTCCAGGTCGATCTGTTCGCGGATGCGCTCCATCTGAGCCCGAAGTTGCCGGATCCGTTCCGTGATCTCCATCCCCGACGGATCGAGACCAAGCTTGACGCGGAGCTGGGACAGCAGGGCGTCGGACAGCCGGCAGGCCTCAGGCAGTGAGACTGAGAGTCCTGATGCAGTACCTGTGTCCAGCCGACCCCAGATCAGCGTCGACATGCGCGTCAGCTCGGTAACTCCAACCCGCCCCGAGCTCCAGGTGGCGAGCAGCAGCTCATAGCGATCGGATACCGCCTTCCAGAGCGCCATCGACAGCAAGATGTCGCCGGTAGCGGCCGAGCCGCTGGGCGCTTGGAGCGCGGCCTTGTCCAACTCGTCCAGCTCATGCCGCCGTCCATCGCGCCAGCGGCCCAGCTCGTCCAGATAGACCTGGGCTGCCTGGGTATCCAGGGCTGAGCCCATCCGGCCGGGAGCGACCGGCGCGCTCACCTGTCCGGCAGCCGTGCTCACGATCATCGCGTCCTGCCGTAGACCGGTGTCGGCGGCTCAGGTGCCGGACCAAGCGACCCGCGCAGCCACCGGTTGTAAATCCTCGTCCACTCGCCATTGGTGCGCATCTCGTCGAGCCGAGCATTGACGAAGCGGACGAAGTCGACATCCTTTTCGTTGAAGCCAAGTCCGTATGGCTCCTCGGTGAACGCACGCTGATCAGGCACGACAGCGTAGGGGTCCTGTGCTACGAGCCCGGCGAGTACGGTGTCGTCACCAGTGATCGCGGCGACCTGCCCTTGTTGGAACAACACCAGGCAGCCGGTGTGGGTGTCCGCACCGACTGGAATGGCCTTGGGTGCTTTCTTGATCAGGTTGTCCATGCTGGAGGTGCCGATCGGGGCGCACACCTTCTGTTCGGCAAGGTCATTGAGCGAGTTGGCCTTCGACCCTTTACGGACCAGGATCTTCTGGCCTGAGCGGTAGTACTCGCTCGAGAAGGCAATCTGCTTCCAGCGGTCACAGTTGATGGTCATGTTCCGGGCCACGATGTCGACGTCGCCGTTCTCGAGCGCGGGAATACGCTGCGCGGCCGTGATCACTTTCAGCTGGTAGCGGTTCTCATTGCCGAAGATCGCCTTGGCGACAGCCTTGACCATGTCGATGTCGAAACCCTCGATCTCGCCGGTGAAGGGGTCTCGCGAGCCCAGCAGATAGGTGTCGGCCGATACCCCGGCGACGAGCCGGCCGCGCTTTTGGATCCTGGCCATCGTGGATCCTCCCGGCAGCGTCTCAGGTGTGGGTAGCGGGCCGCCGGGCGCGTACGAGGCAAGCGGGTTCTCCCGGCACGCCGCGGTTGAGGCCGGGCTGCTCGGGGCCGACTGTTGAGCCGGGGGCTCCGACGGCAGCGGCGTCGGACTATAGCTGAACGCGCCACAGGCCGAGAGGGTGCTGAACGAGGCAATTGCCGCCATAGTGAGCAGCGGCTGACGCCACCGGAGCCTCATCGGTATTCCTTCAGCCGCTCGGTCACGCCCCACCGTCCCAGCAGCGCGACTGCCACCCCACCAAGCAAGATCAGGATCGCGGCGACGATCATGATCGGCTCTTCATCCGCGAGGGCGTTGGAAGCATCGAGGCTCACCCCATCGAGGTAGCTCGCCAGATTGCTGTCGAAGGTACCGAACACCGTGTTCGACGAAGCCCGTCCGGAGCCGGTGGCCTGGGCGACCGCCTTGTCCCACTGACCGCCGTCGTCCAGCTCTCGAATCTGGTTGTGTACGTCGGCGTAGGCCTGCCATTGACTCGCTAGCCCCGGCTTGCCGTTGAGGCGTGCGAGGTTGGCTGCGACCGAGTCGGCCGAGGACTTCCATGCGGACTCGAAAGCCTGTCCGGATCCCCGGGCGATGAGCGTAAGGCTCTCGTTGGACTTCGCGTTATTGGCGTCGATCCGAGTGTCGGCTGCGGTGTTGACCGCGGCCAAGCTGCCGGTTGAGATCTCGTTCAGCGCACTACGGAGCTGCAGCACAGCGACGAGACTGCCGATCACGATGAGCAATAGCACAGCAGCACTGGCCACCATCCCGACATTGATCGTGCGCTTGAACGTGCGAGCCAGCCAGAGCTGAGCAACGATCACGCCGGCCAGACCGAGTACCGCGAGAACCAGAACGATAAAGCCGGCGCCGGCGCGCATCTCCTCGGCTGCTCGCGCTGCATTGGCGCTGACCAGATTGTCCAAGATCGGCAGTGCGGTGGCCCGCAGCTCGGCGCTGGAGTTGCGGAGGTACTGAGCGCCCACCGGTAGACCCTGGCGATTGTTGGCGCGTGCCTGCTCGATGGTGGCTGCGTAACTGAGGACCTGCTGGTTGAGAGCAGCCAGGGCAGCGCCGTCGGCTGGTTGTGCCCGGGCGGCCTCCGCGATCAGGGAGCTGGTGCTGCTCATCGCTTGGTCGTAGGCCGCACGCTGCGCTGGTGGCTCCAAGCCACCGACGAGGAACGCGTTAGTTGCGGTCGCGTCAGCGCTGAGCATGTTGGACTGGATCTTCTGCACCCGGATGAGCTGGGCGGTATCCGCTTTGGCCCGGCTCAGCGAGAAGGCGAGATAGGCATAGGTCAGCGCGCCGATCAGACCTATGACCAGGCCGGCCACCACAACACCCAGGCTGAGCAAGCGCAGCCGTTGCGGTGTGGTCATCGTCCGGTTCACAGCAGCCTGCGCCGCTGGGCTCGGGGAGGTTGCGGTGGGCTGCGGCGAGCCGGTCGTCGAATGCGCTGCCGGCGGGGCCGTCGTTGCTGACGCGGCGGGTGGCGGCGCGACCCCGGCTGCGCCGATTTGCTGGCTAGCCTGGCTCATTGTTCGGCTCCTTGGGTGCCGCTGCGTCATCCTCAGCTGACTGCTCGGAGGAGAGAGCAAGCGGCTCGTTCTCGGTCTCGCCCTCGTCGAAGTCGTTCGCAATCAGGTTCCGTAGCTGCTCAACGGTCGGGTCGGTGATCTCGCGAAGCCGCCAGGCATGCTTGCCGATGGCGGCTTCTAAGAGGTTGCGTGCGAATCGCGCATTGCCGAACATCGAACCGCGTGGTGTGGTGGCAAGGATCGACCTGAAGCGGTCCACACAGCCCTCATCCAGGTCGTAGTCGGCTGCTTGGGCCATCTGTTGGAGAATGCGCACCAATTCCTCGTCGGTGTAGTCGTCAAATTCGATGGTGGTACGGAAGCGGCTGGCCAGTCCCGGATTCTGGGCAATGAAGAGTGCCATGGGATCGGGATAGCCGGCCACGATCAACACCAGGTCGTCGCGACGGTCTTCCATTTCCTTCACCAGGGTGTCGACCGACTCCTGACCGTACTGGTCACCGGCCAGGCTGTATGCCTCATCGACAAAAAGAACGCCGCCAGCGGCTGACGCGATGACCTCGGCCGTCTTGATTGCGGTCTGCCCGAGGTAGCCCGCGACCAGTTCCGAGCGGTCCACCTCGACCAGCTGGCCCTTCGACAACAACCCGAGGGCTCGGTAGATGCCGCCGACCAACCGGGCCACGGTGGTCTTGCCGGTGCCGGGATTGCCGACGAACACCAGATGCCGGGTGATCGTTGGAGACTTCAGTCCGGCCTTACTGCGCAGTGTCTCGACACGAAGCACAGCTACCTGACGGTGGATCTCCGCCTTGACCGCCGTCAGGCCGACTAGGGCATCGAGCTCGGCAAGCAGTTCGTCGAGCGTTTTGGGTTCGGGTTCCGGCTTTGCTGCGGGGGCGATGGGCGCTGAGCGGGTCGAAGCGCCGGGTGGCTGCCCTTCGACGGGCTCAGGGCGCATAACTGTGGGCTCAGGGCGCATGCCTGCCGGCTCAGGGCGCGCATTGATCTGCGGGAATCCGCCCGGTAGATCAAGCGAGCTCAAGTCAAGGGAACTCAGGTCGAGGGAGCTTAGGTCCAGCGAGCTCTGGTTGAGAGCCCGCAGCATGGCGGCTACCTCGGGCCGGGTCGTCACTGGAACTGGTGGGGGGGTCAGCGCTCCCAGTTGGGCAGCCGCCGCGACTGCCGCGTTGCCCGCGGTTCGAGAGTTCGGTTCGCCGAGAGTCTGTGCCGTGCGGCACACCTCGGCCAGCGCCTCGGCGTAGCTGGGGCCCTGCGGCGATCTGTTGAGAACCAGCTGTCCGAGCAGCGCGGTAGGTGCCGCGCGCCAGCGTCGGCCGCGGTGTGCCGCATCGAAGAAGGCTTGCGGGTCGGAGTGACCGGTCTGCTCACCCCAGTCGAGGTAGGCCCGCTCTGCCGACTCAGCGACGGCGGCGGCGAGCGCCTCACCCTCCCGTACTGCGGCCTCAGGCTCCAGGCCTGCCGCACCGGCTGTGTTGCGAAGCGCGGCCAGGGCATCGGTGAGGGTGCGGGTCGACGGCTCTGTCACGGCAGGTCCAAGGTGCTGCGCGGTGCTTCGGGCGCGGGTTGGTCTCCGATGTTCAACGCTCCTCCTGTCGAGGCGTGTCCGAACTTCTCCTGCAGGAAGCGGCCGTGCACGATGAGGGCATCGGCATCGACCCGAACCACCGCATCGAAGATCTTGTCCATGGTGGCGCTCAACAGATCCAGCTGATCGATCAGCAGCATGAGCGAGGTCTTGCCATTCTCGATGGGCCGCGAGTCGGCCCACTGGCGGGGGAGCCGGGTGTATGCCCCGACTGCTTCGGGCAGATAGTCGGTGGCCGTTGCCATCACCGAGTACGCCTCGGGGCTGCCGAGCCCCAGGTTACGCAGCCGGGGCATGGTGTCGCGTACGGTTTGGGCGACCCGGCGGACTCTGGATTGCACCGGCGCGGGTACCGCACCACCACCAACCATGTCCTCCACCCGATCAAGTGCGCCCATGATGTCGGACTCCGTCGGCGCCGCAGCGGGTGGCGATTCTGGCACGCCGGATGCCCCTACCTCGGATGCTTGCGGACGGCGTCTCGTGATGGCTGCCATCCACTCCTTGAATCCCATCAGGCACCGATGTTGATCGAGAACGTGGACGTGAGGTCAACGCAGCCCGCGAGGTGCGCCAGGGGCGGCGCCACTCTCGAGGTCCAAGGCTCCCGAAGCCAGCTGCTGATCTTGGCGTTGCACCCGGTCGAGATACTCGCGGGATTTGGCGACCTCGGTTTCCAGCGTTCCGATGGTGGCTGCCATGCTGTCCAGCGCTTGCATCTTGAAGGTGTCGATGGAATCCATCGTGGCGTAGATGTTCTGAAATGCCGCTTGCAGCTGAGGAAGTCCGATCGTTGCCGAGGCCGCCTGCTGCTGGATCTGTGCTGAGTTGTCCCGCAGCATCTCCGAGGTGCGTTGAATCAAATCAGAGGTCGTCGTGTTCAACGCCGTGATCTGATCAAGAACTAGTCGCTGGTTGCCCAGCGCCTGCGCGACGATCACGGCCGTGCGGAGAGCCGAAATCGTCGTCGTCGATGCTCGGTCGACACCCTTGATCAACTCAATGTTGTTCTTGATGATGATGTCGATCGCGAGATAGCTCTGGATCGAAACGGCCAGCTGGGTGAGCAGATCTTGGTGCTTCTGGCGTACGTAGAACAGCACGTCTTGGCTCAACGCTTTGGCGCGCTCGGGATCAGAGATCTCCAGCTGGGCGATGGTGGAGGCCAGCCGGGCGTCCAGCCGTTCGGCAATGTAGATGTATGCGTTCAGGCGGCCCATCGCTGCCCAGAGATTCTGCTTCTCCAGGTTGAGAGCGACGTTGTCCTTGGTCAGCTCGTCCTGGCCGTTGCGGAGCGCGTGCAGGATGCCGTTCAAGTGGCCTTGGGCTGACTCGTAGCGGCGAAAATAGTCGACGATCTTGTCGCCGAAGGGGATCACTCCGAGAAACTTCCGTGCCCCGGTCGCCCGGCTCGGGTCCAGGCCCTCAACCGTACGGCGCAACTCCAGCAAGGTGTTGCCGACCTTGGACCCTTCGGTTATCCCGCCCTCCTTGAGGGCGCGTACCGGAGTCTGCAACAGGCGGTTTGAGGTCTCCGCGGCGCGGCGAATGTCAGCGTCTCCCATGGCACGAACGTCGGCGGCCTGCTTGGCGAACTCCGGTGAGCGGGTCTGAGCCGCCATCAAGGCGCTGACGAAGCCGTCGACTTTGCCGTCGAGCTCTGGGATGGTGGCCGGATCCACCTGCGGTGCCATGGCCGGAGCTTGAGTGGCTACAACGAGTGCTGGTGGGGCTGGCGCGGTGAGGGTCAGGGGCGCACCCTCGGGCGGAGTGAGCGGCGCCGGGGCAGCGGCGGACGACGTGGGCTCGGTCATCGACTTCCTCTCTGGCGCAGGATGGCGACGCGTTCGGTTTCTTTGCACGCTTGTCGCATTGAGGCTTGACCAGCAAATCTACTCGACACAAGTTCCGCGAGCCGGACTTCAGGAGAGCGGGGTACGTTTCGACGGTTGTGCTGCGAAACGCGCCTTTGGTCGGGGAGCGCAGGGCAGGTTTCGACGGCTGTGCTGGGAACGCGCCTTTGGCCGGGCAGCGCAGGGCACGTTTCGACGGCTGTGCCGGGAAACGCACCGACGCTTTAGCCCTGCGGCGGTGGAATTTCCCCCGAGCCGCGGGCAATCAACTTTGCTGCGACCACGACGTTCTGTATTGCGGACGTGTCGCCGTCCAGCCGGGCGAAGATGCGCTCGGCAGCACGGGTGCCGAGCTGGGAGGGATCGTGAGCCATGACCGAAATGGCAGGACGCACTAGGTCGGCCAGCACGATGTCATCGAAGCCGATCAGGGCAATGCGCTCCGCCAATTGAAGATCATGTAGGGCCCGAATCGCGCCAAGGGTTAACAGGTAATGAGAGGTGAACAGCGCCGTCGGTGGATCGTCGAGCTGCATGAATCCGTGCACAGCGGCGTAGGCCTCCTGCTCGGAGCGCAACGCGTTCACTTGTCGAGCTGAGTCGGACAGTCCCGCTGCAGCCATCGCGTCAGTGAACCCGCGTAACCGCCCTCGGGCCGTTGATGCGCCGGGCTCGTCGCCGAGGTGGGCGATATGCCGGTGGCCATAGCTGATCAAATGCTGAGTGGCCTGCATAGCTGCTTCGTAGTTGTTGGTCACCACGGCATCGGCGAGCAGTCCGATCGGTGGTCGGTCGACGAACACGAGCGGCGTACCCTGCTCACGCTCTGCCTGCAGGTAACCCTGATCTTCGGTGATCGTGTTCAGGATCAATCCGTCAACCCGGCGACGGGTAAAGGCATCGACCATGATCCGCTCGCGGTTCGGGTCGTTGTCCGAGCTCGCAGCCAGCACTGCGGTGTCCCGGCCATAGGCCACGGTCTCGACAGCTCGGTTAATTAATGCTGAGAATGGGTTGTCCACGGCGTCAAGGAGGAGGCCAAGGGTGAGCGTTTTGCGATCGCCGCGGCGCAACGCGCCGGCGCCTTGGTTCGGCTTGAAATTCAACGCCTTTACGGCGCGTTGGACCCGAGCCCGAGTCTGGGGCGATACGTTGGCCTCGTCGTTGATAACCCGGGAAACGGTCTTGGTACCCACGCCTGCCAAGGCCGCAACATCGCGGATGGTCGGCCGCACCTTTGTCGTTGATCCGGAAGGCCGATTTGACATCGATGTCCCCTTTCCAACGAACAGCGTATCCGTATATGAATTCGTTAATCTACTGTGCTTGACAACGAACCTGAGAGTGACTTAAGAATGACCTTGACACCGTTGTCATACCCGACGGTGCGTTCTAGCGAGAGGAACATCTTATGAAGTACCTATCGCCTAGCCGTCGGGGCGTACGCCTCGCTGCGGCCGTGGCAATGGCGGCGGCGGCGTCGCTGACGTTCGCCGCTTGTGGGGGCGGCGGCGACACCGGCACCCCTGGAGCCGAGGGTTCTGCGAGTGGTGG
>DATLQP010000264.1:0-2298 GCA_035535155.1 Propionibacteriaceae bacterium
GGGGTGCTTTGAGGCTCGTGTCGTAGCGAGTGAAGGGGCTCGTGGCCCCGACATGCTGTTGGTCTCCTACAACGTCCAGCAGCGAGGCCACGAGCATGTCGGATGCTACGTCAGTGTTGTTCGGTCTTGAGCACGAGTTCAGCGTTCTCGAGGTGCAACGGGTCGATACCGCGACCGTGAAGGCGATCGTCGAGCAGACGGCACGGGAGGGCCCGTGTCCACAGTGTGGGGTGGTCAGCGGCGCAGTGAAGGATCGGCCATGGATGCGGTTGAAGGACTTGCCGGTCTCGGGGCAGACCGTGGAGCTGTGGTGGCGGAAACGCCGCCTGGTCTGTGGCGAGGCGCTGTGTCCGCGCAGGACCTTCACCCTGACATCGACTGCGGTGCTGCCGCGTGCCCGAGTTACCGAGCGGCTGCGGCATCGGGTGGCGATGGCGATCGCGTCGAGCAACCGGGCGGTCTCCGATGTGGCCCGCGAGTACGGCGTGTCCTGGCCAACCGCGCACAAGGCGCTGGTCGTCGCGGCCACGATGTGGCTGCCGGAGCCGGTGCCGACGAGCCGGCTGGGGATCGATGAAACCCGATTCCGATCAGTTCGCTGGATCTTGGACGGGATCACCTGGAGGCGGTCCGATCCGTGGCTGACCAGCTTCGTGGACTGTTCCCGGGATGGGCCGGGATCGCTGCTGGGGTTGGCTCCTGGCCGCACCGGAGCATGCGTGCGGGAGTGGCTAGGTGAGCAATCCGAGGCCTTCCGAAAGATGATCAAGATCGTGGTGATCGACCCGTCGGCGCCGTATGCCTCCGGGATCCGGGCCGCCCTACCGGATGCCAAGATCGCGGTCGACAAGTGGCACCTGGTTGCACTGGCCAACCAGATGGTCACCGAGGTCCGGCAACGCGTCACCCGCGACCTGATGGGCCGCCGCGGCACGGTTGCCGACCCGGTATGGGTGAACCGGCGGCTGCTGCTCACCGCCGCCGAACACCTCTCGCCGAGACAATGGGCCCGGCTCCGGCGGATGCTCGATGATCATGATCCGACCAACGAGATTGGTGCCGCCTGGGGTGTGAAAGAACGGCTCCGGATGCTGCTCGCCGAGTCCGAGCCGTCCAAGATCCGGTGGCGGCTGGCGGACTTCTACGACGCCGCCATTGACGCCCAACTGCCCGAAGCCACCCGACTCGCCGAAACCATCCAGACGTGGTGGCCAGCAATCTTGGTCGCGCTCACCGAGGACGCCTCCAACGCCCGCACCGAGGGCTTCAACCGGATCATCAAACAAACCAAGCGGGTCGGCTGCGGCTACCGCAACATGATCAACTACCAACGCCGTATCCTGAGCCACATTGCGGTCACCCGACCACAGAAATCAGCAGCATGAACGGGACCAACCCCGCTCAAATTCGTAGAGCCGTTAAACCGAAGTGGCGATTACGAGACGAGAATTGGCATGCCGTCTTGGCTCATGCCGGAGTGCCGAGCCAGCGCGGACGTCTGTAGTTTTCGCCCGGAGTTCAGCCCAGCAAAGTTTGAAAATGCCAGATCTTCATTGGCATGAATTGACCTGTGAGACCTTGAGCGTCACGCCTATAGCTGAATAAGGTAACTGTTAGCTCAATCTCAGCGTCTTCTTTGCATAAAGAGATCCCGATTTGGCCGTCGCTACCGCCCTTAGCGTTCCCGCCCAGGCCGGCCTTATATGTAGTGAGACCGTGAAGTGTCCTGTTGGATCGATCTTGGTCACGAACGAGCGTGAAGCATGTTTATGGGACAGCACTACTTTGGCGCCTTTGCCAGCCGGAAAACCGACTCCCTGCACCCGGACGGTCCTACGATCCGGCCGTTTCAGCGTTATCGAGGGATGCGAGATACCTGTCATTGTTGAGTGATCCACGGAACCGTGATGGTGGTGCGGCGGCATAGCCATCACGTTCGATGTCGACGAGGGCATTGGCGTGGTTGTTCCCGTAGTCGCTGGACCCGTTACTGACTGAGTATGAGTGATCATTCCGCCACCTGGTGTTGTGGTCGTCATTCCCGGGGGCATTCGATTGTCAGAAACGGTCTCGCAGAAGACGTGACCATAGATGCAGTACTTCATCAAGGCCGTGAGCGAACGAGGGTCCCAGGCGTTGAAGAAATCTGCATGCAACGTAAGCGGACTATTCATCGAAGATAAGGTAATGGTTCCCCGAGTCGTACCTGGTCTGAAGCGCTCCGCTAGTGTCAACTGGGGAATTTGGACTGGGTGCTCCGCGTCGCACTTGTATCCCGAGGCATACGACACATGTGAG
>DATLQP010000265.1:0-3936 GCA_035535155.1 Propionibacteriaceae bacterium
ACGAAGTAGCTCAGAGGTAGGCCGACGACTTTTCCACTGTCGCGGTCGCGAACCCGCCCCAGGAACGCCGAGTCGGCGTGTCGTCGCCGAGGGTACGCTGATCGGCAAGTGAAAGCCCACAGGATCGGAGCAGTTCGGCCAGTCGTTCGCGGGAGGGCGGAGTGCTGTCGACGCCAAACTTCAGCGTTTCTCCCGTCGACTTTGTGGCGGCCCTCCCGTAACGCCAGTAGAGGGCCCGTGACTCAAGGGCTTCGGTGGTGAAGTAGTCAAAAGCGACCACGCTCCCCTGCGCCGTCGAAGCGATTTTCCGCAGGGAGTCTTCGACGGCCTCGCCGGTGAGGTACATGGTCACGCCTTCCCATAGGAACAGTGTTCGCTGGCCAGGGGCAAATCCCGCCGTGGACAGGCAGGCCAACCAGTCGTCCTTCTCGAAGTCCGCCGCAACGAATGTCACCGCGCTGGAATCTATGCCAACCCTCTGCAGCGTCTCGCGCTTGACCATCTGCGTTTGTGGAGAATCAACCTCGAACACCCGCACCCGGGTATCGTTCGGCAGCCGGTAGGGGCGGGTGTCGAAACCAGCACCGAGGATGACAAACTGCGCGACGTCGGGTAGATACCGGTCGACCGCGGCGTCGAAAAACCAGATGCGCGCCGAGGCCTCGTACTGAGGGGGCACGTCGCCCTCGAAGGGATATTGGAAAGCGCGCGGCACGTACCCGGTGACCCGGTGCGCCAGCAGCACCGGACCAGTCGTCAGGCGCAACCCCAGGCGCGGGACACCGGGCAGGGCCCGCATCAGCCGATCCGCTGCCTCGTCCTGTCGTGTCCCGAAGTTGTGCTCGGAGAACCGGGCAGACAGCGGGCCCTGCGCCGTCGCGGACACACCCGAGCGTCCTGCGGCAAACAACTTGCCCACCCACACGAGGTAGCCGACCAGGATCACCGGAGACATCAGCGTGCAGAGAAGGTAGAACCCGACACGTGAGACACGCATATGCCCCCTCAAGCCATCTTCGCGGCCACATGCAACGTTACGCCGCTGGCCCACGGCGCCTGACCGGAGAAACACGGTTCTAGGGCCGGGCCAAAGTGGGTTCGTCAACTGCGGACCCGATCTCCTCGGCCAAACCCGTCAGCACCGACGGGATGGATGGCGTGGGCGCGGCGACCGCTTCCGCTAGCCGATCGCGTCGTGGGCCAGTCTCGGCCCACCGGCGTCACGTGCCTGGTCCCATGCCTGCTCGCTTACCCGGTCGCGTGGCCGTCGGAGTGGGGATGTTCAGAGACGGCGAAAATGTCATCCGTGCAATTCAACCCTGATAAGGGGCATTAGTGCGTGGAGCTTAGGGTGTCCTGGTTCAGGAGATCGTTTTGAACGATGACTCGACGTCTCAAGAGCTCTGATGCTCGAACGACGCTACGGTTGAAGATGCGACCCGTTCCCTAGTAGGAGCGCCCTACCATGATCCTCCCGGAGGTTAGGGACCCTCGCTTCATCACGCTTCGTCGCGGTGGACCCTCACTGATTCGGATCATCATCTCCTCGCCCTTTGGGCGGCGTCGTGCGCGGAGCACGTCCTTCACCTGTTCGAGTCGGTTCAGCCTGAGGACCCACGACCACGTGAAGCGATCGAGCACGCCCGCGCCTGGGTGCGTGGTGAGGTCAAGATGATGCAGGCTCGCGCAGCGGGCGGCCATGCAATGGGCACGGCCAGAGACCTGCGTGGGGCAGCACGGCATGCCGCGTACGCTGCTGGCCAGGCGGGGGCCGTCGCACACGTCGCCGCGCACGAACTCGGTGCAGCCGCTTATGCGATCAAGGCCGCACGTGCTGCCGCGGCGGAAGACGAGAGCGATACCGCAGGGCGACTCGAGTGCCGATGGCAGCGTGACCAACTCCCGGAGGCGATTCGCGAGCTCGTGCTCGACGACCAGCAGTTGCGCAACGACATCTGCTGGTCGGTGTTTGACTACTGAGCGGGCGTGGGGCTGCGAGCCCGCTCCCCGCACCTGGCCGCGATCCGCGCTCATGAGATTGACCGCAAACCGACCGGCTTGCGGATACTCGGTCGACTACCTGCCGAACGCTAAGCGAAGAGTGGCCCGCACCCCGTGGCGCTCGAAGCGCGAGACTATCTCAGGATCACAGGATGCATGCCAAGACATGCGCAAGCAGCGGCTTTAGCGACCCATGGATCGTGCTAGCCCCCTCCCGATGGCCATTCCCTCTCCCTGGATTCTGCACTAGCTACTAACAACTCTTCGCGATGGCGGTGCGGAATGGGCTCACCCGCCAAGCTCGCGTGCCACCTTTCCTGCAATCTGTCGGGCATCTATGCCAACCTCATGCAAGAACCCGGAGACTGGTATGCGCATTCCAATGAAATGCAGGCGGGATTGCGGGCTTGGAATACCGTGCTCTCCGATCGTTGTGAGGTGTCCGACCATCGGCTCGAGCCCAGGGTGGTAGCCGGTGGCCGCTACGACGACGTCCGGAAACATGCGTGATCCATCGGCCAACACGACTGCCGCTCCGTCGAACGCGGTGACGCCCGGCACGACCTCAATGGCTCCATTGCGTACGGCATCGATGAAACCGACGTCGAAGATGGGCACGGTGCCGGTGCGTTGGAACTGCGAAAATGGCGCGCGTGGCCTTGGCAGACCGCAGGCGCTCAGGTCCGGGATGGTCACTCGTTCCAGCCCAAGAATGAGTGGGTCCAGGAGCCGGGGCGGCAGCCGCCGAAACACGATCCCGAGCAGCTGGATGGGGAAACCCTTCACGTCGCGCCTCAGGATGTTCGGCGGCGTGCGTACCGCGATCCGAACCCGTCTTGCGCCGCCCTGCGCTAGATCGACGGCGATCTCGGTACCGCTGTTCCCCGCGCCAACAACTAGCACGTCCTGGTCGCGATAGGGCTGCGGATTGCGGTAATCCACCGAATGCACCACAGGTCCATCGAAGGTGCCACGCCATCGCGGCAAATGTGGAAGTCGGGTATACCCGGTGGCCACCACGACCACCCGCGCAAAAATCGTGCCAGTTGTCGTACGAATACTCCAGTGGTCGTTGTCGCGGTCAATACGCGTGGCCTCAACCCCGAACCGCGGCTCGAGGCGATGGTGCACCGCGTACCGCTCCAGGTATTGAACGAACTGGTCGCGTGCCACCCAACGGCCGAAGTCACGTGGAATCCGGTAGCCGGGGAGATGCGACAGCGAGCGAATGGTGTGCAGGTGGAGACGGTCATAGCGGCGGCGCCACGGCTCCCCCACACGACCACGCTCGATGATGGCGGCGTCTATGCCGCGCGCCCGAACTGTCGCCGCAGCCGCCAAGCCAGCCGGACCAGCGCCGACAATGACGACATCCTCCACCCTCCAACGCTACCGCCGGCAGCGCTTTACGCGGCTCAGGCGGCGTCGTAGACAACGCACCACGTTTCGGTGGCTTCAGCGTCTCGAAGACGCGTCTCCAACCAGCAGACCGTGATCAATGCCAGCAAGGGTGGTCAGGGCGGGACCGGCTTGCGGACACTCGGTCAGATGCGGAATGGCAACCGGCCCAGTCCGGTCTAATAACCGACGGCGGCGCAGATTTGCTCTGCGACGGTCGCAGGGCCGGGCCAGCCATCTTGATGCGGCTCGCCCTGACCAGTCGACGAGTCCCGCGACTACGCCGTTCGAGGGAGACGCATGCCGAAGAAGCTCACTCCGAGCAGTCAGCCGCCCAAGGCGATCTAGGACGAGGAGTCGCGCTGGGAAGGCAACCGTACGGCCAGCCAGCTCACTAGTTCGCTGCTGTTCCGCGTCTGCAGCCACAGCCGCCCGGGTCCGGTGAAGTCCGTCACCAGCCCTTCCCCACCCAGCAGTGTCGACTTCCAGCCCCCCGATTTACGGACGGCGTAGTGGATTGTGTCGTCGAAGGCCACC